>CAYRVS010000144.1:5958-13767 GCA_964427725.1 uncultured Planctomycetaceae bacterium | reverse complement strand
GCAAGCGCCCGCCGTCGAGGAGTCGGCTGCGCCGAAAGACGCGGGACCAGCTCGCTCGGCGGCGGAAGCGACGGATCCAGCCTCCGCCATGCCGGCCGCCACACCCGCTCCGGCCAACGAAGCGAATCCCGAGACAAACCGCGCGGGAACGGCATCTGACGAGGCCGCGGCGACTCCGCCCACGGACGCATCCACCGCGCCGGTGGCGACGTCGGGCCCCGACTTCTTCGCACCGGTACCAGACGCCGAGGAACCGGCAGCGGCCGCCGAGGTGGTGCTCTATCGCGTGGAGGACCATGGGATTCTGCCCGCTGTCTGGCGGACCCGTAATACCTGGTGGGGCGGTTGGCTGAGCGCCGCCTACCGCCGGTTCCCGGTCCTGCAACAAAACCTCACGGCGCTGCTCGCGCTGCTGATGGCGTTGGCCGTCGTGTGGGTGCTGCGGGTCGTCTGCCTGACGCAATTGCGGTTGGCCTGCCGGGAAGCGGGCCTGGAAGTGTCGACCCGGTTGCGGCGGCAACTCCATCGGCAGGCGATGCGGCTGGCGACGGAAGACCTCGACGATTCGACGGCCCGCGACGCGCAGACCCTGTTCCGTCAAGAGACCGACCGCGTCCGCTTGGGACTCTACGATTTCCTGATGCGCGGTTCGCGGTACCCGTGGGAACTGGTCTTCCTGGCGGTCGCCGCGTTCAGCGTCGACGCGCTACTCACCACGCAATGGGGCTTGTTGTCGATTCTGGGATGGTATCTGATCTCGCGTGGTCAGCAGTCGGTCGACAAGACCCGTGCCCAAGCCGCCGACCGGGCCGAGCGGCAACTCGGTTCGCTTGCCGGGACGCTGCTGGGGGCGAAGCTGCTGCGCGGCTACGGCATGGAGAACCTCGAACTGACCGAATTCCAGACGCGGTTGCAGCGGTACACCGAAGCGGTCCGCGTGCAACATCGCGTGCAGGACGACCCGCTGTGGCTGCGGCTCGTCGTCAGCTTGGCCTGCGTAGCGCTCGCGGCGTTTCTGCTGTTCGTGTTGGGGGCGAAAGTCCTTTCCGGCGAAGTGACCCCCGCCGGGGCCGCCGTCTTCCTCGCGGCGTTTCTCACGGCGATCGTCATCGTCCGCCGGCTGCAACTCATCCCGCGCGCCTATCGGGAGGTGTCGCTCGCCGCCGACAAGATCTGGCGGTTCCTCGATCGGCTCCCCACGGTGAGTCAGGCGGTGGGGGCCAAGTTCGTGCAGCCGTTGACGAAATCGCTGCATCTGCTGGATGTCAGCTACCAGCCCCTTGGCGGGCGGAAACTGCTCGATCGGATCGAACTGCCGTTGACGGCGGGTCGCACCTATGCGGTGGTGAGTCTCGATCCGCTCGAAGCCAAGGCGTTCGCCTACCTGTTGCCGCGGTTCATCGAACCGCAATCGGGGCGCGTGCTGTTCGACGGCGAAGACATCGCGTGGGGAACGCTGGAATCGATCCGCGCCGAGACGCTGGTCGTTTCCGCAAACGACCCGTTGTTGCCCGGGTCGATCCTCGACAACATCCGGGCCGGCCAACCGGAGATCACGCTGACGCAGGCGACCGAAGCGGCGAAGCAGGCCCGGGCGCACAACTTCATCAGCCGGTTGCCTCAAGGATACGAGACCGACCTGGAGGGGCAGGAATCGCAACTCGACATTGGCCAACGATTCCGGCTATCGCTCGCGCGGGCGCTGCTACGGAAGCCGTCGCTGCTGATCATCGAAGAACCGGAAGGGCTCGACGACGACACCAAGCAATTGCTCGACGACACGTACGACCGGATCGTCGCCGGTCGGACCGTGCTCTTCCTGCCGCAACGGTTGTCGTCACTGCGGCGGGCCGATGACATCATTCTGCTGCGGCAGGGAAAGGTCGAGGCATTGGGGCCACACTCCCTCTTGGTGAAGGAGTCGCCGCTGTATCGCCACTGGGAGTATCTGCACTTCCACGAATTCCGACACGATGGCGCGGTGTAGGTTGAAGCCGCCTGCCCCATAACGAGCGGCGCGGCGTCTGCCCGCCGCGGGGAACCGTTCGATGGTGGAGGGTCGATGGTCAATGATCAGAAGAAGTATGAGCGTGGCGAGTTTTTGACCTTCAACCTACGCCCCTTGACATACGACGCTTGACCGCTCATCGCACGGCGGGCTGACGCCGCGCCGCTCCTTGATGCCACGGGGCCGTACGTGATTCCTGCCGGCGAAAACGAACACCGGCCGAGGTGGAACCTCGACCGGTGTGAAGTACGGCGCAAGGCTTCCGCCGAGACGGGGCGGAGCAGCCGAGCCGGAAGGGTTACTTCGCGGCAGGCTTCTTGGCGGCGGGCTTGGCCTTGGACGACTTGGTCGCCTTGGCGGCCGCCGGCTTCGCGGCGGGCTTCTTGGCGGCGGCGGGCTTCGCCTTCGGCGACTTGGTCGCCTTGGCGGCCGGCTTCGCGGTCTTGGCGGCGGGCTTCTTCGCGGGGGTCTTCTTCGTTTCTTCGGCCATGATCGAGGCTCCTTCCCAGGGATGGACGGGCGCCCGGTTCCCTGAACTGTCATCGCTCTTTGGCACCCGAAGGAGAGCGACAACCGAAAAACGCGACACTGGACAGCCCGCTGAAGACAACCTCCGCGGACTTAACGCCCAGGCGTGTGTGTAAGGATTATCGGCTTTGGATCGATCGGTCAAGCAGAAATCTCTGGAAATTCATGCTTTACCACGTTTCGATTCAACCCAAGTGACGACGGCCCGCGGGTGTCGCGACGGCGTAAGTCCTCGCGACACTCCCCTACGGTCGAGGTTGCACTGGCCATCTGACCCCCGAATCACCACTGGCAACCTGGATGGTTTGTAACGATCGTAGGGATCAAGCCGAAAATCACCGAGTTGATCGGCAAGTGAAGGGGTCAAGGTTTGGGGAAATCGTGAGGTCAGGCGAACACGCCAGGAAAAAGGGCCAGAATCACCCACTCAGGGGGTCGTTGCGAGGCTGCTCAACCTGCGCCATGAGTCGTCACGGACGAGGCTTGATGACCTGACAAGTCTCCGTGACGGGCTTGGAATTCTCGCGCGAAGGCTCCATGTCCCGCGAACCCGACTCTTGACGCTTCACTCCCGGGCTTCCGACAATTCCTCGCGAAACTCGCCGTCGATCGCGTGATGGTCGCCGGCATGCTTCGCCCTGGTTCGAGCTGGATCGCCTCATCGTGCCCGAGTACCGCCTTTCGCCCGCGTGTCAGACCCTGAAGCCCTCCGCCACGATCGCCGCGGCGGCCCAAGCCAAGGCGCTGAAATCGAAAGGGATCACGGTCTACGACTTCACGCTCGGCGAACCCGATTTCAACACGCCGCAGCACATCCGCCAGGCGGCGGTCGCGGCGATGGAGGCGGCGCACGCGCTCTACACGGCGTCGGGGGGGATCATCGAACTGAAGGAAGCGGTCTGTCGGCTCTACCAGCGCGACTACGGCCTTGCCTACAAACCGAATCAGGTGCTGATCTCGTCGGGCGCGAAGCATTCGATTCATAACGTCATCACCGCACTCTGTGGCCCCGGCGATGAAGTCATCATCCCCACCCCGTATTGGGTCAGCTACGGCGCGCTGGTCGAATTGACGGGGGCGAAAGCGGTCCTGGTGCCGACGACCGAAGCCAGCGGGTTCACGCTGAGTCCCGAGCGGTTCGCCGCCGCCGTCACGCCGCGGACGAAGCTGATGATGCTCAACAATCCCTGCAACCCGACGGGCGCGGCGTACGCGCCGGAGCAGTTGGAGGGCTTGGCCCGGGTCGCGGTCGAAAAGGACGTGCCGGTCCTGTCCGACGAAATTTATGAGAAGCTGATCTACGGCCGCTCGACGTTCCGCTGCTTCGCGAGTTTCGGGGAAGAGGTCGCGCAGCGGACGATTCTGGTCAGCGGGGTCAGCAAGGCGTATGCGATGACCGGCTGGCGGATCGGCTGGGCGATCGGCCCCGCCGCGGTCATCAAGGCGATGGACAACCTGCAAAGCCAGGAGACCTCGAACCCGTGCAGCATCAGCCAGTACGCGGCGGTCGCGGCGCTGGATGGACCGCAGGAAAGCGTCGAGGCGATGCGGGTCGAGTTCGAACGCCGTCGCGACTATTGCGTCGACCGCTTCCGCGCGCTGCGTGAGAAGTACGGCATCACGTTCGCCGACCCGGGCGGGGCGTTTTACGTCTTTTTCAACGTGTCGAGCCGGTTCGGCAGGAAGCTCGGCGGGGGCCGCGTCGTCCACAACGCGACCGACTTCTGCAGCGCGCTGCTGGAAGAGGCCCACGTCGCGTTGGTGACGGGGGACGCCTTCGGGGCGGAAGGCTACGCGCGACTGTCGTTCGCGACGAATCTCGAGCTGCTGGCGGCGGGGATCGACCGATTGGAAGCCTTCCTGGCGGGGTGAGGATTCTGATGTGACGCCCATGGAAGGCCTTCCCTGGGCATCTTGTCCCGACAGTTTTCGGTAGCTGATCCCTTATGCCCCCACGGGTGGTCATCATCGGCGGCGGCGTCATTGGGTTGTGCTCGGCGTGGTCGTGCCTCGAGCGGGGCCTGTCGGTGACGGTGATCGACCGTCATGGTCCGCAGCGCGACGGCTGCTCGTTCGGCAACGCGGGGATGATCGTCCCGAGCCATACCGTGCCCCTCGCCGCGCCGGGCATGGTGTGGCAGGGGCTCAAATGGATGCGGAATCCCGAATCGCCGTTCTACATTCGACCGCGACTGTCGTGGGAGCTGCTGACGTGGGGTTATCGCTTTTGGCGGGCCGCGACCGCCGAGCACGTGGCGCGGGCCGCCCCGGTGCTGCGGGAGCTCCATCTGGGGAGCCGAGCGCTGTACGGCGAACTCGCCGCGGCGTGGGGGAACGAGTTCGGGCTGGTGCAGCGCGGGCTGATCATGCTCTGTCGCACCGAGGCGGCGTGGCACGAAGAGGCCCGGGCGGTCGAAGCGTCGCGGAAACTGGGGATGCCCGCCGAACTGTTGGATCAAGCCCAACTCACGCGGCTTGACCCCGGGGTGTCGCTGAATGTCGTCGGCGGGGTGTTGTTTCCGCAAGACTGCCATCTGTCGCCGCGACTGCTCATGGCGGGATTGGAACGCCGGTTGATCGAACGTGGCTGCCGGTTCGTCTGGAACGCCGAAGTGCTGCCCCCCACGCTCGAGCAGGGGACTTGGCGGGTGGTGCGCACGGCCGAGGAATTGATCGAGGCCGATCAGGTGGTGCTGGCGGGCGGAGCGTGGTCGCCGGAGCTGTCGGCGGCGTTGTCGCTGAAACTCCCGATGCAGGCGGGCAAAGGCTACAGCCTGACGCTCGAGGAACCGCGGCAGCTTCCGCGGTTGTGTTCGCTGGGGGTGGAAGGGCGGATCGCCATCACGCCGATGGGGTCGACCTTACGGGTCGGCGGGACGATGGAGCTTTCGGGCACGAACGAGCAGGTGGAGCCCCGCCGGGTGCGGGGGATCGTCCGGTCGTTCTGCGACTATTTCCCGGCCTTCCATGAGAGCGACTTCGCCGGGATCACGCCGTGGGTCGGGCTGCGGCCGTGCGCCCCGGATGGGTTGCCCTATCTTGGACGGACGACCCGTTGCCGCAACCTCGTGATCGCGACGGGGCATGCGATGATGGGCCTGAGTTTGGGCCCGATCAGCGGACGACTGGTGGCGGAGTTGGTGACGGGGGAGCCGCCGAGCATCGATCTTGGGCTGCTCGCGCCGGATCGGTACTGAAGGGGCCGCGGGTCGTAAAGTCCGTCGGTAAGCCGCGGCCAAGTCATGCCACTGCCCACCATGAACTGTCCACCGTCCACTGGTTCTCGATCTAACGATTGTGCTGCCGCGGCTCGGGCGATTTTGCTGATCGCTGCGCGCGCCTCTTGCGGGAGGGCTTCGGCGGGGGTTACGTTGCCACAGACAAACGGTCTTGTGTTCATGCCGTTTTGGATAGTGTCGCAGCGAGGATTAGCCATGCGTCGGGGCCTGTGTCTGTTGTCGTGTCTGCTGGTCGTGACCTCCGTGGGGTGCATCGGGCCGAAGACTTACCGTGTGCGGTTCACCAACAACGCCGCGTTACCGACCGACTTTCGGGTGGATGATTTCGGGATCGCATTGGACAGTTTCGCGCTCGATGTGGCGGGGAATGGCGGGAAGGTGACCGTCACGCATGACGGCCGTTCACCCAGCGTGACGATCGACAGCGGCGTCGCGCAAGGTCAGGAGATGCTGATCATCCAGACGCAATGCGCGGTCGAGGTGGCGGATGGAGACACGGTCGACGTGACCAAGCTCCCCAGCGGGGAGCTCGAGTGCATCGTCTATCCGGACATCCCCCCGGATGAGCAGCGCCAAGCCGCGCCGGCGGGAAAATCGCGGCGGAAGTGAGCGGCGCGACCTCGGTGAGAACTCAGAGGATGCCCAGGGAAGGCCTTCCCTGGGCATCTGCGGTGAGTGGGTTGCATGGATGCCTCTTGACCCCTCGTGCCGATTGCCGATAATGACGTCTGAGGGAGATGGATGCGTATCTGGGTGATTTCCGCCGTTTGCGTCGCGTTGTGGGCCATGCCGTATCATGGTCTCCAGCACTGCGTCGATTATGCGGCGGAATCGCGGTCGCATGACATGGATGAGCGGCATCTCGCGCGGAACGATCACACCGATGCGAGCCACGGCCATCGCCACGCCGCCCCAGGCTGCTGGCACGCCCCGCATCAACATGGCGACCACGATCATGGTCGGCCGCTGACCCCCGGCGAGCATGAGCGGGAGCATTACTGCGCCGCGGCGCAGCCTTATGTGAGCACTGGTTCGGGGAATTCCGCCTGGCTGACGCAGCTCACGGTCACGTGGTTCACGATGGACTCCGATTCGTGCGTTGGCTCGCCTCGACTGGTCGCCGTGACTGAGGCCACGGTTCGCGCCGGTCCCGACAGCGCGTCTTCTCAAAATCGCGCCTTTCTCGGCGTCTGGCGGATTTAACCGCCGGCTCTTCGTCCGCTCGTGGAACCTTCGCGTCGATGACTCGGCGGAGGTGTTCTGATCGCGAGATGTTGTCCGCATGCGCTGGATCGCGGCATGCGACGCTTCACGCCTCCCCACTTGGGTTGAAGGATCTTTCCGAAAGGATGCCCATGCGCGCCATCCCGGTTTGGTGGTGCTTCGGCGGCTTGATCTGCGCGATGGTCGCGCACGCGGCGGACACCCCGACCCCTTCCGTTCAGCATGTGATCGTTCTTGGTGACGAGGAATATCACGCCCGCATCACGATCGACGCGCGGGAACGGCGACTGACTGTGACGCTGCTTGATGCGGCGGCTCGCGAGCCCGTCGCCATCGAGAGTCCCGAGATCGTCATCAATCTGAAGCATTCCGGAAAGCCGAAGCAGTATCGGCTGGCCGCCGTCCCTTCGTCGGGCACAACCAGCGGAGGCAGCGCCGAGTTTTCCGTGGTGAGCGGCAGCCTGGTTCACAGTCTGGAGCATGCCGATCACGGCGGGCGATTATCGTTACGAATCGCGGGGCGGGCGTACGCGGCGCCGCTCTCGCTGACCACATCGAACGATGGTCATGATCATGACCATTGATGCACGCCTGCGGCGGATCGGCACCAAGCATGGCATCCTCATTCGACAGGCGGAATTCATTCTCGGGAGCATGGGCTCATGACACGACAACACAAGTGGATGCTAGGTGGCCTGGTGGGGCTTACCGCCGCCGTCGCCTTGGGCTGGGGAACCCGTGAGACTTGGCGACCATGGTGGCGCTCATCGCGCGGCGCGGGGTCGACCGCCATCAACACCGGGCATGAGG
>CAYRVS010000144.1:874-5948 GCA_964427725.1 uncultured Planctomycetaceae bacterium | reverse complement strand
GAACACGCCGGACACGACGACGGGCGCGCGGACACGCACGACGATCATGGGGCGGCCCATGGTTCCGCCGCCGAACCGGAAATGGTCCGTCTCACCGACGCGGCGCGGGCCAATTTGCGGCTCAAACTGGGGACGGTGCTACTGGGGACCTACACGCAGCCGCTGGTCGTCCCGGGAACGGTGGTCGAGCAACCCGGACACTGTGAGCGGCGGGTGACGACGATGATCCCCGGTGTCGTGACCAAGATTCACGCCTTCCCGGGGCAGGTCGTACGGCCGGGGGATCCGTTGATCGATCTGCGGCCGACAGGGGACTTGCTCGCCACCGCGCAGGCCAACCTGTTGCAGACGCTGAAGGAAACGGAGTTGGTCGAGGCCGAGCTCGCGCGGATCGCCCCGCTGGTCGAGAACGGTTCGATTCCCGCGCGCAGCAAGATTGAAAAGGAGTACGAGCAACGCCGGTTGGAAGCCCTGAAACTCGTGCAGATCCAAGAACTGCTGGTGCGAGGCTTGTCCGCGGCGCAGATCAACGAGATCGTCGCCCATCGTCAATTGCTGCGGGAATTCACGATCCATGTCCCCGGCAAAGAGCCTCCGCCGGAAGATCCGGCGGTTCACGGTCACGAGCATCCGGCGGTCGTGCCGACCGCGCTCGCGGAACCCAACCCGGCCGCCGCCGACCATGCCCATGGCGACGCGGTCTACACGTTGGAACGACTCGAAATCTTCCCGGGAAGCCTGGTGGCGTCGGGCGCGCCGTTGTGCGATCTCGCCGAGCACACCGAACTCTATCTGGAAGGGCATGCCTTCGAGCGCGACGACGCGCGGATCGCGGCGGCGCTCGCCGATGGTCGACGCCTGACGGCGGTCTTCGATGTGGAGCAGGATCCACCGCTGACTCGGGAGGCACTGCGGATCCGCTACATCGACAACACGTTGGACGCGGAGACGCGGACCGTGCGGTTCTATGTGCCGATCCGCAATGAAGTGCTGCGCGACACCGTCGGCGACAACGGCGTGGTCTACCGCTCGTGGCGGTTCAAACCGGGGCAGAAAGTGACATTGCTGTTGCCGCAGGAGCAACTCGACGAGGTCTTCGTCGTGCCGACGGAGGGGGTTGTGGAGGTCGGTTCCGCGGCATTCGTCTTCCGCTCGAACGGACGATTGATGGAACGGGTGCCGGTGGTGGTCGCCGCGCGAAATCCGCGGGAGACCGCCTTGCGCTACGACGGCGGCCTGTTCCCCGGGGACGAGATCGCGCTCAATCAGGCCTACCAACTCCAATTGGCTTGGCAACAACAGCAGGGGGCGGGCGCTGGGGGGCATGGTCATGACCATGCCCATTGATGTCGCCGACGTCCCCGCCATCGCCCCCTCTGTGAACGGCCTCGTCGCATGAATTTCCTGCTGCGGTTTTCGCTTCAGAATCGGTTGTTGATCGTGTGTCTGGCGGCGGCGACGCTGGCCTATGGCACGCAACTGATGCTCGGCCTGCCGATCGACATCTTTCCGAATCTCACCCGACCGCGGGTCACGGTGATGACCGAATGCCACGGTCTCGCGCCGGAGGAGGTCGAGACGCTGGTGACGCTGCCGCTGGAGACGGCGCTGAACGGCGCGGCGGGGGTCGAGGCGGTGCGCAGCACGTCGACGGTCGGGTTGTCGGTGGTTTACGCCGAGTTCGGTTGGTCGGCCGATGTCTACCGGGCCCGGCAGGTGATCAACGAACGGTTGGCCGCCGTCCGCGAACGTCTGCCGGCGGGCGTCGAACCGGAACTCGCGCCGATCAGTTCGATCATGGGACAGATCGTCTTTCTGGGGCTGACCAGCGATCCTGCAGTGACGCCGCCGATGGAACTGCGAACGCTCGCCGATTGGGTCGTGCGACCACGGTTGTTGACGATCCCCGGGGTCGCGCAGGTCATCGTGATGGGGGGTGGCCGCAAACAGTATCAGGTGCTGGTCGATCCGCCGCGGATGGCCTCGCTGGGGGTAACGTTGCCCGAGGTGGAACGGGCGCTGACCCGCGCGAACGGGAACGCCATCGGGGGTTATCTGGTGCAGGGCCCGCGCGAATTTCTGATCCGCGGGATCGGGCGCGTCAATCAGTTGGAGGATTTGGCGACGGCGGTGGTCAAGGAGACCGGGACGCGGTCGATTCTGCTGCGGGAATTCGCCGAGATTCGCGCGGCGCCGCAACTGCCGCGCGGGGACAGTTCGGTGAACGGCGAACCGGCGGTGGTGCTGGCGATCACCAAACAGCCCGAGGCCGATACGCGCCGCCTGACGGAAGAGATTCTCGCGGCGGCGCGCGAGCTGAGCGGCAGTTTGCCGCGGGGCCTCGTGATTCACGAGGAAATCTATCAGCACCGCGAATTCATCGATCGGGGGGTCGACAACGTCCTGGAGGCGCTGCGCGACGGCGCGATCCTGGTGGTGATCGTCCTGTTTCTGTTTCTGCTGAATCTGCGGATCACCCTCATCACGCTGACGGCGATTCCGCTGTCGATCGTGATCACCGGGCTGGTCTTCTCCTTCACGGGGATGTCGATCAACGTGATGACGTTGGGGGGCCTCGCCGTGGCGATGGGCGAATTGGTCGATGACGCGATCGTCGACATCGAAAACGTCCATCGACGACTGCTGCTCAATGCATCGGCGCTGACACCCCGCCCAAGTTTGACGGTGATCTACGAAGCCAGCCTGGAAGTCCGCGGGGCGATCGTCTACGGGACGATCCTCGTGATTCTGGTGTTCCTGCCGATCTTCGCGCTCTCGGGGATCGAAGGCCGACTCTTCACGCCGCTGGCGATCGCGTACATCGTGTCGATTCTCGCCTCGCTGCTGGTGTCGCTGACCGTGACGCCGGTGCTGGGGAGTTTGTTGCTGAAGCCGAAAGGGGTGGCGCATGGCGCGCACGACGCGCCCCTCTTGCGATGGCTCAAGCGGGGCGTGACGCCGATCGTCCGGCTGAGCCTGAGTCGTTGGGGCCTGCGTGGGTTATTGCTGCTGACGGGGCTCGCCCTCGCGGGGAGCGGGTGGTTGGTGACGCGGCTGGGAACGAACTTCCTGCCGCAATTCGACGAAGGGGCGGCGCAAATCAACCTGTTTCTGCCCCCGGGGTCGTCGCTCGAAGCCTCGAACGCGATCAGCGCGCAAGTCGACGCGCTCCTCAAGCAATACGAACAAACCCCCGAGCAACCCGATCGGCCGATACGACACTGGGTCCGCCGCAGCGGCCGCGCGGAACTGGACGAGCACGCCGAAGGGGTCCATGTCACCGAAATCATCGCCACGATGAACCCGGACAGCGGGTTGTCGCGCGAGGCGACGCTGGATTTGATCCGCCGGGAACTGGCGGAGATTCCCGGGGTTGAGTCGGAAGTCGAACAGCCGCTGGTCCATTTGATCAGCCATATGCTGTCCGGGGTCGCGGCCCAGATCGCGATCAAGGTGTATGGCGATGATCTCGATCAACTGCGCCGCGTCGCGGAAGAGATCAAGCGGGCGATCGAGCCGATTCCCGGGCTCGCGCCGCCGGTCGTCGAGCCGCAACAACTGATCCCGCAATTGCGCGTGGAGCTACGGCGGGAACAACTCGCCGCGCATGGCCTGCAAGTGGGGGATCTCAACGAGTTTCTCGAAACGGCGCTCAACGGGAAGGTCGTTTCGACGGTGGTCCAAGGGCAGCGGAGTTTCGATCTGGTGCTGCGGCTCGCCGATCCTTATCGAACCGATCGTGACTTACTGGGACGGTTGGCGGTCCCGTTGCCGCATGGTGGACAGATTCCGCTCGCGACGGTGGCGCGCGTCGTCGAAGGGGCGGGGCCGAGCACGATCAGCCGGGAACGGGTCCGCCGGCGGATCACGATCCGCGGCAACACCACCGATCGCGATCTGGGAAGCGTCGTCCGGGACATTCAGACGACGATCGCCCGTGACGTGAAACTCCCCGAAGGGTTCTTCGTCGAGTACGGCGGACAGTTCGAAGCGCAGCAGGAAGCGACGCGGCGGATTCTGGGACTGAGTCTGTTATCCCTCGTCGGCATCTTTCTCGTGCTGTATTCGCTGTTTCCCTCCACGCGGATCGTGCTGCAGATCATGCTCGCCTTGCCGACGGCGTTCATCGGGGGCGTGGTGGCGCTGTGGCTGACGGGGCAATCGCTGTCGATCGCCGGGCTGGTCGGCTTCATCTCGCTCGGAGGGATCGCCGCGCGCAACGGAATTCTGCTGGTATCGCATTACCTGCAACTGATGCGGCACGAAGGGGAAGGCTTCACCCCCGCGATGGTGGTCCGCGGTTCGCTCGAGCGGCTCGCCCCCGTGTTGATGACCGCGCTGACGGCGGGAATCGCCCTCGTGCCGCTGGTGCTGGGAGGGCATCAACCCGGGAAGGAAATCCTCTACCCGGTGGCGACGGTGATTCTGGGCGGGCTGGTGACGTCGACCTGCTGCGAATATCTGCTCCACCCGGGGTTGTTCTTTCACTTCAGCGGGCGGGACGCGGAGCGGTTGACGACGCGGGAGGATTAGGCCGAGGGGACGTCGCCCGTCGGCGTCGCCCCTCGGCTTCGAGCGAATTCCCTATCCGTTTCGAGCGAATTCAATGTCCGCCGAGGTAGGCTTTGCGGACTTCGTCGCTGTGGGCAAGTTCGGCGGCGGGGCCGCTCATCAGGATCCGGCCGACTTCCAGGACATACGCCCGGTGGGCGACCTTCAACGCCTGCATCGCGTTTTGTTCGACCAGAAGAATCGTCGTCCCCGCCTGATTGATCTCGCGGATCACCTGAAAGATCGTCTTGACGATCTGCGGGGCCAGTCCCAGCGACGGTTCGTCGAGCATCAACAACCGCGGCCGCGCGAGGAGCGCCCGCGCGATCGCCACCATTTGCTGTTCGCCCCCGGACAGCGTCCCCGCGGGTTGTTGCAGCCGCTCTTTGACGCGAGGAAAGAGCGTGAGGGCCCGGTCGCGGTCGGCCTGAATCGCGGCGTGATCGTGACGACCATACGCCCCCAGTTGCAGGTTCTCGGCGGCCGTCAGGTTCGCGAAGATGCCGCGGCCTTCGGGGACATG
>CAYRVS010000144.1:0-864 GCA_964427725.1 uncultured Planctomycetaceae bacterium | reverse complement strand
GCGTGATCCGGTGCGGGGCGAGCCCGACCAGCGACGCGCCGTCGAAACGGATGCCGCCGGCACGGGGGGACAACAACCCCGAAATCGTCCGCAGGGTCGTCGACTTTCCCGCGCCGTTGCCGCCGATGAGCGTGACGACTTCGCCCGGTTCGATCGTCAGGGAAATCCCCTGCAGCGCGGCGATCGAGCCGTACGAGACCGCGAGATTGTCGATTTCAAGCAGACTCATGGCGAAAGATTTCCGGTCGCGTGTTGCCTTGCGAATCTCCGCAGGAACCAACACGAGCTTCAAGTGGGGTCGGGATCCCCCAGGTACGCGGCGATGACCTGCGGGTTGGACTGAATCTCTTCCGGCGACCCCTCGGCGATCGTCTGACCGTGATCGAGGACCACGATCCGTTCGCAGATCTCCATCACCAGCCCCATGTCATGTTCGATCAGCAGAATCGCGACGCCGAAGTCCGCCCGAATCTGGCGGATGGCCCGCGCCAATTCTGTTTTCTCTTGCGGATTCATCCCCGCCGCCGGTTCATCGAGCAGCAGGACGCGCGGCCGCGTGGCGAGCGCCCGCACAATCTCCAACCGTCGCTGATGACCGTAGCTGAGAGACGAGGCGAGCTGCCGCGCGTCGTCCTGCAGTTCGAAGATCGTCAGCAGCCGGCGGCAGAAATCCTCCAAAGCGTGTTCTTGATGGCGTTGCCTGCGCGTCCGCAGCAGCGTGCCGAACAATCCATGCGGATGTCGCAATTGCCCGGCGAGGCGGACGTTGTCGAGGACCGTGAGATCGGGAAACAGGCGGATGTTTTGAAACGTGCGGGCGACGCCGGCGGCGGTGATTTCGTGGGGTTTGCGACCCGCGAGGGA
>CAYRVS010000143.1:0-13826 GCA_964427725.1 uncultured Planctomycetaceae bacterium | reverse complement strand
ACATATTGTCGATCAGCCGTTCCATGTAATGGACGCGGCTGCCGTCCGGCACATGGCCCGCAAGGGTGGGATCGGCGGGGACGGCGAGTTCGGGCTGTTCGTACTTCGCGTTGTAGGCGGTCGCGACGGCGCGGGTCTCGTCGTACCACAGGCCGTCGGTGAACTTCATGATGTTCGCCTTGCAGACCGAGGTGACCGACTTGCGGCCCGCCTTCACGGCATAGTCGAACGCGAAGTTGGCGATGTTGCGGGTCCCTTCGACCGACATCGGCTTGATGCTGACGCCGGTGGTCGTCAGGCCGGTGCCGATCTTCTTCCCGGTCGCCTTCGAGTTGATGAACTGGATCAACTCGCCGGTGACGGGTTGGCCGGCTTGGAACTCGACGCCGGCGTAGAGGTCTTCGGTGTTCTCCCGGACGACGACGAGGTCGACGCCGACGTTCGAGAAGTACGAGCGGACCCCCTTGTAGGTCTTGCAGGGACGGAGGCAGGCATAAAGCCCGAGCTCCTGCCGCAGATAGACATTGACGCTGCGGAAGCCCTTGCCGATGGGGGTGGTGATGGGGGCCTTGAGGGCGACCTTGTTCTTACGGACCGATTGCAGGACGGAATCGGGGACCTTGCCGACCTTCTCGATGACCTCGATGCCGCATTCCTGGACGTCCCAGCGGAACTTGACGCCGGTGGCTTCGAGACACTTCTGGGTGGCGGCGGCGATTTCGGGGCCAACCCCATCGCCGGGGATCAGGGTGACATCGTACATGGATGAGGTATTCACCTGCGGTCGCACGGACATGGCGAAGCCGCGACGAACCGGCGTCGCGGCCAGAACGAGGACTCTACCGGAGGTGTGCCGAGAGCGGCAAGAGTATGCCGCGTTCCGTCTTCGTGTCGCGCCAGTGTCGCCGCCGACCCGACGACGGTGTCACCCGTCAATCGTGATTGACGTCATTGGCGCTCCCGACCTACAACTCCGCCCCGACGTCGCGCCGATCGCCCGGCGGCCCGTACAGCGGCGATCAGTTGAGTTGGGAATCAGCTCCATGTGGGTCCATCGCTACGTGGCGACCGCTCCCCTCGCGCAACCCGACATCGGGTACCGCGTGACATCGGCGATGTGGCGACGGCTCCTGACGCAGCCTCCGATCGCGCCGGGTTCGGCCGTCCTCGTCGTGGGTGTGCGCCCCCTCGACGCCATCGAACTGTTGGTCGATCTCGCGTTCGATGTGACCGGCTGGTGTCGCGATCCTGACGCCGTGATTCAAGGTCGACAGCAGTTTCCCAAGGCGGACTTTCATCACTGGCGCGGGTCTTCGCCCCCCCCTGCGGGCCCACGGTACGACCTGACCCTGATCCTCGAAGCGGTCGCGCCGACCGAAAACCTGTATGGAACGACCACCCGGCGGCACACCGCCCAACTCCTCGGCACGCTCAAGCCCGGCGGCCGCTGCTTACGGCTGGTCGCCATTCAACCGGGACAAACCCATTCCGAAGACTGCTGGCGAAGGCACTACGCCGCCTTTCCCGGAAGCGGGAGCGCCCAGCCGTTGCAACGTCCCAGGGAATGGTGGTTCAGCGGCAGAGCCTCGAAGCCCGATCTGTGGGCGATCGGGTGGCGGATCCCGGAACAACGGCTCGAGCCTGAGGAATGGATCCACTGCGCCCAACGGGGTTTATGGACGGATCGGCGGAGTTGCTGCCCCGCCGCGACGGAAATCCTGCCGCTTCCCGCCGAACTCCGCCGCGCGGCGTGAGTGAGGGTGGTGGATCACGAGAAATCAGGCGTGACCACGTTAGGAATCACTCGCGGACCCAGAAAATATCCATGCGTACACCATTTTCGGTCATCGCTCGGAATCATTTGGGAAAAAATTCCCGAACCGCGCGAAACGGCGGTGAACCTTTTTGACGTTCGTGCCGTCTCTGTGATAGAAGCCGAGGTCTGGGCGGAGCGGTCGCGTTGTTGTTTCGCGGCCCCCCGGGCCCCTTCCATCGAGTGGGATGATCGATTTCGCAGAAAGACCGTCAGGTCGTCTTGCTCACTGTTCTCTGAAAGACTGCGGATTTCCGCAGGAGGTGCGTCATGCAGCAGTTCAACCGCATTCACAACGCGACCGTCAACGCTTTCGCCCGCTTCGTCTCGGGCCAAGCCGTCGTCGTGGCGAATGCCGCTGCCGGCGCTTCCGCGATGCATCCCCATGCAGTCACGAAGTGTTCCGATCCAGGGCTAACGACGGATCGCCTGCGCGAGCGTGGTTGGCGCGAGGGATCGCTGTCGCGCGGTTCGCTGTCGAAACCGGGAACCGGTTATGGCAGAACCGAGCCGGGCCGCGTAGGCCCGCGGCCGACAGCCCCCGCGATGCCCCCCGTTCTGTGGGCGAGCTGGATCCTTGGTCGCAGCTTGTGCGGCTAGGGCGAGATGCCCGGCCGGCCGATCTTCGGCCGCGCCCCCATCGTCTGGAACATTCGCTCTCGTGCCTCGACCGGCGTCGAGGGAGTCGCGCCTCCCGTGTGACGGCTGATGAACTGACGGTTCGTCGCCGCCCCACTCGATTGGGCGCCCGCTCCTTCGATTGTTCCCCGAGCAAGCTTCCGCCGACGGATCGACTCCGTCATGCGACGCTTGTTCATGCCTGGTCGCGGCTCGATTTCCTCGCGGCGCGCGGCTTGCCTTTCCCGCGCGCCGCCGGACCGAGAACACCCCACCATGGAACCCGAGGAACTGATCCCTCTTGTGACCGCGGCCCAGGCCGGCGATCGTGAAGCGTTCGGCCGGTTGGTGACGCGGTTTGAATCGAGCGTTTTTGCCGTCGCATTGCGGCGGTTGCGGCATCGGACCGAGGCCCTCGAACTGACGCAGGACGTCTTCATCCAGGCGTACCGGAAGCTCGACCAGTTGCGCGAACCCGAGCGGTTCGCCGGCTGGTTGAAGCGGATCACCGTCCGGATGGCGATCAACCGCGCGGTTCGGCGGCCCCCGGAAACAGCTCAGGATCCGACGATCTTGGGGGCCCGGCACGGGGCAGGGGCGACACCACTCGACAGCCTGCTGACGGGCGAACGGGCCGCCGCCGTCCACAGCGGGTTGTCACAATTGCGGACGATCGATCGGAACACGCTGCTGGCCTTCTACTTCGAAGGCCAGTCGCTGATCGAGATGAGCGACCGCTTCCGTAGCCCGGTCGGCACGATCAAGCGGCGACTCCACACGGCCCGCAACCGGTTGCGCGAAGCGCTCGACCAGTTCCAGCCGGCGTGAGGCGGCCGTCCGTGCTTCGTGCAGATTCGACACACCTCAGCCCGCCCGGGTTCACTCGGGCGGGCTGCAGGGCCTTCGCTGATTTCATTTTGGGAGAGCAACTCGACCGGTCTAGTGTCGAGTGTCTAGAGTCTAGAGCAAGAAATGCGGTGAGAATCAGGGGTTTTCCTTGGCACTAGACTCTTGGCTCTCGTCACTAGACACATCACGAAGGCCCCAGTTTCCAACAAGCGAAGGCCCTGGGCGGGCTGAGGGACCGCGCTGAAATTGCCTGCTTCACGATCACCGCGCCGCGGGTTACGAACGCCTCATGAGCCATGGCGGACGTGGCGAGACTCGCTGTCGAGGAGAGGGCCGCCTCACATCCCCGAGCAGATCGCGAGCAAGTCGCGGGATGCGACGAGGATGTCGCATCCCGGGGCTGTCAGCTCATTTTCGGCGGGTTTCGTCTCTTTCATGAATATCGTGCGACCGCCGCAGACCCGGGCAAGGTGGTGTTGTCGAGCTCAAGCGACCGCCCCCCCCCAAGAGGTTGCTGGTGGTGGATGAACTCACCGTTCGAGTGGGACGTTCCCCCCAGGGGAGGCCGCCGCTTCCGCGTTCCCATAGGCCGAGAGATGGGCAGCACTAGACGGCCCTTGTCGACGCGCCGACAAGACTTCGACGATCGACCACCATGAACCCCGCGAGTGGCACGCTTCGGACGCCGGGCTACCGTGGCATCAGCCAACACATCGACCGACCGAACGCCGGTAAACCCCGGGCGGCTCACACAGCCAACACGCGGAGTCTGTCCACGATCGCGACCCCGGCTGCGAAAAGTCGGGCCACCGCAGCCGACGGCGGAATGCTCCCGTTCTTGAGCCCGCGGCTCTTGAGCCCACGGCTCCCAAACGCCCGTCGGGGGTCAGGCCCGCCGACGGGCTCACGGCGTCGCTCAATTTCAAGGGGAAGCGAATGGAATGCGATCTACTCCGGCGTGCTCGTCAAGGCACCGACCAGATCGCCGGTCGCGACCTGATCGGCGGTTCCCGCGCGCAGATTCTTCACCTGCCATAGGCCGGCGGCGAATTCCTGGGAGCCGGCGATGATCGCGTAGCGGTGGCCTTTGCGGTCGGCGTATTGCAACTGCTTGCCCAGCTTGACAGGCTCGGGATAGACCTCGACCCCCAGGCCCTGCGCGCGAAGTTCGCGCGCCAGGCGGTGGTAGTCGGCGAGGTGCTGCGCGTCGAAATAGGCGATCAGGACTTGCGCGGGGGTCGCGGTCTCGCCGAGGAGTTGCAGTTCCTCCATCGCCGCGAGGAGACGGTCGAGTCCCAGACTCGCGCCGACGCCGGGGAGTTTCTCCTTCGTGAAGAGGCCCGCGAGATCGTCGTAGCGGCCGCCGGAACAAATACTGCCGATGCCCGGGAGGTCGCCGAGGAAGGTTTCAAAGATGGTGCCGGTGTAATAGTCGAGGCCGCGGGCGATCGACACGTCGAGAACCAGCCGCTCCGCCGGGATGCCCGCGGCGGTCGCGGTGCCGAACATGGTCCGCAATCGCTCGACGCCGGTCATTCCCAGCTCATTACCTGCAACGGCGGCGGCGAGTTCTTCGAGGGTCGCGTCGGGCCGCGCGATCCGCAGAACCTGCTCGGCTTGGGGCATGGTCAACCCGACCTTGTCGACCAGTTCCCGCGCGACATGCTCGACGCCGATCTTGGCGAGCTTGTCGAGCGACCGCAGCACGCCGACGGTTTTGTCGGTCAGCTCCAGCGCGGTCAGCAGGCCGTTCAAGACCATCCGGTTGTTGACGCGGATGGTGAATCGGTCAAAGCCGAGGGCGACCAGCAGGTCGTGAATGACCAGCAGCGTTTCGAGATCGGCGGCGGGCGATGACGTGCCGATCGTGTCGAAGTCGCATTGCATGAACTCGCGGTAGCGGCCCTTCTGGGTGTTCTCGCCGCGCCAGACGGTCCCCAAATGATAGCGCTTGAAGGGGGTGCCGAGATGCGCGGCGTGGAGCGCGGCGAAGCGGGCGAGGGGGACCGTCAGGTCGAACCGCAGCGCGACATCGCGATCGCCCGAATCACGAAAACGGAAGAGCTGTTTGTCCGATTCGTCCCCCCCTTTGCCGAGGAGGATCTCGGCGAATTCGAGGGCGGGGGTGTCGATGGGGCTGAAGCCGTAGCTCCGAAAGACGCGGCGGGCGGTCTCCATGAGACGTTCGCGGACGAGCATCGTCGCGGGAAGGTAATCGCGGAACCCCTTGAGGACGCGGGGTTCGATCCGTTTCTCGGACACGGCGGGGGCCGATCTTCGCTGGAGGGGGTGATGCGGGGGCGTTTCAGCGTCAATTTGGAACGCGAGGGGCGGGTGCCCCTCGCTCTGTATGGTGTGTTTCCTGACCATCACACCGGACGAACCCAGGGCCGGAGCATCTGCCCCGGCTGAGTGTCAGCCGGATTACTACACGCTGATGACGGGGAGTTGTGGCAAGTTCGTCCCGCCGGGGGCGGATTTCTTGGCGGGTTTGTGCCGCGGCGGGAGGAGGGCTTCGGCGTATTCCCAGACCTGATCGGCCGATTCGAAGTACTTGTCGTAGCAGCCGTCGTTGTCGAACTCGCAGTTGTCGGCGGAGTAATCGCGGCAGATTTGGGGGCGGGTTTCGTAGATGCCGCACAGGTAATCGTCGCGGAGGTTCTCGCAGTCGCCATAGACCAGGAGATACCACGTGCCGTCGTCGACGAAGAGGGCGGTGCGGCCATGCATCACGAACCAGCGGAGATGCTCGAAGTCCTCCCAGGTGGTGGGGGTGTCGATCGGGAGGGCGTAGTAGCGGCAACATTTGGCGGTGCAGTAACTGCAGAGGACTTCGCCCGGCTTGAGGTCCGCCCGCTTGAAGGCTTTCTTTCGTGCCATGCCAAGAAACTCCTTGGAAACGGGACCATGCGGATCGACGTCGCGGGGACGAGGTCCGCGGACGGGACCGCCCACCAAAACCCCGATGTGATCATCGACGATTCATGCGGCGTGTCAATCGAGGGCGTGGAAGACGAGTCCCGTGAGCAGCTTGGGGTAAAAGTAGGTGCTCTTGGGAGGCATCGTCTCGCGATGACCGGCGATCAATTCGACATGCTCGATCGTCGCGGGAGGAATCAGGCAGCCGAGTTGGGCCGCTCCGCCATGGAGCGCCGTCACCACTTCGTCGACCCGATGGACGTACTGGCACGTCGGCGAAGTGGCGGCCAACTCCGGAAAACGCCTGGGGAGCAGATGCTCGAGGACCAACTTATGCAACCGGCTGACCGCAAGGCTCTGCCAGTCGGCGGTGTGCGACCCGGAAAGCTCCGGCATCCGGCGATCGTCGATCAGTCGGGCATAAAGCCAGCCGCGATCGGCTGCCGACCCGAAGCCGAAGGCGGACTGCGTCCCCTCGGCGGCGATCAGTTCCCAAGTGTCGCGGGCCCCTTGTTCGCCGAGGCCCATGAACTCGAGGTGGAACGGCCCTTCGAGGGCGTGTTTCAATTCTTGGGTCGTGAGGGTCGCGGTGGTTTGGAGGAGCCGATGGGTCGGAAGGATCTGCAACCCGGGGTCTTGCATGCCGACAAAGTTCATCATCGTAAAATTCGGGGGGGCGTGCGGATCGGTCAATTCCCCGTTCGCCGCCAATTCCCGTTGATAGTTGAGGCCGGTTTCGTAACGATGATGGCCGTCCGCGATGAAGACGGGCTTGTCCCGCATTCCCTCGCGGACCGCCGAAATGATCGCGCGATCGGTGACGGGCCAGAGACGATGCGCCACACCCAAGGGGTCGGTCGCCAGCAGCGGCGTCAAGGGGATGCAGGCATCGTCGAGTTGACGCTGAAGCCCCAGGGTTGGATCGGGATACAACCCGAAAATGGGCGACAGGTTCGCCCGACATGCGTGGAACAAGGCCAATCGATCGGCCTTCGGTCCGGACAGGGTCGCTTCGTGCGGGAAGATTTGCCCGGTTCCGAAGGGCTCCAACCGTAACCGGCCGAGAAAGCCTTTCCGCGTGTACTCGACGCCCTCCCAGTGGAAGGTCTGGTGGTAGACATACAGGGTCTCTTCCGGGTCTTGTCGAAGAACTCCGTCGAGCCGCCAATGCTTCCAGAAATGGGCGGCCCGACGGTACTTGTCACCCGGGTCCGCATCGCCCGGCTCGGGACGATTGAGTTCCAGCCGGATCACGTTGCAGGGGTGCTGTTTGTAAAGGGCTCCCTGCATCGCGGGATCGATGACGTCGTAGGGGGGGCAGCAGACATCCGAGAGGTCGCCGACCTGGGCCAAGTCGTAACGCCAGCCACGGAACGGAGCGACGGCAACCATGCATGCGGTTTCGGCTGAAGGAAGTGACAGGTCGGCTCGGCGAAAATCGTGATCGCCAGTCTGATGATTGACTCAGTCTAGCGGGCCGCCGCTGGAATCGCATGCCGGGATTTCCCGTGGTCCCGGACGGCAGATCGATGGTTTTGGGGAGGTGAACACCCGTGCCGTTCATCGCGGAACGGACCCAAAACATCGACCGGAAACGTCAGGTGGCGAATGCGTACATGCCCGGCGCACAGCGATTTTCCACCAACCGATGAACAGGCAAACGCTTCGACGTTTCCTTGGTGTCCGCTAAGATGAATTGCTAAGTTCTGATTAAGTCCCTTGGAATTTGCACCATGACACACGAGCTGACTCAGTTTTTGACCGCCGCCGTGCAGGAACTATCCGGGCTGACCCAGCGGATAGACGAGCTTAGTCAAGAACTGAAATCACTGAAGGAGGAGGTCGCCGTACTCCGCGAATCGTCGCGGAGGGATGAACCTCACTCGCCCCCCTCGGAAGAGCCCGCCGTCGTCGTGTCCTCGGCGACTGTGCCCGCGACCAACGGCGGTTCGACCGCCCCCGCCAAGAGTCGGGTTGTCGCGGTCGCACCGATTGTGCCGATCGGTCATCGGCCCACTCGTCCCGAGCAAGTTCGGATCGCCGGTGGCCTCGTCCCCCCGCCGGAAACGCCGACTCGGCGGGAGTTGGAGGCGGAAACCGGTCCCGAGTGGCCTGAAGACCACGATGCTCCGGTCGCTCCCAAACGGCCGTTCGTGAAATGGCTACCGACCACCGACGCCGAACTCCCGATGATCGAGACGCGGTGTCGGCTGAAGGCGGAGGCCTGTCGCTGGGCCGATCAACGAAGAAGGCTGGTCGATCACGGGGGCGACTTCCGCGCGGAGGTTGAACCGAAGGATCGCGAGCTGATCTGGCAGGCGAAGCAACTCCCCGATTGCTTCCTGTGGATGTCGCACCCGACGGCGCCCAACCCCACCATACCGCATGCGTGGATCACGTTGGCGGGGTGCTTCGAGGCGCTCGGTGACGCCGTCGCGCTCATTCGTCGGATTCTCGAAGACGGGGACGACGGAACCGAATATTTTGAACGGGCGGTCGACCTCGTTGCCGAGGCGCAGTCCTCGCTGCGAATCTGCGTCGCCCGGATTGATGGGCCCCCGACCGATCACGATCAGGCCCGCGTTTTCGGCTGGCTGAAATCGGTGGCGATGGACCGGCAAATCTTCATCCGGCGGTACATGCGGCTCGACGATCCCGCCGACCCCGATCGTTGGATCGACCTGAAGCAGCGGATCGCGAACTACGAGACGGTCTGGGAATCGGGCCACAAGAAGTTCCAGAACCGCAAGAAACTGCTGGGACGCATCAAGCATAAGTTGACCACGTTGCCCGAGCAGGACGGCCCGGAACTCGCGGCGATGTGGGGGCTGATCGCCGAAGACGTCAACACCCTGGTCGACGAAGGGTTGCAGCCCAGCAGCGTCGAACTCCGGGATCTGCTCATCGGCTACGCCGACCGGCTTCCCGAGATGGCGGTGATGCCGAAGGGGTTCCAATTGACGATGCGGGAAATCGACCGTTACGTCAGCACTCTCCCGGCGGAAGGGGATAAGAACGAAGCGGAACTTGAGGTTTCGCCGCACGTTGCCGAAGTCGCCGACATGCTGGCGGGGAAAGCGGCGATCATCATCGGCGGGGACCGCAGGCCGCACGCCGCCGAGGCCTTGGAACGGGCCTTCAAGCTGTCGGAACTGATCTGGATCGACACCCGCGCCCATGAATCGGTGTCGGGGTTCGAGCCGTACGTCGCCAGGCCCGAAGTGGCGATGGTGCTGCTGGCGATTCGCTGGTCAAGCCACTCGTATGGGGAAGTCCAGGATTTCTGCCGGTCATACGGCAAACCGCTGGTCCGCCTGCCGGGGGGGTACAACCCGAACCAAGTGGCGGCCCAAATTCACGACCAATGCAGCGCACGGCTGCAAGAAGTGCCCGCTCCGTCGCTGTAAGCGGTGTCGGACCCGAGCTGACGTCCCATCAACGAGCGGCGCAGCGTCAGCCCGCCGTGTCTTGGGCTCGCTGATGAGGGCCCAAGTGTCGATGGACAACCAGCGTGCATGACGACGTCAGCGACCCGCATGGTCTCGTGCCGGAGCTCCCTCCGCCATCATGGGCCGAGATCAGTCCGATGGGCCCGATTCCGGAAATTTGTCCCCGACCGAATCAGGCGCGACAATTTTCTTTTGGAACGTGACATCGTCAGCCCGTCTCGGCGTTGATTTGGGGCTTTGGGCGCTCCCAGACGACTCGCGCGGCTGTTCACGTCGCCCCTGAAAAACCGGAGACTCGTCCCTCGGCAACCAAATCGCGAATTGTGATCTCGCGGGGACGATTTACAATGCAAGCAGGGTTTCGCGGCCGGGGCAGCCGTGTGGCGGGAACCGCCGCGAAATCCTTCTCGTCGGAAAGTGGGTGTGGCATCATGAAGCGTTCACTCCTGCACATCGCACGGACCTCGGGCGCCGGGGTTCCATTCAGCAATTCGACACCGTCGCCAACACGGCCGTCGTCTCGCCTCGCCAAGCTGTTGGGCACGACGTTGTGCTCGTTCGGTCTGCTCGCGGGGCCCGGGTTCGCCCAGCCGACGCTCACTCCGCCGGACGAACCAACGGCCCTCCCCGCCGCGACGGAGCCGACCTCGGAACCCGCCGGGAAGACGGTGACAATTCAGCCGCGCGCCACGACCGCGGAACCCGCGACGTCGACCGCCGCCGTCCCCCCGGCTCCGTTGCCCGCGACCGATGAGGCGATTCAAGCCGCGGCGGTCGATACGGCGTCGATTCCGAAACTGTCGGCGTCGGAGTTGGAGGCCTTGGTCGCGCCGATCGCCAGCCAGCCCGACGCGGTCCTGGACGCCATTCTGGATGCGGTGCAGCAACCCGCCGCGATTCGCCAAGGGGTGAATCTGTTGGAGGGGAAAGAGTCGCCCGAGTTGGCGAAGGTTTTGGGGGATGGGCTCCCCGCCGCGGTGAAGACCCTGATGGAGCAGCATCCCGAAGTCTTGAAGGAGCTCAACACCAACCTGCTGTTGATGTCGCGGTTGGGACTCGCGGTGCGGCGGCAGCCGGAAGACGTGGTCGAAGCGATCCGCAAACTTCGCGCGCAGGCCGCCGTGTTGCAGGCCCAGGCGAATGAGTTGTCGCCGACCGCCGATCCGAACGCGGCGCTGTATGCCCCGCAGACGAATCTGCTTTATGCGAACAACGGGGTCTATGCGGGGACGGGCTATCCCTGCTACGGTTATTACACCTATGGCCTGCCGAACAGCTATTACGGGGGCTATCCATACTACGGCTATCCTTACTACCCGGGAGCGATTCTTCGGCAGGTGACGCGGTTGACGCTGGGGATCATCTATCTCGCGAACGGTCCTTACTACTATCCGTGGGGTTATGGCTACGCCCCCTGGATCTCCCCCTACGCCTTCCGCCCGTGGGGTTATCCGGGCTGGTATGGCTACGGCTATCCAGGATTCTACGGGGCGTACCCGAATCCGTATGCGTGGTCGACGTGGAACAACTACTACGGCCCGCGGGGAGCCGCGCAGGTTGCCGCGAACTACGGCGTCGGTCCCTACGGGGCCCTCTATCGCAATGGCGCTTCCGCTGGTCAGTTTTACGGGCCGAACGGGGTCGGGAACTTCTCGGCGTGGAGCCAGTCGGTCCGCTACAACAACGGCATCACCGCGTTCGGCGCGGGGCAAGGGGCGGCGACGCTCAACTTCGCCAACGGCAAAACGCTGAACCTCGCAGGCGCGGGGCTCGCCGGCAAGACCACGGTCGGTAACACCACGTTCTTCGGCGCGGCGGGAACGGTCGCGGCGCAGGGCTCGGGGGGCCGAGGGGGGACCGCCTCGGGCTGGGTCAACGGCTCGGCGACGGTCGTCGGCAACGCGGCGTCGTGGCATACCCAAGCCGCCGGCGTGATCAACGGGAACAGCGGCATTAGCGCCCTCGCCACGCATAGCGGGCAAGGTTCGCTCGTCGCCTACGCCAACGGGACGTACGGTTGGAATCGCTCGACCACCAGCACGCTCGACGGTGTTCGCGGCGGGGTGACGGTTGACCACACCGGCAGCGGCGTCTACGCCGGCGGCGGCAACGGCAGCTACAACGGCTCGACCAACATCACCGGCGATCAAGGCCGCGGCGGGACCTTCAACTCGACCTTCCAGAACGGCAATCTCGACGTCAACTTCACCCCCAACAATCCCAACAACGGCGTGAACAGTTTCGCGACCAATGCGGCCAACCGCACCGGGCTGGGGAACGGCGCGGCCGACCGACTTTCGGGGGTGAACGGGCAAGGGACCGGGCAAGGCCTGTGGTCACGCAGCCAAACGGGCGGCAACCAGACCGCGCTCAATTCGGCGACGCCGCGCTCGAATCTCTTCTCGAACAACGCCGCGGGGAACGTCAACGGCACCGGGAGCGGACTTCGCGCGAACCTCGGTGCGGGTGGAACGGGTGCGACTGGAACTGGCACGCCGACAAGTGGTCTGGGGGCGCGTTTCGGGGGTTACGGCCCGCTGTCTCCCAACGCCGGTGGGGCTCTGAATGGTGGGGGGACCGCGAGTTTCAACGGCGGCTCGTCGAATCTTGGTTCGCGACTGAATGGCACCGGCGGGACGGGTTCGCGGCTCGGGACCGGCGGGACGCTGCCGGGACAACTCGGGAACAGCACGCTTGGCGGCGGTTCGCTCGGCTCGGGGCAATTGGGGAATAGTCGGCTGGGGACCAGCAATTTCGGCTCGGGGAATCCGGGATCGGGGCCGTTGGGAAGCGGCCAGTTCCGTGGCTCGTCGACCCCCGCCCCGCGCTTGCAGCCCTCCGGCGGCTCGGGCTTCAACACGCCGAGCTTCAACACCCCGAATCTGGGGGGCGGGGGCTTCCGTGGTGGTAGCGCCCCCAGCTTCAACGGCGGAGGGAACTTCGGCGGCGGAGGCTTCCGCGGCGGCAGTGCCCCCAGCATCAGCGGTGGGGGCCGCTCGATGGGTGGCGGAAACTTCGGGGGTGGCGGCAGCCTCGGCGGCGGCGGTGGTCGCTCCTTCGGTGGCGGTCGGGGCGGTGGTCGTCGGTAGTCCCGCAGGGTCTCTCCGCCGCGACATGCGGCGGTTTGGACTGCGTTCGCGGCGACCGCTGCCGGAGTGTAAGAGCCGCCGCGTGTCGCGGCGGAACGACATGAGCCACGAGGCATGATCAGACCCAACGACATCGCCCGTCACGTCATCCGGCAAGTGCTGATGACCGGCGTGGCGATTGTCGTTTTCGGTTGTCAGCCGACGCCCGAGCAACCCCCGACCGATCCCAATCCACAGCGGGTCGTCCGGAACCCGCCACGTCTGACCGACGCCGAATTCTGCCGCATCCTACGGTTGGGGCTGACACACTGCTTCGCGAACGGACCCGATCGGCCCCCCCGAGAACCTTCCGAGAGCGAGCTGCCGATCCGCGTGGTGTCGAAACCGCTCGCGTTGGACGAACACGATCTCTCGTCGGTAAGTGAGCTACTGCGGCTTCCTCACCCCAAGCTCACGCGGATCATCGCCGCGCAGGAGCAACCCGCACGACGCTGGTCGACGGGCTGCGGGATTGACCAACTCCTCGCGCGCATTGACGAAGGGGCCGACGTCAGCGGCGTCTTCCCGACCACGCCGACCATTGAGTTTCGAGCGGAAGTGTCGCAGCCCATCCGCGTGTCGGCCGACCGGGCGTTCTGCGTCGTGATCAGCACGAACGGCAAGACATACCACATTGCCGAACTGCTGCTCTTCGAATTCCGCGAAGATTGGGAGTTGGTTTCCGCCGAGATCCTCTGGTTCGCGTGAGCGGGAAGTGGACCCATGCGGGTCGCAGTCCGCGCGATCGCCCAAGCGGACACGTTGGCGTAGTGCTGGCGTCGTAATCCCCGGGGATCGATGCTTGCGCCGTGATCCGCCTGGACGCTCGTCGTCGCGAGTGGCCCAAGTTGACCGGAGGTCTATCTGAGCGGCGCAGCCGCAGACTCATGGGCTGGACCTGCGGAGACACCTTCGGGCATCGAGTCAATGGGCCCTTGCCGCTCACGCAACCCCGGCCGCCCGAAGGCGGGCAACGGGCGCCACCTGCGATCACGAACTTATCACTCGTGACGCGTCAAGACGCACCCTACTTGGGGGACGCCTCATCGG
>CAYRVS010000142.1:0-13985 GCA_964427725.1 uncultured Planctomycetaceae bacterium | reverse complement strand
AGGAGATGTTCCCCGCCGTAGATTTCGGGGACTTCGGAGAGGCAAGCGGTGCCGCTCGGGGCTTTGATCGGGGATCGGCGGATGGTGTCGAGGGGTTGGGCCCAGCGGGTTGTGTCGGCGATCGTGATCGGGGTGCACGGCGCGGTAACCCTGGCGACCGAGCCGGATCGTTACGAGGCGGCGCGCGAGTTCGTGCGGCGGGGTGAGAATCGGGTCGTTCGGGATCAGGTGTCGCCGCAGTGGCTCGAAGGAGGCCGGGCGCTGTGGTATCGCGTGCGGACCGGGCCCGGGACGATGGAGTATGTCCACGTCGAGGTCGCGACCGGGGCGCGGCGGACCGGGGCCGATTTGCGCGTCCTGGGACTGCCGCCCGTCCCGGCGTTGACCACATCGGCGGCGTCCACCATTTGGCAGACTTCACGCCGGACCGGGGAAGAGACCGAGCTTACGTTTCTCAATCGGCGGGAAACGCCCGTCGAGTTGTTCTGGATCAATGAGCGTGGGGAATCACGCTCGTATGGATCGCTCGCCCCCGGAGCCGAACGTCGACAACACACCTTCGGCGGGCATGTCTGGCTGATTGCGACCCCCACGGGCGAACGGCTGGCGATCGTGGAGGCCCCCGACACGCCGGGCACGATTGAGATCGATGGACGGGGAACCCCAGGGGCCGACGGCCCGCAGCCGGCCCTCGCGCCGGAACAATCGCCCGATGGTCGCTGGGAGCTGTCGATCGTCGACGGGCGGCTGGAATGGCGTGACGTGCTCGCGGACGTCACGACGATGTTGATGGTCGGCGATGAAGCGCGGCGGCCCATGCGAGGTCGCCCGCAGTGGTCCCCCGACTCGCGGACCTGCGTCGTCAGTCGAGCCGAGGAGGTCCCCGCGCGGCGAGTCACGATCGTCGAGTCGTCGCCGCGCGCTCAGGAGCAACCGGTCCTGAAGACGTTTCCCTATCGGAAACCGGGCGATCCGTTGCCGCAGCCGAGTCTGGTGCTGGTCCGCGTCACCGAGGAGGGGCCGCGGGTGATCGAGGTCGCAAACGACCTCGATCCCAACCCATTCACCGAGGACCACGCGATCGACGTGACTTGGGCCCCCGATGGGTCGGAGTGCTATTTCGACCACAACGAGCGGGGGCATCAGCGGTATCGCATTCTCGCGGTCCATGCCGAAACCGGAGCGGCGCGGGTCGTCGTCGAAGAGACCAGCGCGACATTTATTGATTACACGCAAAAAACCTGGCGACACTGGCTCCCTGACACCGGCGAACTGTTGTGGATGAGCGAACGCGATGGCTGGTGCCATGTCTACTTGTACGACGTCGCGACGGGGGCGGTGAAAGGGCGGGTCACCGCCGGCGACTGGCCCGTCCGCGAGGTGCTCCATGTCGACGCGACCCGGCGCGAGCTCTGGTTCCTCGCGAGTGGCCTGCGACCCAACGAGGATCCGTATCACCGGCATCTCTGTCGGGTCAATTTCGATGGATCCGACTTCGTGCAACTGACGGCGGGGGATGGTGATCACCGGATCGAGTTCGCGCCCGATCGGGAGTCGTTCGTCGCTCGCTGGTCGCGGGTCGACCAGCCGCCGGTCCATGAACTGCGCCGTGGTCGTGACGGCGGGTTGATCGCCACGCTGGAGACCGCCGATGCGACGGCGCTCTACGAGACTGGTTGGCGGCCGCCCGAGCGGTTCGTCGCCCCGGGACGTGATGGAACGACGCCGATCCATGGCATCCTCATCAAGCCGTCGCATTTCGACCCGGCGAAACGGTACCCGGTCGTCGAACAGATTTACGCGGGGCCGCATGGGGCCTTCGTGCCGAAGACGTTCGGTCGGTTGCCCCGGCAAGAGACGCTCGCCGAATTGGGTTTCGTGATCGTGCAGATCGACGGGATGGGGACGAACCATCGGGGGAAGGCGTTTCACGACGTCTGTTGGCGGAATCTGCAAGACGCCGGGTTTCCCGATCGGATCGCGTGGCTGAACGCGGCGGCGAAGGGCCGACCATGGATGGACCTGAGCCGGGTCGGCATCTATGGCGGGAGCGCGGGGGGCCAATCGGCGATGCGGGCGCTCCTCGATCATCACGAGTTCTACAAGGTCGCCGTCTCCGATTGCGGTTGCCACGACAATCGCATGGACAAGATCTGGTGGAACGAGCAATGGCTCGGTTGGCCGGTGGGGGAGGCTTATGCCCAAGCGTCGAATCGTGATGGCGCCCACCGGCTTCAAGGAGCCTTGCTGCTGATCGTGGGGGAACTCGACACCAACGTCGATCCGGCGAGCACGTTCCAGGTCGTCGGGGCGTTGCAACGGGCCGGCAAACCGTTCGAGTTCATGCCGCTGGTCAACGAGGGGCACGGCGCGGCGGAGTCGGAGTACGGCAGCCGCCTGCGCGCGGAGTTCCTGATGAAGCATCTGAACCCGTGACATCGCCATGAGCCGCGAGATGTGGTGACGAATCGTGATCGGAATGTTCATCAAGCCGATGTGGACCCACGAGACCGAACGGCTCGGCTTGTCTGGCTGTTCTCCGCTTGGCGGAGTAGTCCGCGCGATTTCGGAGCTGCTCGGCTGGTGCGGCGGCCTGATGCTGTTCGTCTTTCCCGTCGTGATGGTGAGCGAGTGGCTGCGCGGCACCATTCATTCAGGGTTATGGGGGTTGTTGCTCATGCCGTGGATCACGGGCGGCGTGAGTCTGCTGCTTTTCCATCTGGCGTTATGGCTGGTGGACCGCCGCGGCTTTGGATACGACCGCGGGCGGGATCTCGCCACCTGGATGGACGCCGGCACACCGCAAACTTTTCGATATGAGGACTCGGGAAAGACCACGGCCCAAACCCACTTGCCCGACCAGTCCTCCGAGCGAGACAATCACGAGCCCCAGCGCGCCCTTGATGTCGTTTTGGAACGCCCCGTATGTCCGCCTGGTACACCGTCGCCAACGCCGCCGAGATCCCCTCGCCGACAATCTTGTTGTACCCCGACCGGATTCGCGAGAACCTTGAGCGGATGATTCGACTCGCCGGCGGAGTCGAGCGGTTGCGGCCGCATGTGAAGACCCACAAGCTGCCGCAGGTGGTGCGGTTGAAGCTTGAGCTGGGGATCACGAAGTTCAAGACGGCGACGATCGCGGAAGCGGAAATGACCGCCGCCGCCGGGGGCCGCGATGTCCTGCTGGCGTATCCGCTGGTGGGGCCGAATGTCGGACGGTTCCTTCGATTGATCACGGCCTTTCCGGAGACGCGGTTCTCGACGGTGGTCGATCATCCCGCATCCCTCGCCGCGCTGAGCGCCGCGGCGACCGCCGCCGGCGTGTCCGCGCACGTTTATCTCGACCTAAACGTCGGGATGGAGCGGACAGGGATCGTCGCGGGGCATGCCGCGGCGGCGTTGTATCGTCAGATTTGTGCCGCTCCCGGCATCAAGCCCGCGGGATTGCATGCCTATGACGGGCAACTGGTGAATACCGACCTCGCGGCGCTTCAGGCGAGCGTCGCCGAGGTCTTCGCGTCCGTGTGGCGGCTGAAGGAAGAGTTGATCGCGGCGGGGTATCCGGTGCCGAAAGTCATTGCGTCGGGGACGCCGACCTTTCCGCAATTCGGCGGGCATGCCGACGTGGAGGTCGGGTGTGGGACGACGGTGTTGTGGGATACCGGCCAGGCGGAGGCGTGTCCCGATCTCGACTTCCTGAACGCCGCCGTGCTGCTCACGCGGGTCATCAGTCTGCCGGGTCCGAACCGGGTCTGCGTCGACTTGGGGCATAAGGCGGTCGCCGCCGAGATGCCATGGCCGCGCGCGACATTCCTCAATCTTGACGTGACGAAATTCATCCGGCACAGCGAGGAGCATCTCGTGCTCGAGACCGCGACAGAGGGGCTGCTGCCGGGCGATGTGCTCTACGCGATTCCCCGGCACATCTGTCCGACGATGGCGGTCCATCAGGCGGCGTGGGTTGTCCGTGACGGCATCGCGACGGAGACGTGGCCGATCGTCGCGCGGGCGCGGACGATCACCGTTTGATGGAAGCCCAGGGAACGCGTTGCCTGGGCTTCCGCGCGGATTGAAACCTCTTCCAATCGAGAGGAAGTCCATCATCGACCCCGTTGCCCATCTGCTGACGTGGGGCTACGCCCGCTTACCCGCCGTCTTCACGGATGATCAAACGGCATGGATGGCCGCCGAGTTGGCGCGGGCTTGCGCGGCCCCGCAGGCGGCGGTGCGGACGGCAGAGACCGAGGTCTACGCGGCCCGCGACCTGCTGCGGATCTGTCCCGCCGTCCTGACGTGGTGGCGGACTCCGACGCTGGTCGCTTTCGTACGGGATGTTTTGGGCCCGCGCGCGGGACTGGTGCGCGGTCTCTTGTTCGACAAGCCCCCGTCACAGAGTTGGGCGGTCCCCTGGCACAAAGACCGCTCGATCGTCATTCGCCCGCCGACGAACCTCAGTCCCCGCTACTCGCCTCCCCGCCGAAAAGCCGACTTGTGGCATTGCGAGCCGCCGGGGGAGGTTCTCGAACGGATGGTGTCGTTGCGGATTCATCTCGATCCGTCAACCGCCGAGAACGGGCCGCTCAGCGTCGTCGCGGGGAGTCACCGACCGGGACCATCCGGGGAGGTCGTCGAGTTGCTCGCCGCGCGGGGCGACGTGTGGGTGATGCGCCCGCTGATCGACCATGCCTCGCCCCGTTCGCAACCGGGGTGTGCGGCGCATCGCCGCGTGATCCATCTGGAATTCGCCGCTGGGCCGGATTTGCCCGATGATTACGTCTGGCTGGAGTTTCATCCGGTCGGTTGAGTGCTGATCAGACGGTGGACGTCCAGGGAAGGCCTTCCCCGGGCCTCTGACAAGCAACCGGGGCAAGTTCCTGCCCGGTGCAAGGGCGGCGGGGTAAGATACGGTGATGTCACGGACCTGTCCGTGATCAACGGCACGCCAGGTTGTTCATGGAGTTGGTGGCGGGATGGCGGAGTTCAGCAAGGTCGCCTTGGTCGGTCAGATTCCCGAGGGGGAAGGCCGGACCTTTCAAGTAGGACAAACGTTGGTCGCGGTCTTCCTGAAGAACGGCGAATACTTCGCGATCAACGACACCTGCCCGCATATGGGGGCATCGCTGGGCGAAGGGTTTCTGGAAGGGGATCAGGTCATCTGCCCGTGGCACGCCTGGCGGTTCTGCATCAAGGATGGGTTGTGGATGGACAATCCGAAATCGAAGACGAAGAACGAAACGTACCCGGTCCGCGTCGTCGGGAACGAAATTCAGGTGCAGGTGCCGTGACGGGATGAGTCACGAACTGCGGCATGCTGGCTGGCGTGGGAAAGCACGAAATCCGAAATCCGAAGGAAATCCAAATTCCGAAACGGAAAACGGCATGTATTGAGCATGTTTTCTGGATTCGTGCTTCGGATTTCAGATTTGCCCCACAGGCCAAAGTGTCGCCAATATTTCGATGGAAAGCTCGTCCGCAGAACAAGGACGTCTCACGTGAATCCGCATGACGAACTCCGGGCGTTGACCGAGCTGTTCCCCGAAGGACCGCCGTTGTTCGAGCGGGTCGAGCATGTCCCCTCGGCGGCGACGCCCGAGCCTTATAAGACGATGCTTGTCCACGATCATCACATGACGATCGCGATGGAGGAGTACCATCACGCGACGGTCGACGTACGGGTCCTCGCCGCGCGGGAAACCGGGGACCTGTATGTCCGGAAAATCGTCCTCTACAAGCACGGGACCGAGGTGCCGGTGCAATTCGGGATCGTGCGGTTCCACTTTCAATATGTCACGCCGGAAGTCCGGCGGGAGATCGTGGCGGGGCAGACGCCGCTTGGGCGTGTGCTGATTCTGCATAATGTGCTGCGGCATATCGACTTGGGGGCGATTCTCCAGTTCACGGCAGGGCCGGGTCTCGCGGAAATCCTCAAGATGCCGGTCGGCGGCGTCACGTATGGCCGGCTGGCGACGATCTTCTGTAATCATCAGCCGGCGGTCGATCTGCTCGAGATTTCGAGTCCGTTGACACCCTGAATCCCCGGGAAAGCTTTCCCAGGGATTCCCTCAGGAGTCCACATTTTTCGGGTGGACGATACGGTCCGGACTCCCTAACATCTGTTTGAACAGGTTTCATGGTCCGGAGGTCGTCATGATCCAAACTCGTCACCCCTTCCGTCCCCAAGTCCATCCGACTATCGCCGACCAGTACGACGTCGTGATCCTGGGTGGTGGCCCTGCCGGGGCGACCGTCGCCGCGCTCCTCGCCGAACAAGGCCATTCGGTCCTGATCCTCGAACGACAGCAGGTGCCGCGGTTCCACGTCGGCGAGTCGCTAATCCCCGACACCTATTGGACGCTTGAGCGGCTGGGCGTGCTCGACCAACTGAAGGCGACCGCCTTTCCACGCAAGTACAGCGTGCAGTTCGTCTCCGAAAACGGGAAAGAATCGGCCCCGTTTTACTTCGATGAGTACAAGTCGCATGAATCCTCGATCACATGGCAGGTCGAGCGGGGCGAGTTCGATCGCATGCTCATCGACAACGCAATCGCGAAAGGGGCGGTCGTCCGGAGCCATGCCCACGTCCTGGATGTCGTGTTCGAGGAGGGCCGCGCGGTCGGGGTCCGCGTCAAACTCTACGAGACGCAGGAGACCTTCGACGTGCGGGAGATTCGCTCCCGGGTCGTCGTCGACGCCACCGGAGTCTCGGCGTTCCTGATGCATCGGCTGGGCCTCAAGCAGCCCGATCCGCGACTCAAGAAGGGGACCATCTGGACCTACTGGCGGAACGCGTATCGCGATCCGGGCGAGCGCGACGAAGGGGCGACGCTGATCCTCAGCACGCAGGACAAGAACAGTTGGTTCTGGTACATCCCGCTCCCCGACAACGTCGTGAGCATCGGCGTGACCGGCGACATGGAGTACATCTTCGACAAGTCGCGCGGCACTCCCGAGCAGGTCTACCTCCAGGAGGTCGCCCGCTGTCCCGGCTTGCAGAAGCGGCTCGAGCAGGCCGAACGGGTCCATGATTTTTTCACGACCAAGGACTTCTCCTACTCGGCGACCAAGCCGGCGGGGGATGGCTGGGTGCTGGTGGGCGACGCCGCCGGGTTCATCGATCCGGTCTATTCGTCGGGGGTCTATCTGGCGCTCAAGTCGGGCGAAATGGTCGCCGACGCGATTCATGCCGGACTGGTGCAGGGGGACGTTTCCGGGGCGCAACTTGGGGCGTGGTTTCCGCAATATGCGACCGGCAAACAGATGTTCCACTGGCTGGTCTACGCCTTCTATACGAAGGAGTTCAACTTCGCGCAGTTCCTGAAGCTCTACCCGCAACACAAGGGGGCGGTGACCGATATTCTGATCGGCAACGTCTTCCGGGATGGGCTGCTCGACATGTTCCGCGACATGCACACGAGCTTCCCCGCGACCCGCCCGGAAGCCATGACCTTGCCGCAGCGGGAATCGGCCCCGTCCGCGAGCGTGGAAGCCTTCGCGGCGGAAGGCCCGGCGACTCTCACGACGATGGTGCTGTGATCGCGCGTCAAAGAGATTGTTGCCGAGCAGGTAGGGTGCGTCTCGACGCACCATGCCTCGTAATGCTCAGGCACGGTGCGACATGACGCAACGCATGACTTGGAATGCGTGGTGCGTCGAGACGCACCCTACGACTTTTCGGTCGACATGTGCTTTCCCTCGTCGTGTGTTTCCACTGGCGATCCGGTATCCTGAGAGTCGCGTTCGGAGGGTCGCGGGTGGCAGGAGACACCAGGCGTGGGGCGTTGGGGACGATGGTCAGTGTGGGGCGGCTGGATTCTGGCGCTCGTGGGCGTCATCCCGGCCGCGGCGCAAGACGAAGGCGGAGTTGCCCCGCTCACCCCGGTCGTGCGGGCTCCGCGTGATCTCACGGAAGCCCTCGAAGCGGCCCGCGAAGCCATCGCGATGGGACAGGGGGCCCAGGCGCTTCCCCGGTTGCAGTTCGTCGTCGATCAGGCCGAGGATTTTCTCCTCGACGAGACGTTGCGACTGTCGGCGAAGCAGGAAGCCTGGCGGCTCATCGACATGTTGCCGTCTGAGCTCAAGCGGCAGTACCAGCAGAGTCACAATCCGGCCGCGTCGGCCTTGATGGAGCGTTGGGAAACCATCGGGGATTCCCAAGCGCGGCGCGAGTTGTTTGGACGCTATTGGGCCACTCCGCCCGCCCAGCAGGCGGCCCTCCGCGAAATGCGTATGGCGCTCGATGCCGGGCGACCGTTGGCGGCGGGGCGCTGGTGGTCGAGTCTCTCCGTCGAAACGCGAGCACAAGCCCCCCGCGGCGCGCTCTCCGCCGCGATCGCCTGGTGGCGCGCGGGGCGACCCGAATTGGCCGCGATGGCTTGGTCGGAGGTCTTGCCGACGTGGTCGGAACCATGGGTGCTCGGCGACCGTTCCCTGCCGGCCCCCGCCGCACAGACGCCGTTTTCCACTTGGCTGGAAGGCCAATTCCCCCCTCTCACACGGACGTGGCCGACGTCCCTCACCTCCTGGGAAACATTTCGCGGCGACCCGCAACACAACGGGTTGGCTCAGATCGCCGCGCCGTTAGGGCCTCCCGCGTGGTCGGTTTCGCTGCTCGAGGGCTACGCCGACTACCGGCGCAAGGAGTTGCGGGACTTCGAGCAATTGCCCGAGATCGGGACGTTGGTCGCCGGACTCATCGAGCGGTTGGAGCTCGATGACAAGGTTCGCGCCCCCGGCGCGTATCCGCTGGTTTTGGACGACACGGTGGTGACGCGGACGCCGTTTTCGCTCGAAGCCTACGATCTGAAGACCGGCGGGCTCCAATGGCGATCGGTCTTGCGTCCGGTCGGCTGGCGGCAGGTGTTCGAGGAGCTCGCGGCCCGACAAATCCTGGCGGAGATGGTCGACTGGCGCGCGTCCACCCTCGAAGCCTACCTGCAGGAGATTCTGCTGCAGGACCAGACGATGGGACTCCTCGCCGCCGACGACGCCCGGGTCTACGCGATCGAGCAGTCGCCTTACATTCCGCCGGACACGCGGAACTTCATGCCGTTCGGGCAAGTCGACAACGCCCCGGTCATGAGCAACTTTCTGGTGGCGTATGAACGGCGCGGGGGCGCGCTGTTGTGGGAGCTCGGCGGCGAGCGACGCGAAGTCCCCCAGTTGCTCGCGGGAACCTTTTTTCTCGGTCCGCCCATCACGCTCGATGGCGAGCTCTTCGTCCTGGCCGAGACCGGGGGCGAGCTCCGGCTGCTGCAACTCCGCCCCGGCGATGGGCACGCGGCCCCCGAATTGGTGTGGTCGCAAGTGCTCGCGATTCCTCCCGTCAAGTTGGTCGAGGCCGATCTCCGCAGGCTCGCGGGTCTCACGCCGGCTGCCGCGGATGAACTGCTGGTCTGCCCGACGGCGGCGGGACTGGTCGTCGCGGTCGATCCCGTGCGTCAGCAACTCGTCTGGGGCTACGAATACCCGTCGCTCGAGCAGCCGACCCTCCAGCATCAGGCGTTGGTGCTGAATCGGATGAACAATCGCCCGCTTCCCGTGGAGGTGGATGAATCCGAAGGGCGATGGCTCGATTCGGCCCCCACGATTGCGGCGGGTCGCGTGCTTCTCACCCCGCGCGATTCGAGCGAGCTCCATTGCCTCGATGTTCTCACGGGGGAACTGCAATGGAAGCGGCCCCGCGAGCGCGGGTTGTATGTGGCGGGGGTTCGTGACGGTCGCGTGATCGTCGTCGGCCGGTCGCAACTCGAAGCGCTCGACCTCTCGACGGGGCAGCCGCTCTGGCCAAAGCCGCTTGAGATCACGGAACCAGCCGGCCGCGGATTGTTGCTGGCCGATCGGTACCTGCTGCCGCAGCTCAACGGTCAAGTCGCGATCATCGATCTGGACACGGGCGTCGTCCGGATGCAGGTCCGGCTTCCCGGGGGCCGCATGCCCGGCCATCTGGTCGCGGGGCAGGGGGCCCTTGTCTCGCAAAGTCCGGGGGAATTGTTGGCGTACCGGCCGCTCCCCGAAATCGAACGTCAAGTCGCTACCGCGCTGATCGATCAACCCGAGGATCCCGCGGCGTTGGCGCTGCAGGGCGAACTGTTGCTGTATCGCGGAGACGACGAGGCGGGCCGCGCGGCGCTCCGCCAAGCCGTCGAACGCGATCCCAAATCGCACGCCACGCTGCTGCTCGCCGATCAATGGCTGCGGGATCTGCGGACCGACTTCCCCGCCGATCCCGCGGTCGTCACCGGGATCGAGGCGCGGATTCATGATCCCCATCAACGTCGCGAATTCCTGTGGTTGACGGGGACCACGTGGGCCGCGCGGGGGGAGCACCTCGCCGCGGCGCGGCAGTTCCTCAAACTCAGCGACGAGCAGGAGTCGTCCCGCTCGCTGGTCCGTTTGTCCGGGCTACACGCCGTCCGGCGCGACCGCATGATCCAAGGCCGCGTCCGCGCGCTGTACGACGCGGCTTCGCCCGCCGATCAAGCGACGCTGCGCGCGGAGCTCGCCGCACGCTGGAAGGGGATCGATCCCGGTTCCGTCGCGGCGGAGCGTCGCTTACGTGACTTCGCCGGGTTGCCCGGGACCGCCGAGATCGAACGGGACCGGCTGCTCGAGTTCCGGCGGACGCAAAACATCCTCAACGCCACCGGATGGTTTCCGCTCGCGGAGCATCGCGATCCCGCGGTGTCGGTCCCGGCGTTGGCCAGCCTCGTGCAGGATGCGCTCGCCCGCAATTTTCCCGAAGCCGCCGAATACTGGCTGACGCGTCTGGAACGAGAGCATCCGCAATCCCCCATCGAGGACGCCGACACCGCCGCCGAGTGGGTCGCGCGGCGGCGGCCGGAACTCGACAAACTGATGACCGGCCTCAGCCTCACTTGGCCCGCGGGCCCCTGGGAACCCGACCGCCGCAGCGGCAACACCAGCACGCAGCGATCCTCCCTCGTGGAAGTGGTTGGCTCACCCCACCCCATTTATCGCGACTGGCTCTTCGAATACGTCGAGGAGGGGCGGCCGGTCCTTTTGGCGCGGAATGCCTCGGGTGTCATCCGCTGGCGGCTGGTCCTCCCGCTGGGTGTCCTGCAGAACCAGAATTTCTTCGGCATGGGGCAAGCCGCCCCGCGACTGTTTGTGCATGGCGACGTCTTCGCGTTGTCGCTGGGGACGGAATTCCTCGTCTTCGACGCGCCGAATTTTGACTCCCCGCCGCAGCATGTCTGGTCACGGGCCCTGACCACCACGCCGGCCAATCCTTGGATGCCGGGCTCGACCCAGGTCCGCGTCGACTTCATGCGCGGCGGCCGCCGCCGGGTCCGCGCGGTCGACACCGAAAGCGATCAGCATGTCGGCGAATTGATCGGGGTCAACAGCACCACGGTCTGTTATCGACAAGGCTCTCGCGTCATCGCCGCCGATCCGCGCACCGGCCAATCCTTGTGGATTCGCTTTCAGGTGCCGACCGAAACCGAAGGGTTCATGGACGCCGACCACGTGGTCCTGCTCGACAACATCGCTCAAGAGGCGACCATCCTGCGCGCCATCGACGGCGAACTGGTCGCGAAGACCAAACTGCCCGAGCCGCACGCCTGGTTGGCCTGTCGAGGAACGCGGCTGTTGATCCTTGCGCGGGATGACGCATCCCCCGCGCTGCGGGAACTGGACCTCCTCACCGGGGCCGCACGCTGGGAGCAGCCGCTCTTGCCCAACACCCGCTGCGGTCTGATCGACGAGACGGAGTTGTTCACGCTCGACGCCGCCGGGAATTGGCGGATTCTCGACGCCGACACCGGCCGCGAACGGGCTTCGGGTTCGGCGCCCCGTGTCCCGCAACTCGATTACGTCTGGGTGCAACGCGAACGGGGGGGCTACCTCGTCGTCGCGGGGACCTTCGCCCCGGGGGATCGCCAGGACGTGATGATCTACGACGGGAATCAGGTCCCCCTCGCGGGAGTCGTCTTCCGCCTGGAATTGCCGCGCAAGCAACCCGTGTGGAAGGTCGACCTCGAGCCGACCGCGTTCCACGTGTTGCAATCGCCGTCGGTCCCGATCCTGTCGTTCGCCGGTCGCCGCCGTCAAACCGTCGATCCCGCCGGCGGCCCGCAACGGGCGCTGCCGATGATGCTTACGGCAACGTTCATCGATCGTCGTAGCGGGGAGGTGCTCTACCAAACGACCGAGTCCCCCGTTCCTCCGCTCTACCGCACGGTGATCAACGGGGGGCAATCGGTCGTCGCCGATTTCCTGACCTTCAGCTTGACCTTCGGCCCGATCGTCGAAGAGACCCCGGTCCCCAAACCCGCCGAACCATAACCCGCGCGTTCGTTGAGCCGCGACCCGCAGCGGTGCGCGCCGCACACCGCGTCTACCTACGGCGGGCTGACCCCGCGCCACTCGTTCAGCGCACTTGGTTCTGCCAAGACCCGCTGGCAAACCCGCTGCCCGCCGGGGGTTGATAACGGATATCGAGCGCCGCTTCGACGATCACGCGCGAGTCCCCCGCCAGCGATTGCAGCGCCAGGTCGGTCAGCGTCGTCGTCAACCACGTCCGTTCGATCGGGTAGGACGGCCGGCCGGTCAGGAAGAACCGTTCGATATGCCATGTCAGCGGGTTGAAGAAGTTCGCCGCCGGCGGACTCGGCAGGTAGAGACAACAGGCCACGGGCTCGTCGGCTCCCGCGACCCGCCCCGCGAACCCGAACTCCGACGTCTGCTCGATCAGGTTCAGCACGCAGCCCCGGCGGCCGTCGCGATACTCGACCAACACCGCCAGCGGATCGGTCACGTTGTCGCGTACCGAGCCGACGTTCAGACTCTGACAGTTCGCGAGCGCGGCGTGCATCAACTTGGTCGAAAACCGCCCTTCGTCGGCGGCCCGCCACACCGCGTCGCCGCGCAGCATCTGCACGCTCTTCACCCCGGTTTCACCCCCGGTCCGCCGCTCCATGAAGACCTGCAGCGATTCGAGCGCGTGGAACAGGTAAATGTCGACCGCCCCCCGATCGAAGCCGTAGGTCACCACCCCTTCCTCGAACGGGGTTTCGAGTGGCGGCTCGACCTCGGGGATCCGCCATGTCACCGGTAACGACGACCCCGCCATCAGCGGAAAGTTCATCGCCCGCGACGTCTCGACCATTTTCGTCGCCAACCGATGATCGTACGACAGATGCTTATCGATGAAGACCGGGACGCCGCGGCCCGCCTTCCGAAAGACCCCGACGATCCGCTCGAACATTTCGTACCGCGGATACAAGACCTGATCCCGATCGTTCACCGGGTAGTCGCCGTGTTCGATGATCAGCAGGACCGCGTCGACATCGAGTCCCGCCGCCCCGCCGAGCGCGGCTTCGACGCCGTCGGCGAGCTCGATCCCGAACTGCCGGCAGGTCCGCGGACCGATGTCGTTCTTCGGCTGCTGGTGGTTGTACATTCGGACGAGTTTCAACCGCGGCTGATGGTGGAACCCGTTCCAGGTGTAGCCGTGAATGATCCGGCCGCAGATGTGATAGGCATGCGACCGCAGCCAGTAGACCGAGTTGATCGCCGCCACGCGGAGCGGCCGCTGGGGTTCGGCGCTGAACGCCGCGCGGCTCCAAGGGAGCAAACCGGTCGCCGTCATCCCGGCGAGCCACTGCCGACGCGAGCACGTGAATTCGTCCATCACGGACTTCCTGAGAATGATCAATCCGGCGCTTGCCGGCGGTCCATCTTCGACCGCAGCGGCATCGCGCCGACATACGTTTGGGGATACACTTCCGCCCATCGCAGGAGCTGGTTGTACTTCACCAGCCGTTCGCTTCTGGCCACCGATCCGATCTTGATCTGTCCCGCCCCCGTGGCGACCGCCAAATCGGCGATCGTCACGTCCTCCGTCTCGCCGCTTCGCGCGGACACCACCGGCGTGTACCCGGCGGTGAGCGCCAGCCGCATCGTGTCGAGGGTCTCCGTCAGCGTGCCGATCTGATTCAGCTTGATGAGGACCGAATTGCCGA
>CAYRVS010000141.1:6985-14056 GCA_964427725.1 uncultured Planctomycetaceae bacterium | reverse complement strand
TACCGCGCCGCCCTGGGCGATGAACCGCACGACCGTGCGGACGAACCGATCGGCACCATACTCGGTGGTCCCGCGCCGCCGACGTTTTTGGCGCTGTGGGAAGCGGACACGGTGGGACGGCCCGCGATGCCTGATGATCGGCATGGAAACCCACCGGATATGGCGCGACCTTGACGCGATGCTGGGGCCGCGACGATGATCGCAGTCCCTAAATGCCTCTGCCTTGTGCAATGTAAGAACCCTGAACCCTGTAAGAACCCGGAGTCCGTCCCCCCTCAGCCCTGCAGGACCGGTAACGACTGCGCGCGGCCTTACACCGCGTAGGGTGGACTGTTGGGGGACGGTCTCAGTGTCTCGGTCGATCTGACCGGGAGAAAGGGGCATCGAATGCCCAATTCACGCGGCCGGACTGCACTACCGGCCATTGATCTCACGCCCGAGGAGATTGCGGCCACCTGTCGCACCATCCAAGCCGGTTGGATCGAAGCCGAACGGCGGGTTCGACGGGCTCGGCGGTCTGAGGCCATCGATGGGGCCGACGATCTGACGCGATTAGACCTCGCACGGATGACCTCATGGACCGTCCCCATCTGCCGGATGGGGGGCCACCCATGAAACACCGTCAACACTTGCTGGTCGTGCTTCACGACCTGTCGACGCCCTTGCCCCCGATCGATCGTAGCTATCGGTTCACGATCTGGGACCACTCCGGGGACAACTACCAGAACCACTTGGGCAGCCTGCGAAAGAATCGCGGCGTCTGCACCTACTGCGGCGGGCCGTGCGGAATGTCCGGGCAACTGGACCACATGATCCCCGTATCGCGCGGTGGGCTGGCCACGAAATACAACTTGGTCCTCTGCTGCCGGGGCTGCAACACGGCCAAGGGGAGCATGACGGCGCGGGAGTATCTGCGGCGGATGCTCTTGTCGATGCGACAACTCCGGCTTCGCTGGCGAAAACTGCGACTCCGGCAGGCTCGACGGCTGTCGTACGCCTGACGACCACCCCACGCCCCGTCGGCTTATCCCCGGCGGGGCTTTCCATGCTTCAGGGGGAATACATGAACGAACCGAAACGACGAGCCAAGAAACGCGGGCACGGCGAAGGGTCGATCTTCCAACGAGGTGACGGGCGATGGGTCGCGACGATCGTGGTCGGCTATAGCGCGACATGGAAGCGGTTGCGCCGAACGATCTACGGGGCCACCAAACGCGAAGTCACCATGGAGTTGACCCGGCTTCAGAATCAGAAGCTCGACGGTCAATTGCTGGTCCGGGAGCGGCTCACCGTCGCGGAACTGATCGATCGGTGGTTGACGCACTGGTCGCCCAAGTTGGCGGAATCAACGCGGCTGCGATACCGGCAGATTGCGATCCGCTACATCCTGCCGAACGTGGGGGGCATAGTCGTCGAGAAGCTGCAACCGATCCACGTGCGCGGCCTACTCGACAAGCTGGCGGCGGATGGCGTGGGCGACCGATCCCGACAGTATGTCTTCGCAACTCTGCGGCGGGCCTTTACGCTGGCGCTGCGGCTCGACCTGACGGCGATCAATCCGTGTTCGCGGGTGGAATCCCCGCAAGCGAAAGTGAAGCCGGTCAACGCTCCGGATGCCGCCATGCTGTCCAAACTGATCGAGAAGGCGGCGGATGACCCGTATGCGGCCCTCTTCGTCCTGGCGATCACCACGGGGCTACGACAAGGGGAACTCTTCGCATTGGCTTGGGAAGACCTCGATCTGGCGAAGCGTACCTTGACGGTGCGGCATTCCCTCGAAGAGGTGCAGGGGCGGTTGGCCTTGAAGGAACCCAAGTCGGCAAGCGGACGCCGGATGGTGAAACTGCCATCGACGGCGGTCGACGCCCTCTTGGATCACCGAAAGCGGTTGGTGGCGGCGGGCAAGGACGGGAACCCGTTCATCTTCACCGACGCCGACGGGGGCTTCCTGCGGAAGTCGAACTTCCAGCGGCGAGTCTGGGGGCCACTCCTCAAGGCGGCGGGCCTGGAAGGATTGCGGTTCCATGACCTTCGGCATGGTCATGCCAGCATACTGCTACGGCAGTCCGTACACCCCAAGATCGTGCAAGAGCGGCTCGGCCACTCGACCATCAAGCTGACGATGGATACCTACTCGCACCTGATGCCGGACGCCCAAGACGCGGCGGCTGATGCCACGGATCGGGTGTTTTCCGCGAATGGCTGTCAATTGGCTGTCAAATCGGATCGGGCAGAAAACGCCGGTGATGACGGCCTGTCGCAAGTCGTTACCTAGCAGGCACTTAAGAAATGAGGGCGTTGGGACTCGAACCCAAGACCTACGGATTAAAAGTCCGTTGCTCTACCAACTGAGCTACGCCCTCGCGCATGAGCTACGTCATCGTGCTTCGTGCATGGTGCCCGCGTGGTGCTGATCGAGTGCTCTTGAGGAGCGATCGAGCACGAAATCGACACACGAGCCCGCCGATCGACCAATCAGCACGTCCCCCGAAGTTGGGGGATCGGCAACTCTCCGGGGGACTCGGCGGTGTGCCGGGTTCCACGGGGAGCGGGGGATTCTATCCGCTGTCGGGCTGGTCGCAAACCCTGTGGGCGGCTTTCCGTCGGCGGGTCGCCGTGACGGGCGGATTTCGCCGATAAGAGGCCGCCGCGGCGGGTCAGGTTCGCAGCAGGAACGCGGCTTCGACTTCGACGGTGATATTGCTGGGGAGCGAACCCATGCCGACGGCGCTGCGGGCGCCGCGGCCCAGGGTTTCGCCCCAGAGTTCGACCATCAGATGGCTGAAGCCGTTGATGACCTGCGGATGCCGGGTGAAATCGGGGGTGGCGTTGACCATCCCGAGCACCTTCACGACCCGTTCGATGCGGTCGAGCGAACCCAATTCCTGCTTCAGCGTGGCGAGCATCGTGAGGCCCACCTGGCGGGCGGCTTGATAGGCCGCTTCTTCCGTGACTCCCGCGCCGACCTTGCCGGTCAGCAGCGTGCCATCGGGTTTGAGGGGCCCATGCCCGGAGACGTACGCCATGCGATCGACGATGACGACCGGGGCGTAGACGCCGCCCGGTTTTGGGGCGGGGGGGAGCTCGAGTTTCAATTCGATCAAGCGTTGTTCGGCGGACATGGCGGGCTCGGTGAGAGGCGGAGACGTTCGGGCAAGTCGTGGCGGCAACGATCCCGAGTGTCGGCACTATCGCGCGGCAAGCCGGGGTTTGGCAAGCGCGCCGCAGTGTCGCGCGCTTTTTCCCTGCCCAACGCGGGGGGGAGAGGATTAGGATGTCTTGGTTCGACCATTCCCAAGGCCGGGCCCCGTCTCGTCTGATCATCCAATCAGGGGGCTCTTGAGGACCGCCGTTCGTGGCCGCCGAGATGACCCCCGAGCAGGAACAGCAGTGGCTCGACCGTCTGCGCGACGGGGACCACAAGGCGCTCGCCGCGCTGTTCGAGAACTACCGCCCGCGGCTGTGGCGGATCATCAACTTCCGGCTCGATCATCGGCTCGCCGGCCGGGTCGACGCGGAGGATGTCCTGCAGGAGACTTACCTCAACGCCGCCCAGCGGATACAGCATGTCTTCACCGACAGTCCCGACGGCGTCTTCGTGTGGTTGCGGCTGATCGTGCAGCAGACGCTGGTGCAGATCCATCGTCGCTATTTCGGCGCGAAATCGCGCGATGTGCTGCGCGAACGGAGCACCCATCAACCTTGGGGGAATCAGCGCGATTCGGAATCGTTCTCGATCTCCTCGCAACTGTTGGGGCATCTGACCTCGCCCAGTCAAGCGGCGCTGCGGGCGGAGTTGTCGCAGCAATTGCAGGTGGCGCTCGAATCAATGAGCGATCTCGATCGGGAAGTCCTCATCTTGCGGCACTTCGAGGAATTGACCAACCAGGAAACGGCCCGCGTGCTGAAGATTTCGCAACAAGCCGCGAGCCTGCGGTACGTCCGGGCGCTCACGCGGTTGAAGCAAGTCCTAGCCGCGCTGCCGGAATTTCCGTAAGGGGTCGAACGTTGATGGTCGAAGGTTGAGGGCGAGAAATTCGGAACCTCGATTACCTCGATCACGAAGCGTTAAGCCGCGAGCCGCAGGCGAGCGCGCTTCCTCATTTGCCGAAACATCAATCGGTTGCTCCCTCGCCGGTCGTCGTCCTAAGATCAGTCCACTTCGATGGACCAACGTGCTCAAGGGATGTTCGATGACCGCGCGCCGGATGATGTGGAGTTGGGTGGCGTGTTCGCTGCTGTGGTTCGGCGGCGTCGCGCGGGGGCAGAATCCGCAACTGGTCGCCGAGACCGAACCCATCACGGCGGCCGAGCAGCTCACCAAGTTTCATCTCCCCCCCGGCTTCAAGATCGAGTTGGTGGCGGCGGAACCGGTCTGCCGCAAGCCGATGAACCTGAAGTTCGACGCGGCGGGCAGGCTGTGGTTCACGCAGTCGATCGAATATCCCTGGCCGGTGAAGGACGGGGAGTCGGGCCGCGACACGATTCAGGTGATGAGCGACACCAATGGCGACGGTGTTCCCGACACGGCCGCCACGTTCGCGGACGGGCTCAACATTCCAATCGGCATCACGCCGGTGCATGGGGGCGTGTTGGGCTACAGCATCCCCACGCTCTACTTCTTTCCCGATGAGAACGGCGATGCCCGGGCGGACGCGCGGAGCGAGTACTATCGGACGTTCGGCTTCCGCGACACGCATGGGATGTGTAGTTCACTCAACTGGTGGATCGACGGCTGGGTCTACGGCTGTCACGGGTTCGCGAACGATTCGGAAGTCGCCGGGGCCGATGGGCGGCCGATCAAAATGCAGTCGGGGAACACCTATCGACTGCGGCCCGATGGTTCACGGATCGAGTACGTTTCGCATGGACAGGTCAATCCGTTCGGCATGTGCTTCGATCCGCTCGGGAACCAGTACACATCGGATTGTCACACCAAACCGGCGTATCTGATTCTCCGCGGAGCCTATTACCCAAGCTTCGGCAAACCGCACGACGGGCTCGGTTTCGGCCCCGAATTGCTGCAACATCTCCACGGGTCGACGGGGATCGCGGGTATCGTCTACTACGCGGCGACGCAGTTCCCCGCCGAGTATCGCGACAACCTCTTCATCGGCAATCCCGTCACGGGGCGGATCAATCGCGACACCTTGGAACAGCGCGGCTCGACTTATCAGGCGATCGAACAGCCCGATTTCCTGAGTTGTGACGACCCATGGTTCCGCCCGGTCGATGTGCAACTCGCCCCCGATGGTTCGCTGTATATCGCCGACTTTTACAATCGGATCATCGGCCATTACGAGGTGCCGTTGACCCATCCGGGGCGCGATCGCGAGCGCGGCCGCATCTGGCGCGTCAGCTATGTCGGGACCGATGGGGCGACACGCGCTCCCATGATCCCCGATCTGACGACGCTCTCCGCGGAGGACTTGGTGACCCACCTCGGGCATCCCCATTTGCCGGTGCGGGTGCAGGCGACGCATCAGTTGGTCCATCGTGTGGGGAGCGAAGCCGTCGCCGCCGTGCGGTCCGGGTTGAGCGGGCTGTCGGCCGACGGTCGGATGCATGCGTTGTGGGTGCTCGAGCGGCTGCAGGCGTTGTCGGATGAGAGTCTTGTGAAGTTCGCCGGCGATGAGAGCCGGTTGGTTCGCGTGCATGCCGCGAAGGTGTTGGCCGAGCGGGCCGAGTGGTCGGCCGCCGATCGGTCGCTTCTCACTGGACGGTTGTTGGACGATGCGGATCCGTTCGTTCGTCGCGCCGCGGTCGAGGCATGGGGCCGGCATCCCGAAGCGGGCCTGGAGGCACGATTGCTCGATCTGTGGGGGGCGACGCCGGCCAACGACACGTTGCTGATACACACGATCAAGATCGCGATCCGCGATGCCCTCGTGAACCGTCAGAGCTATGCGGAACTCGACGTGTCGACGTGGTCGGCGGAGCGGCGGGCCCGACTCGCCGAAGTGTTGCTCGGGGCGGCGCGACCCGAGGCCGCGGCGTTGTCGCTGCGGCTCGCGGGGCTTGGTGCTTGGCCGATCGGGTTGGTGGAGCCGCTGGTGCAGCATGCGGTCCGTTACGCGCCGGACGATCAAGCCGCCGCGCTGGCCGAGCTGCGGACGCATTATCAAACGCAGCCCGAGCTGTTGCAGTTGGCGCTGTTGCGGGCGGCGATGCGGGGTTCGCAAGAGCGGGGGCGTCCGTTAGACGCCGGTTGGCGGGACTGGGCCGTGATGCTGGGACGGGCGCTGCTGGGGCGGGCCGATCCGCAACCGATTCGGGCGGCGCTCGAGTTCAGCCGCGATCTCCAATTGACCGAGTTGGCGGCGGACGTCTCGCGATTCGTCGGAGCGGATGCCGACGCGGGACTGCGGCCTCTGGCGGTGCAGGCGTGGGCGGTGCTCGATCCCCCCGCGCTGGTGCCGACATTGGGCGGTCTGCTGACCAACGACGCGTTGCCGGTCGATCAGCGGCAGGCGATCGCGCAGGTCTTGGGGAGCCTCAACCGCGACCGGGCCCGTGAAGTGTTGCTGACGGCCCTGAAATCGGTCCCCGGCAATGTCGCGTTGGGCGTCGGACGGGGATTGGTGGCGACGCCGCGCGGCGCGGAGCAATTGCTCGAAGCGGTCGAGCAAGGGAAGGCGTCGGCGCGACTGCTGCAAGACGCGACCATCCAAGATCGCCTCCGCCAAGCCCGGTTGCCCGATTACGACGTCCGGCACGCCAAACTCGTGGAGGGGCTTCCGCCGGAGGACGCGGCGATCGCCGAACAGATCGCGGCCCGCAAGGCGGCCTTCCTGGCGGCCCAGACCGATTTGGCGGCGGGGAAGCGGGCCTATGAAAAGGTCTGCGTCGCCTGCCATCGGTTGGGTGGTCAAGGGGGCAAGGTTGGTCCGGAGCTCGATGGCGTGGGTCTGCGCGGACTCGAACGGCTGCTGGAAGACACGCTCGATCCCAGCCGCAACGTCGACGCCGCGTTCCGTTCGTCGACGATCGTGATGCAAAGCGGCAAGGTCTGGAACGGGCTGGTGGCCCGTGAAGAGGGGGCGGTGTTGATCCTCATCGATGAGGCGGGGA
>CAYRVS010000141.1:0-6975 GCA_964427725.1 uncultured Planctomycetaceae bacterium | reverse complement strand
TTGCCGCTGGCGGAGATTGAAGAACGACAGACCACGCGATTGTCGCCGATGCCCGCGAACGTCGGTGACAAGCTGACCCCCGAGGAATACCAGCACCTGTTGGCGTTTCTGATGTCGCAGCGAATCGCGCCGAAACCCGCTCCGTAAGCTGGTCGCGACAAGGCCGTGCCGTGATCCCGCCCGACGCGCTCCCCATTCGCTGTTCGACGACGGAATGGGGGACCGACCTCGTGCGGATCGTCGCGTGGCTGGTCGAACCCGGGGAGCGAGTTACCGCCGGCGAACCGTTGGTGGAGCTGGGACTTCCGGGGGTCGTCGGCGAAGTCCGCGCGGAGGTCGCGGGCCGGCTGATCGCGCGCTGCCATGAGGCGGACGAATGGATCGCCCGGGAAGCGACTTTGGGTTGGTACTTGCCGGATCAATCCGATGAGGTGGCCCCGCAGTGAGGTCGTATCGACGGCGTCCTCGGTCATCATGCCAAAAAAGTGGATGCTGAATTCATCGCGGCGCGATCACGACGCGGGGTGTGATGCGTAACGCGCGGAGCGGGGAATTGTCGAGCCGCGCGGGGGGGCTTGTGAGAGGGGCGGGAACGCCGCCGTCGCAGCCCGCGGCGGTCGTTTCGGGGAACAACGCCCCATCGAACACCAGGGTTGCCGCGCCATCGCGGCGAATGTGGCTGGGAGCGATCGGCAGCGGTTCGGACAAGGGTTTTCCGCTAACGGGGTCGATCGTCTGGAGGCCGACGTCGACTTCCGCCGTCAGCATCGGGCGTTCGAGTTCCCGGATCAGCCGATCCACGCTGCCGACGACTTCGGGGCGATCACGGACGAGCACCGCGGTCAGGTCGCCGCCGGCTTCGTGCCCGACCGCCGCGAGCCCGAGTTTGGGGGTGAGGAGCGGCTTGATCAACGGGAGCAACTGGTCGGCCTCGTACCGCGTGATGCGGTAGAGCTTCGTGGTCACCTCATCCTCGGCAAGATCGGCGACGACCGGCCGTTGCGTCACCTGCGCGCGCACTTGTTCCAACTCGACGCGCAATTCCCGCGCGAGCTCTTGGAGCGCGGGTTCGAGCGGTTCGAGCCGTTTGGCGGCGGTCGACAACGCGTCGACTTGCTCGACAAGGGCGGTCCATTGCTCGGCGGTCGGGGCGGTCTCGCGCCAGGTTCGCTCTTCCTCGACGGCTTGTTGCAGCGCGGCCGCTAATTCCGCCACTGACGACTTGAGCGCGTCGATCACCGGTCCGAGCGGTTCGGCCGGTTCGGCGGCCATCAACGGATCGAGCGGCGTCTCGGGATCCGCCGGAAACGGTGGCGCGGCTGCCGGCTTCGGAGTCAGATCGTCCGCCGCGAAAGGATCGAGCGGCGGCTCATCATTGGGAGCGGCGGGTGTGTCGGTGGGGGTTTGAAACGAGGCCTGATGGAAGACCGCCGCGTTCGCTTCCGCCGGTTCGTCTCCCGGTTGGGGAACGGTGACGTGGGCGAGCCCCAGGATCACCCAACAGGCCAGACCGGCAAGAACCGCCGGAAAGCCCCCCCGACACACCGCGCGCCAATCCACCATGACCGCCCCTCCTAGGTCGATGCTTGGTGTCGTATCGGCGACGTGACGGAATGACTTGGCCCCAGTCGGTCGGTGGTGGTCGACTCGCGAAACCCCGCCCGCATAGCTTTGCCAGCCTCTCCATGCTGGACACCGCGGACTTCTCCGTGGTTGAAGCTTGCGCACGTTGAAGTCCGCTTGCGGACTTCATGCGAAAGCTCACCGTCCACAGCCGGGGCTTGCAGGACGCCGTGGTCGTCATCGACTCAACCGTCATGTGAGCGGGGATGCCTGCCCGCGTCGACCATGCCCCGGCGACACCGGTTGCCGGCGTGGGATGATGACGGTCATGACAACGGAAACCGCGCAGCCGGCACGACGCACGCCGTTGCCGGTGACTCCGGGTTTGGTCCGCCGGCGGGCGGCTTCGTGCCGACTTCGAATCGCCGGCGTATCGAATGAACGGCCGGGAGTTTCGGCCGCTTCACCATGGCCGTCCCAGCGACGAGGTTCGCGCCGACTGTGATGAAAAAGGGATTCACCAGACGGCCATGGTGGAGCGACCCGGCCGCCTGGGCCATCAACCAGTTCCTGGATCGGCCTACCAGGTCATTCACGAACGGCGAACGGGACGATCGCTGATGGCCACCAACAACCGACAGTGGCCACCAGCGATTCGCTGATGATCCGGGCCCTACCGGTTCGTGGGGGCCTTCGCGCCGGCGGTCGCCTTGGCCGGGGCGGGCTTCGTGGTGGCGGCCTTCGCGGGGGCTTGGCCGCCGGTCTGTTGCACCGCGCCGGCGGGAGCCACGCCGCCGGTGAAGGGGCGGTTCGGCCCGGTCGAGGTCTGGGTCAGGTAGTTGTCGACGAGGGTGTTCTTCTTGATCGTCTCGAAGACCTTGGCGACCGATTCCTGCGTCTTGGCCTCCATCAATTCTTCGTAAAGGGTGTCGCGGACTTCGTCGATGCTTTCGACGACCTGTTCGGTCCGGCCTTCACACTTGAGAATCGCGTACCGGCCCGATTGCAGTTCGATGATTCCCGAAATCTCCCCCACCTCGAGTTTGAACGCGGCGGTTTCGAGCGTCTCGTTGCCGGAGTAGCGCGGAATCGGGGGAATCGTTCCGCCCAGCGCGCGGCTGTTCGGATCGATCGAGAATTCCTGGGCCAGCTTCTCGAAGTTTTCGGGATCGGCGGCGGCCTTCTCCCAGACTTCGCGGGCGCGGCGCGGATTGTCGGTCAGGATCATCCGGGCCTTGACCCGCGGACCGTAGTTCCGCAGATAGGCCTTTTGCATGTCTTCCTCGGTCAGCTCGACCTGTTCCCCGGCGAGTTTCTTGAGGGCGAGCATCGGCCAAATCACGCTGACGCGATACTGCATCGGCGTGATGTTCCGTTCCGCTTCCAGCATCTGATACCACGCCTGCGGATCGAGATTGAACCGCTTCGAAATCCGCGCGACTTCGGCGGTCACTTCCTCTTCGGTGACGGCGATGTTCCGGGCTTCGCAGGCCTGCTGGATGATCATCCGGTTGATGAGGTCATCCAGGACTTCACGACCGTGGCGGGTCACGCATTCCTCGGCGACCATCTCGTACGAGACGAGCTCCTTGCCCACTTTGGCGAGGGCCGGCTTTTGCGAGGTCGTGCCGAGTTTCGCCGAGCCGGCCGCTTCCGGCGCCGCCTGCCCGACGGGCGGCCGCAGGGTCTGCATGAGGGCCAGGCCGGCAATGAGGACGACGGCGGTGCCGCCGAGGATCACCCCCAATCGATGGCGCGTGTGGCCGTGGGCGGGTCGTGGCGGATTGATCGCCGGCAGGTGAGTCCCTTCACCCATGATTGTGTGCTCCGAACCAAGAACAGCCGACAGGCAAACCTTGCCGAACCCCCCAAATGGGCCCGCCTTTGCCCGTGAATCCGCGCGGGTTATAGGAAACAGGCTTCTGCCGGGTCAAGCGGGGTTTGAGAGGTTCGCCCGGAGGCGACCGCCGAGCCCACCTAAAACGATCTTGACCGAAACCGACGGGATGGTTAGCGTCACGGGGGTGTCATGGCCAGAACGGGTCAGTCTGCCCGATCGCGGCCGCACACCGATCACGAATTCCCTTCACGATCCCTCGGTTCCGAGGGTCCGTCGGCTCACAGGATGTGGCCGTCATGTGGCATCACGTACCCCCCACCGTCCTCCGGGGGCAGGCACCCGCCAAGGTGAACCTGTATCTGCGGGTGCTCGCCAAGCGGCCCGACGGCTTCCACGAGCTCGAAACGGTGATGGTCAAGTTGCGGTCGCTTGCCGACACGCTGACCTTCGAACTCTCGCCCGAACCGACCTGCCGGCTCGCGATCACCTTGGCTTATCCGCGGGGACTTGAAACGGTCGCGGTGCCGGTCACCGACGACAATCTGGTGCTGAAAGCCGCCCGGTTGTTGCAAGCCGAGACCGGGACCGCGCATGGGGTGCGGATCCACGTGGTGAAGCGAATTCCTCCCGCCGCCGGCTTAGGGGGAGGCTCGAGCGATGGGGCGACGACGCTATCCGCCCTCAACCAGCTCTGGCGACTGGGCATGGATCCATCCCGGTTGATCGAACTGGCGTCGCGGCTGGGGAGTGATGTGCCCTTTTTTCTTGCGGATTCCGCCGCCGTGTTGTGCACCGGTCGTGGTGAGGTCCTCACCCCCTTGCGGTGGCGGGGGACGCTGCCGCTGGTGATCGCCCGGCCCGACAGCGGTTTATCGACTCCGGCGGTCTATCGGGTGTGTCGTCCCGAGCCGCAGGGCCCGTCCGCTCGGGAATTCCTCGATCTCTGTGATCAACAAGGGATCTCGGGGGCGGCACATCGTTTGCATAATTCTCTGCAAGCCCCGGCGGAAAGCCTGAACGCCGAAGTGTCGCAACTCCGGCGGTGGTTTTCCGGTCAGGGCGTGGTGGCGCACCAAATGACGGGGAGTGGATCGGCGTATTTCGCGGTGTGCGCGACAACGCGGCAAGCCCGCCTCCTTGCGCGACGACTGCGGGCCTCAGGAGCTCCTTGGGTTTGTGAGACCACCACCGCCGGCTGACGCTACGGGCCTTGGCCTCATTCGGCGCGAAGCATCGAAACGCTTGTGCGGAGAATTTGCACCGTCACCCGTTGACCGAGGACGCGCGCTTCCCGTGCTCATCCCCCCGATCGACCGACCATCGCCCCCTGAAAGGAACAGGGTTTATGGACATCACGGAGATTCGCATCAAGTTGATGGCTGACCCGAACGACCGCCTGCAGGCGTTCTGCTCGATCACGTTCGATCACTGTTTCGTGATCCGCGATCTCAAAATCATTCAGGGGACCAAAGGCTCGTTCGTGGCGATGCCCAGCCGCAAACTGACCGATCGCTGCCCCCGCTGTTCGGCGAAGAATCATCTGCGGGCCCGGTTCTGCAGCGAATGCGGTGTCCGGCTCGACATGGAGCGGGCCGTCAAACAGGACGACGGTCGGGCGAAACTCTACGCCGACATCGCCCATCCGATTCACTCCGACTGCCGCGATCTGATCCAACGAAAAGTGATCGAGGCCTACCACATCGAACTGGAGCGCTCGAAGCTGCCGGGATACGTCTGCACCTACGACGACTACGGCGAGGAAACGTACGCCACACTGGGTGAAGATTCGGAAGAGATGCTCGAATTGCGGGCCATCGTGTCGATCTCGGAGGGTCTTCGCCGGAACCAGACAAACGCGGGGAATCCCCGGATCGCCGCGCAAGTCGCCGTGGGATCGGTCGCGGTCGGCGCGGGCGGAAGCCGCGGTCCCCATCGCGAAACCAACCGGATGACGGTCATGCAGCGGCTCGATGGGGACGAAACGTTCGGCGACGGGGTGCTGTGAATTCAGTCCGTTCGCATCGCATGCTCCTCTGAAGCCCCGGGAACGCGTTCCCGGGGCTTCTTGCGTGACGGGGGGCTGTTCTCGGGTGAACCGTCGACGTGATGCTCGCTCGCGGTGCGGGGGGCTGCTAAGATCAAAGACTCTTCATGATTGACCGCGATGGGGAGCCGACCCGCAGGTGGCCCGTTCCCCGGGATCAAGGTGTGGGGCGCATGGCTGGACGGAAGCTCGGGGTATGGCTGGTCGGGGCGTGGGGTGGCGTCGCCACGACCGTGGTCGTGGGGCTCTTGGCCCTCAAACGGCAACTCACGGGAACGGCGGGGTTGGTCTCCGCGCTCCCCCCGTTCGATCGGCTCGATCTCGTCGGCTGGGACGACATTGTCCTCGGCGGGCATGAGATTCGGGAGACGAGCTACGCCGCCGAAGCCGTGCAGCTCCACACGCAATCCCGGGTCTTTCCCGACGCCTGGCTGACCACGCTCCGTGAAGAGTTGGCGACGATCGACGGCCGCGTTCGCCCCGGAACCCTGCATGGCGCGGGGGCGAAGATTGAATCGCTCGCCGGTCCCGCGGTGAAGGCCTACTCCGGGGAAGCCGCGGGGCAGGCGGTCGCGCGATTGACGGCCGATCTGCAGGCCTTCCGCGATGCGAATCAGCTCGATCAGGTGATCGTGGTCAACGTCTCGTCGACGGAACCGCCGGTCGAGGATGCGGTTCGCGAGCTGTCGTGGGAGGCGATCGAATCGCGGCTCGCGACCAACGCCCCGTGTCCCCTTCCCGCGAGCGCGCTCTATGCCATCGCCGCGCTGCGATGCGGGTTTCCGCATGTGAACTTCACGCCGTCGATGGGGACCGATCATCCCGCGCTCTGTGCGTACGCCTTGGCTCGGAGGGTGCCGCACGTCGGCCGCGACGGGAAAACGGGGGAGACGCTGATGAAGGCGGTCCTCGCCCCGATGTTCGCGGCCCGTAACCTGCAGGTGATGAGCTGGGTCGGGCACAACATTTTCGGCAACCTCGACGGCAAGGTCCTCGACGATCCGGTCAACAAGGCGAACAAGGTCCGCTCGAAGGATCATCTGCTGACGGAAATCCTCGGCTACAAGCCGCAAACGCTGGTGTCGATCGAGTACATCGAATCGATGGGGGACTGGAAGACGGCGTGGGACCACATCCACTTCCAGGGGTTCCTGCAGACGCCGATGGTGCTGCAATTCATCTGGCAGGGTTGCGATTCGCTGCTCGCCGCGCCCCTGGTGATCGATCTGGTGCGGCTGACGGAGCGGGAGGCCCGCCGCGGCGGCGCGGGCGTGATGGGGCATCTCGCCTCGTTCTTCAAGAGCCCGATGGGCTGCGACGAGCCCGCGTTCGCCTTGCAGTATCAGCAACTACTGCAATGGGCCGCGACGGTCGCGGAGACGTGATCGTTCCCGGGCCGGTCCATACGGGAGGGGCGAAATCCGAAATTCGAAGCACGAAATCCGAAGGAAACTCGAAGCACGAAGCGGAGAAACGTGCCCGTCACGCCCCGGTTTGGCCCTTGGGATTTTGAGTTTCCTTCGGATTT
>CAYRVS010000140.1:9320-14068 GCA_964427725.1 uncultured Planctomycetaceae bacterium | reverse complement strand
CGATCGCCGACCAGGCGCGGACCATCCGCATCCCGGTCCACATGATCGAGACGATGTCGAAGCTGCGGAAGGTCAGCAAGAAGCTGCTCCAGGAGAAAGGCCGCGAGCCGACGCTGGAGGAAACCGCCGAAGCCGCCGGCGTCTCGCTCGAAGAGACCCGCCGCGTGATGAAGATTTCGCGGCATCCGATCAGCCTCGATCGGCCGGTCGGGGAGAGCGAGGACAGCTACTTCGGCGACTTCATCGAGGACGACGCCACCGAAAATCCGGTGAACGCCGCCACGCAGGAGATGTTGAAGGACAAGATCGAGTCGGTCCTGAAGACGCTGACCTATCGCGAACGGGAAATCATCAAGCTGCGGTACGGCCTGGGGGATGGGTACACCTACACCCTGGAAGAAGTCGGCCGCATCTTCAAGGTGACCCGCGAACGTGTCCGCCAGATCGAAGCCAAAGCGGTCCGCAAGCTGCAACACCCGGTCCGCAGCAAGCAACTGAAGGGCTTCCTCGACCAGCTGGCTGCCCAAATGGCCAACAAACAGTAACCGTCACCCACCCCCATCACACCTCCGAAGCCGAGGGGCGACGTCCCCTCGGCTTTTTCTTTTGTTTGATGACAAAGGCCCCGGGCCCCAGGGGACGTCGCCCCTGGGCTTCAGGTCGCGCGACCCCGCGCGATATCATGTGGCGAACTGCACTATCCCCTGATCCATTGACACACCGCCCTTGCCATGCCCCACTTCATCGATCCCCACATTCACATGGTCTCGCGGACCACCGACGACTACGAAGCCCTCGCCGCCGCCGGGGTCAAGGCGATCATCGAACCCGCCTTCTGGCAGGGGCAGCCGCGGACGCAGATCGGCACCTTTCAGGACTACTTCTCGACGCTCGTCGGCTTCGAACGCTTCCGGGCCGCCCAGTTCGGTATCCGCCACTACTGCACCATCGGCCTCAACTCGAAGGAGGCGAACAACGAGGCCCTCGCCGAGCAGGTGATCGACCTGATGCCGTTGTACCTCACGAAAGAGGGGGTCGTCGCCGTCGGGGAGATCGGCTACGACGACATGACCCCCACCGAGGAAAAGTTCTTCCGCATCCAGCTCGAACTGGCGAAGGACGTCGACCTGCCGATCCTGATCCACACCCCCCACCGCAACAAAAAGGCGGGGACCTACCGCAGCATGGACGTCATCGAGGAACACGGCATCGCCCCGAGCCGCGTGATCATCGACCACAACAACGAAGAGACCTGCAAGGAGGTCCTCGACCGCGGCTACTGGTGCGCCTTCACCATCTACCCGAAGACGAAGATGGGGAACGAGCGGATGGTCGAGATCGTGCGGCAGTACGGCAGCGAGCGCGTGATCGTCGACTCCTCCGCCGATTGGGGCGTTTCGGACGCGCTCGCGGTCCCGAAAACCGCGAATCTGATGCTGCAGCGCGGCATCAATCCGACCGACATCGAACTGACGTGCTACCGCAACGCCCTCACCGCCTACGCCCAAAGCGGCCAGTTCAAGGAGGAAGACTGGCTCAACCCGGCCCCGATCGACCAACGCACGCTGTTCGAGGGGAATAGCGTGTTACGCGGCGGGCAGACGCCGCGGGTGGATGATGTCAGGGAAGACCTGGTGATTCGGTAGACAACGAGAGCCTTCGCCCACCCGACGCATCCGCTTCGGCTTGTCGATCGCTGAGGATGACGTCGTGACGTCGGGTCGCGACGCGGCATCACGTCCCGTGGTGGATGAGTGACGCGGCATGACGACCGCGCGCTCCGTCGAGAGTGACTGATCATGATCGAAGCGAACATCGCCGTGCGTTTGCTGACCCTCGCGGAGGTCGATGCGCTGCTCCGCGTGGACCCCGACGTGTTCGATGACGAGGTGCGGCTCGATTGGGCGCGGGAGTATCTCGCCGATCCGCGGGCGCAGCTGGCCGTCGCGATCGTCGAGGGGGTGGTGATCGGCATGGCGTCGGGTCTGGTCTACAACCATCCCGACAAACCACGGCAGTTGTTCATCAATGAAGTCGGCGTCGCGGAGCCGTACCGTCGGCGCGGTGTCGGTCGGCGGCTGATCGAGCGGTTGCTTGAAACGGGTCGCGCGGCGGGGTGTGTGGAAGCGTGGGTCGCGACGGAGACCGAAAATCAGACCGCGCGCGAATTCTACGCGGCGATTGGCGGGCGGGAGGAGCCGACGTCGGCGGTGGTGTATACGTTTCGGTGGGAACCGTGATTCAAGATTGGATGATTGTGGGTGAATCATCCGAGGGGCTGGGACCCCTCGGCTTCCCGGGGGGTCAGTAAGACGATTTCGCGGGGCTGAAGTAGTCGCATTCGAGCTTGTAGACGGGGTTCAGGCCGTTCGGGTCGAGGGTCGGGCTGATCTTGAAGACGCCCGCGACCGAGACCATGCCGCTGCGGTAGTTGACGGTCTTTCCGCCCTGCATTTCGATGTAGATCATGTCGGTCGCTTTCGGCTGACCGCCGAAGCAGCAATCGCCGGTGTCTTTGCACAAGACGAAGCTGGGGATGCCGGTCGTCTGCTTGGTGGGGTACATGTACCCCTTCAGAAAGACGGCTTGATTGGCGAGTTCCTCGACCGTCTTGGGGACGAACGCCTGTCCTTGGTCGATCACCATCCCCTTGTCGGAGATGTCGCTCGCGAAGCTGATCCGCCGGAAGCCTTCGGGGACTTCGGTGGCGAAGCTGTAGGCATGCAACACCAGCGCGCTGACGAGAATCAGCGGCGTCAGGACGATGCTCCCTTTGGCGACGGATTCGCCGCTGTAGGCTCCCGGTTCCCGGGCGATCTGCCGCCAGGCAAACCACGCGATGACCGAGCCGACCAGCGGGACGACGGTCAGCAGGTCCCAGGCATACGCCGAGAGGGAGAGGACGACGAAGGTGGCCGCGACCGGGACCAGCGGAGGAATGGGCCGGTAGTGGAACTCGTTGTCGAGCGTGGCGGGGGCGTAATCGAGGGACGCGGTCGACATGCTCGGCACCTTGGCTGTCGGCTCTCCGCGGTCCGCCTGCGGCAGGTCAGAACGTGAAAGAGCCACCCACCGGCCCGCGCGGCCGGACGAGGTTTTCCGTCGGTTGGTAAGGCTAGTTCCCGACTCCTCCGAGTCGGCCCCGATGCGCACAACGTCCCTGCGATGCCACATCGCCCAATTCTACTACGCGCGGTTCCCGAAGTCAGTTGGGAGTCGGCGGAAAGAATTCGTTGGCGGCGGAAACGGGCGACGACCGGGCGGCTGAGGGTTTCGTGTCGGAATTCGTATTGTCCTGCGAGACTTGGGGTTGGGACATCAGATTGGCCATAGACCGCGGAATCAGGGATGACGACGTAATGTCGGAAGGATGGACGCGATTTTCCGAGCTTCTGGTTTGCCCGGAAGTTTTTTTCGAGCCCATGTTGACACCAAGCACCTCCAAACGGGCGAGAACCGAGGGCCGAGACAGAGCATTTCGGCGAGAGAATGACGTATCTCCATGTTATTTCATGGGATGAGTAAAATTCGCCATAGGTGAGCCTTCAGCGCGGCACGCCGTGGATGAGGCCGAGCCGAGGTGCCGATGAGCGTTTTCGGCGGCCCGATTCCGGGATCCGGGGAATCGATCGGCGAAGTGTCAGGCAGGGTCTGCCGGAGTCGGTTCCGATCTCTCGGAATCGTGTGAAAGCCGGGACTTACGTCGATGACCCCTCTTGACCCGGTTGGAGGGCTGAAATATCACTCCGCCGCTCTTCGGATTCCCCGAAGGAGTCGCGCCATCACGTTGTGATGGGGGCTTCGCGGGCGGGTTGGAACAGCGAGGTCGGGGACGAGTGTTGGCACGGCTGCCGGCGGCTCGGACCTGGTCCTGCGTCAATCGTCGATCTCGCCGAGCGATCGTTGGTCCGCCGTGAAGGGGGACCGCCGCGATCCTCGCGGGCGCGTTCACTCGGACAGACCGAACGAACGACACGGACACTGAAGGTCATCACGGGCACACTCGGAATACCCTAGGACCAGGAGGAGGGAGCCACCTTGGGCAGGATCATTGGACTGATCGGCGGGACGTGCCTGTTGATCGCCCTTGTGCGATTGACCAGCCTCGAGCACGGTGACCACACCTTGAAGGCGGACGTCGAGGTCGTCTCGACGACCCTGACGCCGCGCGACGCCTATCGTCGCGGTCGCGAGATGTATCTCCGCGGCCGGTACGACCAGGCGCTCTCCCTCCTCGAAGAGGCGACGGCCTCGACGGCGGGGATGTCGGTCGCCGACCGGCATCAGGCCGAAGAGTACCTCGCCCGGACCCGCGTCAAATTGGCGCAGCGGGCGACGGGTGAGGTCGGCCCGCGGGGCCAATCGCCCGACAGCGACCCGTTCGCCTTCGACACGGACCTCACGGCGAAACCGGCCGCCGATCCGGCGAAGGACGCCATGAAGACCCGCGTCGAGCGGTTGATGGCGCAAGCCGTCGGCGCCGCTCAAGCCGGAGAATGGACCGAAGCGATCAAGCTCGCGCAGCAGGCGCAGCAAATCACCAAGACGGCGAAAGTGACGTTCGGCAAGCTGGAACTGACGCCGACGGTCCTGTTGACGCAGTTGCAGGCTCGGAAGTTGCCGGCGGCTCCCGCCGCGCAAGCCGTCGCCGCCGCGCCCAAGGCCGAGATGCCGGAGTGGGCGTTTGATACCGTCACGGTGAAGACCGCCGCCGCCGTCGCTCTGAACAACGACATTGAACTGGTCGA
>CAYRVS010000140.1:0-9310 GCA_964427725.1 uncultured Planctomycetaceae bacterium | reverse complement strand
GATCGTCCGGGCGTGGTCCTGGCGGATATCGATCGTCGCGGCGGGACGATGACCGTCGCCACGCCGAAGGCGCCCGCCGCTCCGGCGGCTCAAGGGACGCCGAAGTCGGCGACCAAGGCCGAAGCGCTGCGGCTGCTTGCGGCGGCTCGGGAAGACCTCAAGAACGGCAACCTCGCCGGGGCGCAGGAAAAGGCCCAGCAAGTCGAGCAGATGGGAGTTGCCTTCAAGCTGTTCGAGGATCGTCCGGAATTGGTGCTGAGTGACGCCGCCGCCGCGATGGCCGCGTCGAATATCGCGCAGGCTCCGGCGGCGACCGCGAATCCCGCCGCTCCGACGGCCGCGAACGCCAACACCAAGAGCCAAGCGAAAGACCTATTGACGAAGGCGCGCAAGGCCCTCGAGGAAGGGCGCGTCGATGAAGCCCGGCAGCTCGCGATCGAAGCCGAACGGCTAAAGGCGCCGTACGGGTTGTTCGACGACCGTCCGGATATCGTGCTGACCGACATTGCCCGCGTGGCCGCTCGCGGTCCCGAAGCGCAGGTGATGCCCGCCGACTCGGTCGCCGAACCGGCCGTGACGGAAACGCCGACCCCGACGGTCGCGGCGAACGCTTCGCCGAAGCAACGGGCGCAGGCGTTGATCAAGGAAGCCCGGCAGTTGATGGCCGCCGGACGGTTGGAGGAGGCACAAGCCAAGGCCGCCGCCGCCGACGAAATGAACGTCGCGTACGGGGTCTTTGAAGATCGGCCCGATGCGATCCTGGCGGAACTCGCGCAGGCGACCGCCGGGAACATCGCGCAAGCTCCAGCCGGAGATTCGCCGATTCAAACCGCCGACGCCAACTTCGGCGACGGCCAGGATCCGGCGATGACCTTCACCGCCGGCGCACGCCCCGACGTCGAAGAGGAAGCCCCCGGGTTTGACGTCGGCGGGGTCGACGTCCTCTCGCCGAACGGAGCCTCCGCGTCGGACCTGTATCAACGCGGGATGGCCGAACTGAGCCGCGGCAATCGCGCCGGAGCGTACGAAGCCTTCCAGGCGGCGTATCAATCGGGCGAGAAGCTCGATCCCTTCCGGGCGCAACGGCTGCAGGACTACCTGCGGGAACTCGCCCCGCGCCACGGCTCGAAGATTCAGTTGACCAACAACCAGGCGGGTGAGACCGGCGCGCCGGCCGCCACGCTCGATGGGACCTACGAAGAAGCCAGCCCGCTCGACGCCGCCGTGCAGCAGCAGTCGGTGCAGTTCGATCGGCTGCGGACCGACACGCTGAACGCGATCTACCGCGCGGAACGGATGCGGGAATCGGATCCGGAGGAAGCCCTGCGGGTGATCGATCAGGCGATCGCCACCGTGGAAGGGGCCGAATTGGGCGAAGACGCGACGGCGGCGCTGTTGCGGTCGCTGCAACGGACCCATGGCTCGTTGCAGAACGAGATCATCGTCCAGAAGCCGAATCTGGAACTGAAGGCCCGCAACGCCGAAGTCCTCGCCTCGGTGGAACGGGATCAGAACAACAAGATCCGCATCGAGCAGGAATTCGCCGCCCTGGTCGACGAATACAACGACCTGTATGCGGCCCGCCGGTACGCGGAGGCGGAAGTCCTCGCGAAGAAGGCGAAGGAGCTCGATCCGAAGAATCCGGTGGCGGAGACGATGTTCTGGAAGTCGCGGATTCAACGCCGCGTCGCCGACAACGAAGAGCTGAAGCTCGCCAAGGAAGAGTCGTTCATCAACCAGTTGCAGGACGTGGAAAACGCCGTCCTGGTGAACGTGGGCGATCAGAATCCGCTGGCGTTCGGCGGGAACTGGGAGGACATCACCAGCCGCCGCAAGGACAAGTACCGCGCGAGCAATCGCAAGCGGACCGAAGACGAGATCAAGATCGAGGAGAGCCTGAATCGGCGGATTTCGCTCCACGAGGACAACGTCCCCTTGAGCGAAGTGATGCAGAAGATCGCGACCCTCGCCGGCTTCAGCTTCGTCTTTGACAAGCTGGGGATGGAGGAGGAAGGGGTCAGCCCCAGCGTGCCGATCACCATCGACGTCGACGGGATCACCGTCCGCTCGGTCATGAACCTGATCCTCGAACAGCATCGGCTCGGGTATCTGGTCGACGACGAAGTCCTGAAGATCACCAGCCGCATGCGGCAGCAAGGGGAACTTTCGGCCGAAGTCTATCAGGTCGCCGACCTGGTGATTCCGATCCCCAGCTTCGCCCCGTCGGTCGGGAACATCTTCGAGAACGGCTTCGGGACGTCGGCGGGCAGCCAGGGTCTGGGCGGCGCTCAGATCGGCATGCCGTCGATCGCGGGCGATCAGGCCTTCCCGCAAATCGGGAATGCGAACGCCCTGAACCCCCTCGCCGCGATGGGGGGGAGCGATCGGCTCGGCGGGACCGGCTCGCAGAACGACTTCAACTCGCTGATCGACCTGATCACCACGACCGTCGCTCCGGACACGTGGAGCGAGGTCGGCGGGACGGCGACGATCCGGCAGAACGACACCACGCTGAGCCTGGTCATCCGCCAGACGCAGCAGGTGCACGAGGAAATCGCCGACCTGCTCGATCAGTTGCGGCGGCTGCAGGACCTGCAGGTCACGATCGAAGTCCGCTTCGTCACGGTCGCCGACCGGTTCTTCGAGCGGATCGGGATCGACTTCGACTTCAACATTCAGGACAGCGCGGGTGGTCCCGATGTCGACAACAGCGGCCTGCCGCTGTTGCCGTTCGGCTCGGTCCTGATTCCGCAGGCCGGAACCTTCGGGACCCAGCAGCAGCAGGGGCAGGGGCAGGGTGGGCAACAGCAAGGCCAGCAGGGCCAGCAAGGGCAGCAGGGCCAGCAAGGGGCCAACCGGTTCTTCACCAGCAACAATACGAACCGCGAACTGCACAACCGCGACAGCTATCCGAAAAACACCGTGGTGGGCTTGTCGGCGCCGGAACAGTTCAGTACCGACTTGGACGTCCCCTTCCGCCAAGGCTCGTTTGAAATCGGGGTCCCCGACTTCGGCGGGTTCAACCCCAACGCCGGGGTGCAGGTGGGGATGGCGATCCTCAGCGACATCGAGGCCTTCTTCTTCATCCAGGCCGCCCAGGGTGATGAACGGTCGAACCTGCTGTTCGCTCCCAAAGTGACGTTGTTCAACGGTCAGATTTCGACGGTCAGCAGCTTCGTGGCGCGGCCGTTCGTGATCAGCCTGATTCCGACCGTCGGGTTCAACTCGATCGGCTTCCAACCGTTGATCACGACCGTGCCCGACGGGGTCTTCCTGTCGGTGCAGGCGGTGATCTCGGCCGACCGTCGGTTCGTCCGCCTGACCGTCTTCCCATCCTTCACGAACATCACCGACGTCTTTACCTTCTCGTTCCTGGGTGGAAACACCGCGGGGGGGCAATTGGGTGGCGGTGGTCAGCAAGGCTTCGGCGGCGGCGGCCAGCAGGGCTTTGGCGGTGGCGGCGGCGGCGGCTTCGGTGGTGGCCAGTTCGGCATCGGCGGGGGCATGGGGACCGTCGATATGGTCGCGAAGTCGATGTTCCTGCAAGGAGGCTTCGCCGGTGGTGCCGGCGGCGGGGGTGGTGCCGGCGGCGGTTTCGGCGGCGGCGGTGGTGTCGGCGGCCAACAAGGTCAGCAGGGCCAAGCCGGGCTTGCCGGAACTACGGTCACCGTTCAGCAGCCGGTCGTTGAAATCGTCTCGGTCAACACCACGGTCAGCGTGCCCGACGGCGGCACGGTGCTCCTCGGTGGGGTGAAGCGGCTGCGTGAAGGCCGCAACATGGCCGGGGTGCCGATCCTCAACAAGATTCCGTACGTGAGTCGGCTCTTCAAGAACACGGGGGTCGGCCGCGAAACGGAAAGCCTGATGCTGATGGTGACGCCGCGAATCATCATCCAGGAAGAGGAAGAAGAATTGCTCGGGATTCCGACCGAGTAAGTTGCAGGGGATGCGTCGCACATCCCTCGGCCGCGGCGGTCTCTCGGGCAGACCGCCGCGGTTTTTTCTTGCGCTCCGCAACCGCGCGGGAGTGTTCATGCGGCGGCCCTGGGGACGCGCACGGACACTCCGTGCCGCCGCAGGTCGCGGCGGTCAACAGCGACACGCTCGTCAACATCAACGCGACGGCTTGACCTCGATCGGCAGCCGGTCGATCTTCGCCGCGAGGATAAAGTCGTTTTCCGACAAGCCGCCGATCGCATGGGTCCAGATCTCGATCGCCACGTGACGGAACCCGACCAGATGCAGGTCAGGATGATGCCCTTCGTCCTCGGCGAGCCAGGCGACGCGCTGAAAGAACGCCATCGCGTCACGGAAATGACGCACGGTCCATTCCTTGCGGAGACGCTCTCCGCCGGCGACCAGACTCCAGCCCGGAACCTCGGTCAAGAGTCGTTGGGCGGCCTCGAGGGCGAGTCTCGGCACGCCCCCTTCACAAGGGACGCAACGTTTCGTCGTCAATTCGCATGTCGCGGGCATGGCTTGGCTCCCGGGTCGGGAATGACTGCAGGTGGATGGTCGGAGGTCGAAGCATTATGGAAGGCTCCGCCAACCGAACCCAGGGGGACTCTCCCGTCACAGTCCGACTTTCCCCCACGACGAATCGTCATCTTGAGTCACGATCGATGTTGTTCCCGGGGTCGAGGAGTTGGATGACGTGCCGGACTTGGTACGGTCGCTGGACGAGGCCCGTCGCCCCGGCCGAATGCCACTGCATCAGGCAGACGTGGTTGCTCGTGGCGAGGATCACGGGATCGCCCGCCGCGTCGTTCAGAAACGCCGCCTTGCGACGCAGGATTTCCCGCGCGTTCGCGGGTTGCTGCAGGTTGTAGACGCCTCCCGATCCGCAGCAGTCGCGGGCCAGCGGCGCGAGTTCCCACGCATACCCCGTGGCGTCGAGGACCGCCGGCGGGATCGTCGCCACCTTCTGCCCATGCACCAGATGGCACGGCAGATCGACATAGACTCGCGCCGCGGCCGCTTCCGGTCGCGATAACCGGTTCAACGGCAGCGTCCCGAGAAACTCCAAGACGTCCCGCACCGGCAAGTCGCTTCCCAAGGCCTTCGCGGTGGCGAGTCCGCAGCCGGACGAATTCGCGACGACGACCTCCACATCCGCCCGTGTGAACGCGCGATGATTCCGGGCCCGCAGCGCCGAAACACCATCGAAACCCAGATGCTCGTGCATCGCGCCGCAACAGCCTTGCTCACGCGGGACCATCACTTGGCAGTTGTTCGCGATCAAGACCCGCACCGTGGCGTGATTCAGCTCGCGAAAGACCGACTCCATCAAGCACCCGGTGAGGAGCGCCACGCGCGGACCCGTCGGCCGGTGCCCCGCCATCAGCCGTTCGGCATAGCTGGCCGTCGACTCCAGCACGCTCGGCCTGCCGGGAAAGAGCCAGCGGTGCCGGAGCCAGCCTTGGCGGCGCAGCCACCGGACGGGGAGCATCGCCCGCTGAAACAGACCAGGTCGCCGCGCGAGCGCCGCCGCCAGCCGTAACCACCACGCGGGCCGCGTCCGCCCGGCGGCGACATGCGCGTGCCGGGTCTGCTCGAGCAGTTCGCCATAGGGCACGTTCGCCGGACACGCCGATTCACACGCGAGGCATCCGACGCATTCCTCGGTGTAACGGGTGGTCCACTCATCCTGCGCGAGGCGGCCATCGGCCTCTTCGCGCCACAACCGCAAGCGGCCGCGCGGCGAGTTGTTCTCGTCTCCCGTAAGTTGATAGGTCGGGCAAACCTCCAGACAGAAGCCACAATGGACGCAGCTCGCGAGCAGGTCGCGGTCGTGAGCCGCATCGGCCGAGATCACGGGGAGTCTTGCGGGTGAGGGATTCATGGGCCGACAAACGCCTCCCGCAACCGCTCGATCCACGCGGCCTCCGTGGGGCCGGGGTCCGGCGGCGGCAGATGCCGTGAAGACCAGTCACCGACTTCGTAAGTCGCGCCGAGTCGCAGCGCGGCGACCCGGTCGCGCATCAATTTCGGAGGATCGCCGGCGGGGGTCTCGTCCTCGAGATAGCCATGAATCACACCCAACGTCGTCAGCAGAACAACCCGCCAGCCCTGTCGCGCCAGGTCGATCGCCGTGGGAAAGCCCGCGTCGGGGGTCGTCTTGATCACCAGATCCGGCAGCCCATCCATCGGCAGGCCGGAATCGTGGCGGGCCCACGTCAATCCGTCGGACACGAGCAGTTTCGTGAGCGCCGCCTCGAAAATCAGCCATTCCTCCCGGGGGGCTTGCAACGTCAGCCGCAGCATGGTCTGTGCTCCACGATGGGAAAAGACCATGTCGACGGCGTCGAGCCAATGAATCCAGCACGTCTGACGCAACCGCGCCGTCGCTTGTTCCACCTCCGTCGGCGGTCCCGTCAGCAGCCATTGACCGGTCGGCCCACACTCGGGCCGCAGCCGCAGGACGAAGTCGACCGGTTCGCCGTACGACCCGTCGCCATGCAGCAGGAACCGAAACAGATCGTACCCCGTGGTCGATTTCACGACCCGTTCCCCCAGCCGCACGATCCGTCCGCCGGGCAACCGCCAATTCATCCCCAACACATGATCGCAGTACGGCCCGAACCGCGACGATGCGGGGGCATGCGTCGCGGCCGGCAGGTGCTCACGCAGCGACCTCGATTCATCGAGCCACAGCGGAAAGCGGAACGGCCGGCCGTCCAATCGCGCGCGGACGTCCGCCGCCGTCATCGTCGCCGGACCACACAAGACGCCGTCGATCTCGTCGAAGAACGGCGTGAACAACGGCATGCCGTTCGTCGTGATCTCGGCATGTTTCGCATGGTCCCCGTTCGATTCGCGAAACCGCCGCGTCGTGAAGACCTTCCCGGGATTGAGTTGATGCCGCGGATTGAAGACCCCCGGCACGGCGAGCTGCAGCCGCATCGTCTCCGGGCCGAAGATCAGCGGGGTGTACGCCGCCTTGTCGTTGCCGATGCCGTGTTCGCCCGACAGCGTTCCCCCCACCGCAACGACCCGCTCCATGAGTCGCCGACTGATCGCCTCGACCTTCTCCAGTTCCCCCGGCCGCCGCGAATCGAACAGGAAATTGGGATGCAGGTTCCCATCCCCCGCGTGAAAGACGTTCACCGCCGGCAGCCCGGCGGCGTCGGCTTCGTCGTAGACCAGTTGCAGGATGTCGGCCAAAGCCCGTTTCGGGATCACGGCGTCCTGCACCAGGAAGTCGGGACTCAGCTGTCCCATCAGTCCGCCGGCGACCTTGCGCGCCTTCCATAGCCCCTTTCGCGTCGTTTCATCATCACTGAATTCGACGCTCGTCGCGCCGGCATCCCGCAACACCTCCGCCACCGCCGCGGCGCGGGCATCGACCAGCGCGGCGGGACCGTCGATCTCGGTGACGATCAGGAAGGCGTCTTTGGGCAAACCCACCGCCATCGGACTGTGCTCGACCATCGCCACGCAGCGTGGGTCCATCAGTTCGATCGCGACCGGATAGGCCGGATGAACCGCGAGCGCATGGATCGCCCGCTCGGCCGATCGCAAATCGGCGAACGTGGCGCGATAGGTCCAGCACTTCTCCGGCCGGGGCAACAACCGCAACCAGAACCGCGTGAAGGCGGCGAGGGTCCCCTCCGACCCGACCATCAACCGCTTCCAGTCCTCGCGCCAGGGGCCACGACCTCCGGTCGGACCGCCGAACCGCTGGACCTGCCCATCCAGCAGGACCGCCTCCATCCCGAGGACATAGTTGCCGGTGACGCCGTACCGAAAGCAATGGGCCCCGCCGGCGTTCATCGCCACGTTGCCTCCCAGCGTGCAGACGGGGCCGCTGGAGGGATCGGGGGGATAGAAGAGGCCATGCGGCGATAGGGCCGCATCAAGCTGATTCAACACGACGCTGCATTCGACCTCGCACCACAGCCCATCGCGCGAAATCGGGCCGATCCGTTTCAAGGCGGAGGTATGGATCACCAAGCCCCCCTCCGCCGCGACTGGCCCCCCCGACAGCGACGTCCCCGCCCCGCGCAGCGTGATCGGCAGACCCTCGTCCCGCGCGGCTTGAAGGACCGCCACCAACTCGGCGGCATCGGCGGGAAGCGCGACCGCCTCCGGTCGGAACGTCTTGTAGCCCAACCCATCGGCGTCGTACCCGGCGAGCTGCGCGGGGGCCGTCAACAACCGTCCGCGCCGCAGCGTCCGTTGCAGCCGTGTCGCCCAGGTCGTGCCGTTCATCATCGCGCCTCGTCACGCGGCCCGTTACGGGGCGCACTCATCACCGCGGCGATCACATGCCGAATCACTGCGGCAGGCGGCGGATTTCGATCTTCCGGAAGTCGATCGGGTGACTCTCCGACTGGACCGAAATCGTCCCCCCTTCAATCAGCACCGCTGCCCCCTCCGCGAGCAACCGCTTCGCGGAGGCGTCCCCTTCGTCGAGCTGCGGCTTCTGATATGACAGAACGACTTCGCCGTTGATCTTGTGAATGATCGACTCGCTCCCCCGCGCCTCGATCTCGACGGTGACCCATTGTTCGCCGTCGAAAGTCGGGGAGGTCGAACTGGTGCAGTGGGGCTTATGGAGCTTGCCGTTCAGTTCGACATGGGTGCCCGGTGTGCAGAGGTTCGCGGTCGTCCGCTTCCCCTGACCAAGCCCTCCCAGCAGTTGCACCTCGATCGAAACGGGAAAGTCCTGATCGATCGTCATCGTCGCGGGATCCTGCCCGTGGACCATGAACCCGCTGTTGCGGATCGCCCAACCAGGGCCCCCCGGCACTTGCGTTCCGACAAACCGATACTCGGCCCGCAACTGATAATGTGAATACGGGGTCTTATAGAAGAGATGCCCGAAGCGTTCCGCCTGGTCGCCATGCTTGAAGTTGTTGTACTGGTCGTAGCGGACCTGGAGCAGTCCGTCGGCGACGCGGAAGGTCTCGCCGTAGTTTTCCCCCAGCGGGAAGTAGCGAATCTTGGGGGTCCAGCCGTCGAGATCACGGCCGTTGAAGATCGGCGTCCACTCGACGGGGGGTTCGTCGGCGCACCAGCCCACGCTCGCCAGCCACGGGAGCAGACCCCACACCACCCACCGCAGCCGGTTCGTCATCACGTCAGACCCTTGTCACGCACCACTCGTTAAACACCCAGGGGCGAATCGTCAGGAGCATTCCCGACGATCCGCCCCCATTGGCGCATCCCGTGGCGAGGTAATCAAGGGTCGCGTGAAGCGTGCCGGGAAAGTTGGCGGGGAGTGGCTGGGGTCAGGCGCTTTCGTCTGACCCCAGTCTGTTGTGACACGATGAATTTCGTGATCTCGGGATCACACACGGCCCACAAT
>CAYRVS010000139.1:9602-14455 GCA_964427725.1 uncultured Planctomycetaceae bacterium | reverse complement strand
ATTGTGCCCCCCGCCATGCGTCGTTCCGACATCCGCAACATCGCCATCATCGCCCACGTCGACCACGGCAAGACCACGTTGGTCGACGCCCTGCTCAAGGCCAGCGGGCAGTTCCGCGACTCGCAACTGCAAGGGGAGTGCATTCTCGACTCCAACGACCAGGAGCGCGAACGCGGGATCACCATCCTCGCCAAGAACATCGCCATCCCGTACAAGGGGGTGAAAATCAACATCATCGACACCCCCGGCCACGCCGACTTCGGCGGGGAAGTCGAACGGGTCCTCAGCATGGCGGACGGGGCGCTGGTCCTCGTCGACGCGTTTGAAGGCCCCCGGCCCCAAACCCGTTTCGTGCTCCAGAAGGCGCTGCAAGTCGGGTTGCAACCGGTCGTCGTGGTCAACAAGATCGATCGTCCCGACGCCCGGCCGCAGGATGTCCTCTCGGAAACGTTCGACCTGTTCGTGGAGCTCGGCGCGGACGATTCGGTCCTTGATTTCCCCTACATCTTCGCGAGCGGCCGCTCCGGCTTCGCCACGCACGATCCCACCGTGCGGACCGACACGATCCTGCCGCTCCTCGACATGATTGTCGACAAGATCCCCGGGCCGCATACCGTCGCCGATGGTCCCTTGCAACTGATGATCACGTCGCTGACCTACTCGGAATTCGTCGGCCGGATCGCGACGGGCCGGATTGAAAGCGGTGCGATCAAGCAGGGACAGAAGGTCGTCGTGATGAAGGCCGACGGCAAGCTGTTGCCTTGCTCGGTCGTGGCGCTTGAACAATTCGACAAGCTCGGCCGCAGTCCCGTCGACGAAGCGGCGGCGGGGGACATCGTCGCCCTCACGGGGCTCGAAAACCCCGAAATCGGGGATACCGTCGCCGATCCGAATAATCCGCTGGCGTTGCCGCGGATCAACGTCGACGAACCGACGCTCTCGATGACCTTCACGATCAACAGTTCCCCCCTCGCGGGCCAGGCGGGCGGGGGGAAATTCCTCACGAGCCGGCACCTGCGGGCGCGGCTGATGCGCGAACTCGAATCGAACGTGGCGCTCCGCGTGGAGGAACTCGGCGAGAAGGACGCCTTCAAGGTCTCAGGCCGCGGCGTGCTCCATCTCTCGGTCCTCATCGAGAACATGCGCCGTGAAGGGTACGAGCTGTCGGTCGGGAAGCCGCAGGTCATCCGCAAACAGGTCAACGGCAAATGGCAGGAGCCGTTCGAACTGCTGGAAGTCGACGCGCCGACGGGGGTGATCGGTTCGGTGATGGAACTGGTCGGCATGCGGCGCGGCAAGCTGATCGAGATGTCCTCGGGGGATAACGGCTTCTCACACGTCGAGTTTTCGATCCCCGCGCGGGGCCTGATCGGCTTGCGAACCAAGCTGCTCAACGCCACCAAGGGCGAAGCGATCATTCACCACCGCTTCGAGGGCTACCAAGAGCAGGAAGGGGAAGTCCCCCATCGCCAGAACGGCGTCCTCGTCTCGCAGGAACGGGGGAAGGCGGTCGCGTTCGCCCTCGGCAAGCTGCAGGAGCGGGCCGAAATGTTCGTCGGGCCCGGCGACGAAGTCTATGAGGGGATGGTGGTCGGCGAGAATTCGCGCGACAACGACCTCGTGGTCAACCCGATCCGCGAAAAGAAGCTGACGAACATCCGCTCGGCGGGGAACGACGAAAACATCATCCTCAAGCCCGCGCGCAAACTGTCACTGGAGGCGGCGCTCGAGTACATCGAGGACGACGAGTACGTCGAGGTCACGCCGCAAGGGATCCGCATGCGGAAAATCCGGTTGACCGAACAGGAACGGAAGCAGTTCGCGCGGTCGTCCGAAGGGCAGGTCTAAACGCTCGAAGCGTATCGTCGTGCTCGATTATCGACGAACCGGCAAGTCGTCGCGCATCCAGGATGAGGAGTCCTCGACGGGTTCGCGGGTCGGCATCGGCTTGAGCGTCGCGGCGCCGTCCGTCGCGGTGGCGGGCTGCGTGTGTCCCGCGGTGGCGACCGGCGGAGTGATTTTCACGACGTGGTTCGCCGTGAATTCGCGGCCGTCGACCGGGCGGAGTTGGACGTGAACCACCAGTTCTCCCTTGGTGGGTGGGCGGGGCCAGGGGAGCGTGAACTGGTAGCCGGTACCGAGAAAGCCGCGTAGCCAATGCTCGCGGCTTTCTTCGGCGGTGAAATTCCACTCGCCGATGGTTTGCCGGTCGCTGGGGAGCGTGGGGTCGAGGGCCCGAATGTGGATCGCGCCGGGGAGTCGGACCACTTCCCCCTCATCATCCACGGGCACGAAGTGGACCACCAAAGCGTCGTCGCCATAGGCGTCATCGCGATCAAACCCGGCGGTGAGCATCGGGTTGATGCGGATCGCCGAGGCGCGAATCAGGACGTCGGATTGTTCGGGCAGCAGCCCCGGCGCCCCGCCTTGCGCGAGTTGCGTCCGCAGACCTTCCGACTCTTTACGCGCCAGTTTCAGTTCGCGGGTGGCGGCTTCGAGCCGGGATTCGGCGTCGGCGAGGCGCGCCTGTTGTTCGCGCAGGCGCGCGGTCAAGAGGTCGGTCTCGCCGCGGCCGAGACAGCCGCCGAGACCGACGATCACGCAGATCGACCATGCCGTCACCCGGCCCCGCATCGCGAATCCATTCGCAGACAGGCGTATGTCTCGCGGAACTGTAGTGGCGGCAGGGGAATCGGGCAATGGGAATCGAGGCCCCGCCGGCGTGGGGTCGGCCGGGCGCCGAGGAGCGGGGTTTACACCCCCGTCAGCACGGGGATTTCGGCCTCGGATTCCAAGAGCAGCCGCTCCACCTCACAGAGCAATTCCTCGGGTTTGTACGGTTTTTGCAGATACCGTGATCCCGGCAGATTCAGGGTTTCCCGTCGTTGCAGCGGCTCGGCGTAGCCGGAGAGGAACAGCACGCGCAGCTCGGGGCGGAGCTGCCGCAAGTGAGCGGCGAGGGACGGGCCGTTCATCTTCGGCATGACGACATCGCTGACCAGCAACCGCAGTTGTTCTTCAGCGCCGTGAACCAGTTGGAGCGCTTCCTGCCCATCACGCGCGGCAAGCACCCGATAGCCGGCATCGCGGAGGATGCGGGCGGTGAGTTCGCGCAGGGGCTCGAAGTCCTCGACGAGCAGAATCGTGCCATGGCCGTGCCTGTTCGGCGCGGGAGGGATGACGACGACCGTCGACTCGTCGTAGGCCTCCGACTCGAGCGCCAGGGGAAAGCGGAGGCAGAACCGAGTGCCGACGCCAAGCCGGCTGTCGACTTCGATCGTCCCCCCGTTTTGCTGGACGATGCCGTAGACGGTCGCCAATCCCAAGCCCGTCCCCTGACCCACGGGTTTGGTGGTGTAGAAGGGTTGAAAGAGATTGTTCAGCGTGGCCTGATCCATGCCGCATCCGGTGTCCTTGATGGTCAGCCGGATCGCGGGTCGCCAGGTGACAACTTCCCCCTCGTGACAGGCGAGATGATCGCCCGCGGTTTCCATCGTCAAGATCCCCTGGCCCTGCATCGCATCCCGGGCGTTGACGGCCAAATTGAGGAGCACCTGTTCGATTTGACCGCGGTCGGCGACGATCGAGGCGCGTTCGGCGGCGAGTCGGCTCTCCAACATGACGCCGTCCCCCAGCAGGCGATGGAGCAGCGACTGCGCCGCGGTGACGAGTTGGTGCAGATCGAGGACCCGCGGTTCGAGGCGTTGCTGTCGGCCGAAGGCGAGCAGTTGCCGGACGAGGTTCGCCGCCGAATCGCTGGCCCTCAGGATTTCCCCCAGGGCGACCTGTCCGGGATGGTTCGGAGCGAGCTCCTGTTGCAGCAGCTTCCCATAGCCGGCGATGACCGAGACGAGATTGTTGAAGTCGTGGGCCACGCCCCCCGCCAAGCGGCCGATCGCCTCCAGCTTCTGCGACTGCCGGAGCTGATCCTCGATCATTTGCCGATGGGTGACGTCGATGTCGATGCCGGTCAGCCGCACGGGGCGGGCATGCTCGTCACGGGTGATCGTGCCAAACGATTCGATCCAGCGGATCGTCCCGTCGGGACGGACCAGCCGGAACGAATTGTGGTACGCCGATCCGTCGGCCAGCGCGCGCTGCATCTCGGCGTGAAACTTTCGCTGATCTTCGGGATGGATCCGCGACACCACGGCGGCCAGCGGTTCGGCGGCCTCCAGATTCGCCGGGGCGGCGGGTTCATGGCTGAAATACCGGACGAATTCGTCTTCGGGAATGTTCCAGACAAACGCCGCCGACGCCGCGGCCGACAGCACCACCCGCAGTCGTTCTTCGCTGTCGCGGAAGACTTGCTCGGAGACCTTCCGTTCGGTGATGTCTTGGGAAACGCCCCAGAGCCGCAGGGGCCTGCCGTCGGAATCGCGGATGATTTGTCCGCTGGCCTCGATCCAATGGAGGCTGCCGTCGCGCCAGACAATGCGATGGCAGAAGTGATAAGACTGGTCTTCCTCAATGGTGCGGCGGATCGCCTCGCGGATCAGGCCACGGTCATCCGGATGGACCAACTTGAAGAACGCCTCCTCGGTGGGCACGAAGCGGCCCGGTTCCTGTCCGAAAATCCGATAAAGTTCGTCCGACCACCAGACCTCGAGCGTGGTCAGATCGAAATCCCAGACCCCCAACCGCGCTTGCTGTTGGGCCGCCTCGAGCCGCTGTCGCGTCGATCGCAATTCCGCCTCGGACCGCTTGCGACTGGTGATATCGCGTTCGACCGAGACCCAATGGGTCGCCCGGCCGCTACGGTCTGTGACGGGGACCGCCTGGACGTCGAGCCACAGTTCGCGGCCATCTTTCGTGACGCCGACGATTTCGGCGCGAAACGGCCGGAAATGGCG
>CAYRVS010000139.1:7240-9592 GCA_964427725.1 uncultured Planctomycetaceae bacterium | reverse complement strand
CGATGGGCTTCGCGAATGTGCTCCAACACCAGCGGATTGGTCCGTGGGCTTAGCAGAAACATCGGCGAGCGGCCGCGCACCTCGTCCAGCACATAGCCGGTGGTCTGCTCGTAGGCGGGATTCACGAAGACGATCCGCTTGGCCCCGGGCTGCGCCTCGTCGACTTCGCTGATGATCACGCAGTCGCGCATCTGCACGACGCAGGCCTCCAACAGCTTGAGTTGCTGTTCCGTCTGCCGCAGTTGCGTGAGATCGCGATCGATGCCGAAGATGGCGCGGCGACCCATCCAGGGGATCAGTCCGGCGCGGACTTCGAGGGGGATGATCCGCCCGTCGCGATGCCGATGCCGGGCCTCGAATGAGCAAGAGCCGTCCTCAAAGAGCCGCGTCAGTCGTTGCGGCGCCGCGTCGGCCGTGTCGGGGGTGTCGAGCATCGTCAACAACGACTGGCCGACGACTTCTTGCGGCGAGTAACCATGGGTCCGGCGAACCGCCGGACTGGCGTAAAGGATTCGCAACGGCACGGTCGCGTCATCCGGATCCACGACGAAAATCGGATCCGGGAAGTGCTCCGCCAAGGTGCGAAACTTCTCTTCGCTTTCCCGCAGCGCGCGGGTCGTCTGGTCATGCTCGATGGCGAGCCGCGCCACGTGTACGGTCCGTTCGAGAACTTCGAGCGATGCTCGATCGGGCTCGCCGGGCTGGAACTGATAGACCGCGAATGTTCCCAGCGTTCGCGACTCGGCTCCCCCACCCTGCGAGAGAATCGGGATCGACCAGCAGGATCGGATGTTGAAACCGGCGAAGAGCTCCCGCAGCGGCGCGACCCGCGGATCGGTCCGCATGTCCCCGACGATGACCGGTCGTTTGGTCCAGGCCGCCAGGCAACAGGGACCGGGGGTGTTCTCGATCGGCAACGCCCGCATCAAGGCGACATAGTCGGCGGGCATGCTGGGGGTCGCGGCGTTGTGCAGCGTCTTGCCGTCCGCGCCCACCAGCAGCACCGAACACGCCGCGCCGGGGAGTTGGCCTTCGATCAGCCGCGTCAGTTCCAACAACGTCTCGGGAAGCGCGGCCCCCGCGGCGATCATCGCGAGGATGCGATTGAGTTCGTCGAGCACATGCCGACTGCGTTTTTGATCGTCGATGTCGACGCCGGAGCACAGCCAGCGAACGATCGTCCCCTGGGCGTTCCGCAGCGGAATCTGCTGCAACGCGTGCCAGCGATAGACGCCGTCATGCCGTCGGATCCTGAATTCCAACTCGCGCGGTCGGCCAGAGCGCAAGACCTCCAGCCATTGGGGGATCGACCGCGGCAGATCGTCGGGATGGACCAGTGTTTGCCAGGTACAACCCTGAAGCGATTGCTCGTCGAACCCCGAGTAACCCAGCGCCGTATTGTTGAAGACATGCCGGCCATTCGGTCCCGGGTGGACCAGACAGACCATGTAGGGCAAGGCGTTGATCAGATCGATGCAGCAATCGAGCGTGGCGGAACTGATCGTCGCCGCCCCATGTTCGACCGGCGGGGGCAAGATCGGCAACAAGCCATCCGAAGCGGAGCAATCGCCGGCCGGAGTGGACAAATCGGACGTACGATCCATGGTGCCTCGTGGGTCGTTGATGATTGCCCTCCGGTCACGAATTCCGTTGGTCAGGTGGCACGGCGGGTCCACCGACAGGCGCGATTGCGAATCATGCACCATCGCGGCGGACCATGTCCATGGTCGCCACGTCTTCTGGAGTGAGTGGGACTTCATCCAATTCTCATTTGGCCCATCGCTTTTCAGATGGCGGACGGTACGATGGTACGGAACTCGGAAACCCGCTGAACTTCATCCCGCGGGCCCGTTCCCCTCGACACCAGGAGGCTGTCATGCGTCTGTCGAACTTTGCTCTGTCGTGTCTGGTTCTGGCGGGGCTGCTGCATCCCGCATTCGCGGTCGATCTCTACAAGCTCCCCACGGGGACGCCGGAACTGCAATCGGCCGGGCCGCTGGCGTTCGGGCCGTTTGGGTTGCTGCTGATCGGTGACAACAAGGCGGGGGCGATCGTCGCGGTGCAGACGGACGATCGCGATGGGAATCCCGCCGCCGCTGACTATCAGATCGGCAATCTCGGCGAGGCGCTCGCCACGGTCGCGGGGGTCGATCCGCAAGCGATTCAGATTCAAGACCTCGCAGTGAATCCGGCGAGTGGTCGGCTCTATATCGCCATCGCGGCGGAAGGGAAGCCGCTGATCGTCCGCAGCGATGCCACCGGTCAATTCACGAAGCTGTCGCTCGAGAACGTCCCGTTCTCGCGGGGCGTGCTGCCGAACGTCCCAGAAGACAAGGTCGTGGGTGAGGGTCG
>CAYRVS010000139.1:3580-7230 GCA_964427725.1 uncultured Planctomycetaceae bacterium | reverse complement strand
CGGCGGGCGCGGAACAACCGGATGAACGCGATCACCGACCTGGCGTTCGTCGACGGTCGGGTGATTCTGTCGGGGCTGAGCAACGCCGCCGCGCCATCGAATGTGCGGGCGCTCAACTTCCCCTTCGAGAAGGAACTGGGGACGGGGAGCAGCCTCGAGATTTATCACGCCGCCCACGGCAAGGTCGAGGACTACGCCCCGATTCGGACCTTCGTGCCGATGATGATCGACGGTCAAGCGAGCCTCCTCGCGGGCTTCGTCTGCACCCCCCTCGTCCGGTTCGACCTCTCCGCGGTCGGCAGCGACGAGAAGGTCAAGGGGACGACGGTCGCGGAACTGGGGAACCGCAATCAACCCCTCGACATGCTGGTCTACAAGCAGGACAACGTCGACTACCTGCTGCTGGCGAACAGCGCCCGCGGCGTGATGAAGATCAGCACGAAGGCGATCGCCGAGAACCCCGGCCTGACCGAACCCGTGGGGGGCGGCGGAACCGCCGGCCAACCGTATGAAACGATCGCCGCGTTCGCGGGGACGGTGCAAATGGACAAACTCGGCGAAGACCGGGTGGTCCTGCTGATTCAGACCGAGGGCCAACCCCTGTCGGTCAAGACCCAGCCGCTGCCGTAATTGCGTTCTGATGAATGCTCAAGTTGATCCAACAAGATGCCCGGGGAGAGCCTCCCTGGGCATCTCTCAACAGCTTCCCGGAGAGACTCTCATGCGTGGGATGTGGCAACCGACTGCCCTGTTTGCTTATGTGGTCTGCGGACTGACGGTCGCGGCCGTTGGCGCGGAAGATTTGGTCGATCTGAAGGTCGGCGATCCCGCTCCCAGTTTCGAGGCGCTCGATGACGAGGGCAAGCCGTGGAAGTCGAGTGAGCACATCGGCAAAGGGTTGCTGGTCGTCTACTTTTATCCTGCCGACATGACCGGCGGCTGCACCAGGCAAGCCTGCGGGTTCCGCGACAATCTCTCCAAATTGACCGAGGCGGGAGTGCGGGTGATCGGCGTCTCCGGCGACACGGTCCGCAATCACCAGCTCTTCAAGAAGGCGGAGAAACTCACCTTCCCGCTGCTCGCCGACACCGAAGGGGCGGTCGCGACCGCCTTCGGCGTGCCGCACGTGAAGGAAGAGAAATCGATCACGCGGCAGATCGACGGCAAGGACGAAATCCTGACCCGGTCGGTCACCGCCCAGCGGTGGACCTTCGTGATCGGGGCCGACGGGAAGATCGTCGCCAAGAACACCAAGGTGAACGCGGCCGAGGACAGCGCGGCGATTCTGAAAATGATCGCCGACCTGAAGTGACGCCGGGTGCCGTCGTCTTCCATGAGGAAGTCGTCCAGGTGAAGCGGCGGATTGTGACGATTACGCCGTATGTACGGGCCCCTTTCCGGGGCCCGTGTCGTTCCGGGTGTGTCACCTGATCGACCTGCGCCCTTCGCCGGTCCGTGATTCGCGATGGGCCCCCGTGATCGCCGAAGTGCCGCTGGCCGGCGGGTGGGAGCATGGTCGACAATGATGCGCGGCGAGCGCTCGAACTCGCCGCGCGGACCGGACCTTTGTCGGATTCCGGTCGCGTTAAGGGAAATCTGGAACAGTAGGCGTCATGCGAACGGTCGTCGTCACCGGCGGGGCGGGGTTTCTGGGGAGTCACCTCTGCGAGCGGTTGCTCGAACGGGGGGACAACGTCATCTGCGTCGACAACTTCTTCACCGGCCGCAAGGAGAACATTCTCCACCTGATGGGGCAGCCGCGGTTCGAGTTGATTCGGCACGACATCGTCCATCCCCTGATCGTCGAAGCCGAGCAGATTTACAACCTGGCCTGCCCGGCGTCCCCGATCGCCTATCAGCACAATCCCATCAAGACGATCAAGACGTCGACCGTGGGGATGGTCAACATCCTGGGGCTCGCCAAGCGGTGTCAGGCCCGGGTCTTACAGGCCTCGACCTCGGAAGTCTACGGCGATCCGGTCGTGCATCCGCAGCGCGAGGACTACTGGGGGCACGTCAATCCGATCGGTCCCCGCAGTTGTTACGACGAAGGCAAACGCGTCGCCGAGTCGTTGTGCATGAACTATCACCTGTCGCACGGGCTCGAGGTGCGGATCATCCGCATCTTCAACACGTATGGCCCGCGGATGGACCCGAACGACGGTCGCGTGATCAGCAACTTCATCACGCAGGCCCTGAAAGGGCAGCCCCTCACCGTCTATGGCGACGGCCTGCAGACCCGGTCGTTCTGTTACTGCGACGATCTGATCCGCGGGATGATGCTGCTGATGGATCACGACACCGAAACGGGGCCGGTCAACATCGGCAACCCCGGGGAATACACGATGCTCGAACTGGCGGAGGAAGTCCTCCGCGCCACCGGCTCCAAGTCGACCATCAAGCACGAACCCTTGCCGCAGGATGACCCCAAGCAGCGGTGCCCCGACATCACCAAGGCGAAGTCGACCCTGGGATGGGAACCGCGCGTCGATCTGCGTACGGGTCTCGCCGCGACGGTCAAGTACTATCGTGAATGGCACGAAGCGGGCGGGACCCTGCGGTCGCGGTATCGGCCGAGCGATTGAGAGGATCGGGCGTCTCGTCAGACCTCGGATCGAGTGACGATTCGGGTGATCTTGGTCCGTTGCCCGTAGTCCGTAGTCAGTTGTCCGTCGACCGAGGCGGCCCAGCGACCGTGGCGACGCGTCTCGGGTTCAAGACTTTCCCGGAGCGGGGATTCCCAAACGCAAGGAACCCGTACGGCCCACCGACCGCGGTTGATCTCGCCGCCGTGGATCGACGTTGACCTCCACGTCGGCGAGTGCTACGCATAAGGCGTCACGACGCCGCGCCGGGTCGGAACGGGGCGCCGGAGTACGTCTGTGCGTGCCAGACGACGGCCTTCCACCGGACCACGCAGCAGGAGGTCATCATGGTCATGTTCCGTGGATTGTCGGGCGGGTGGTCGGTTCCGGCCCTGATTCTCGGGGGCGCGGCGGCGCTCGCGCTCTTGGCCTCTCCGACTCAGGCGAAGTCGCAGAAGACGCTGAGCGATTTCATGCGGAAGAAGCTCGACGCGTCGTCGCAGGTGCTTGAAGGGCTCACGACGGAGGACAAGGCCTTGGTGACCACCGGGGCCGACGCGCTGTTGGAGATGAGCACCTCCGAAGTCTGGCAGGTGCTGACCGACGAAGACTATCGGGAATTCAATCGGGATTTCCGGGCGTCGGTGCGGAAGCTGAAGACCGCCGCCGAGAAGGACAACTTCGACAACGCCACGCTGCAATGGTTCGACACGGTGAAGAGCTGCGTCGAATGCCACAAATACGTGCGCGGCAAGCAACCGGTCTTGAAGAACTGACCGAGACTGGTCACAAGCCGGGGTCGGTTCTCACAAGGTCGCCCCCCATCATCATGATAGGTCGGGGCACCCGCCCCGGCCGCGGGTGGAACGATCACACCGCTCCGTATCGCACTGCCTACCGCTGGGCGGGCCCCTCGCGTCTTCGACGTGCTGTCGATGGGCACGCGGCCGGGGCGGGTGCCCCGGCCTATCTGGTGTTTGCAGAGAGCCATGGTCAACCGAATGTCGCCCCCCCACGGGGGACCGTCTCTCGCCAATCCCTACTCGCGATTCGCTAATCCCTATT
>CAYRVS010000139.1:0-3570 GCA_964427725.1 uncultured Planctomycetaceae bacterium | reverse complement strand
ACACGGAGGACTTGGCCGGTCACGAAATCCCCCAAGGGACCGGCGAAGAACTCGACGACGCGGGTCACTTCGTCGACTTGGCCGACCCGATCGAGCGTTCCCTCGGTGACCAGTCGTTCTTCCGGGACGTGCCGTGTGCCCAGGAATCGGCCGGTGCGCGTGTCTCCCGGGGCGAGGCTGTTGACGGTGATGTTGAACGGCCGCAGTTGCGCCGCGAGGCAGCGGGTGTACTCCACCACGGCCGCTTTCGCCGTCGAGTAGATCGCCGAGCTCTCGTTCCCCTTGAACGCGGCGATCGAACTGATGGTGAGGATCCGGCCCGTCTTGCGCGGCATCATGCCCCGCGCGGTGTGTTGACAGACGAGGATCGTGCTCAGGAGATTTCGATCGAGGACCGCGCGGACGTCGATCTCCTTGATCATCACCGCGTCGTTCGGGTTGGGTTTGCCCCCCGCCGCCGCGATGTCCCCGCCCGCGTTATGGACGAGGATATCGATCGGGCCCAACTCCGCGGTCACGGTTTGCACGACCCGTTCGACATCCACGGCGACGGTCAGATCCCCCAACACCCGCGTGGTGCGGACGCCGTGCGTCACGGCGATCTGTTTCGCGGTATCGGTCAGCGTGGTCCCTTCGCCGTACTCGCTGGGGCCATGCTCGCGCATGCCGTGCACGCCGACATGACAGCCCAGCGAGGCCAAATGCTCGGCGAACGAACGCCCCAGACCGCGGCCCCCACCCGTCACCAGAGCCACGCGGCCCGACAACAACTTCGTCATGCGGCATCCTGTTTCCCGCCCAGGCTTGGCCCGCTCCCGACCTGGGAGGCGTCACCACCCGAGCGACATGTTGGTTTCGATTTGCCGTTGGGCTTCATGCAGATCCGAACCGGTATCCTGCATGTAGAGCCGAATGGCGTGCAGTTTGTCGCCGCGGGCCCGCACCAGGCAATCCCGCGCCGAGTGACACGGCTCCGTCCCCGAGCCCTCGATCCCCAGCAGCCGTTTGGAAATCACCCAGGCGTCGCGCGGCCGCTTGGTGACCCGCAGCAGATCCTCGTCGGGAAACTGGTCCTTCGCGGTCCCTTCCGCCTCGGCTTGCGAACCCGCCCAGGCGATCATGATGTGCGCGGTCGTTTCCATCTCGAACAGCGGCATGGGGCACCTCGACCTTTCTGATGGGATGGGAGTGGCGGTCGACGAGACATCAGCGAGTATACCCCGCGTCGATTCCAAGCGTCCACAATTTCGTGACGCGGTGGTGGAGCTGAAGCCCTTCACAAAGTCGCGGCGATGCTTCGCAGCGCCGCGAGAACCTGATCGATTTCCGCGACGGTCGTGAAGGGGCCGACGCTCAACCGCAGCGTCCCGCCTTGAGTGATGGTTCCGAGGGTCCGATGAACTCCCGGGGCGCAGTGCAAGCCCGCGCGGGCCGCGATGTCGAAATGCTCGTCGAGAATGGTCGCGAGATCCTGTGGGGAATACCCTTCGACCGACAGGCTGACGATGCCGACTCGCGGCACCACGGCGGGATTCGCACCATACCGCTGAATGCCGGGAACGGCGGCGAGCCCTTCCCAGAGACGATTTGTCAGCTCGATTTCGTGTTGGCGTCGGGCGACGAGCGGATTGATCCGACCCCACTCGAGCGCCGCGGCGAGCCCCACCAGCCCCGGAACATTGTGGTTGCCCGATTCATACTTCTCGGGCGACGAGGTCGGTTGGACGTCGAGTTCGCTCTGGGTCCCCGTGCCGCCGAAACGCGCCGGCGGCAAGTCGTCCACGACCCGCGCTGCGAGCACCAGCACACCGGTCCCCAACGGCCCCAGCAACCCCTTATGCCCGGACGTCGCGAGGAGATCGATCGGCGTCGCCGACAGATCGAGCTCCACATGCCCGGCGGTCTGTGCCGCATCGACTAGGAAGAACGCCCCCCGCTCGCGCGTCACGGCGGCGAGCTCGGCCAACGGCTGGATCACGCCAATGACATTGTTGGCGTGCTGCAAGGCGACCAGCCGGGTGTGCGGCCGCAGCGCGGCCCGCAACGCGTCGGGCGAGATCAGACCTTGATCATCGGGCTCGAGGAGCGTGACGTCGACCCCGCGCGAGGTCTGCAGATGCTTGAGGGGCCGTAGGACCGAATTGTGGTCCCATGTCGAAGAGACCACGTGGTCCCCTGGCCGACAGAGTCCGAGGATCGCGGTGTTAAGACTATCGGTCCCATTCAGCGTCAAGACGACTTGCCGCGGATCAGGGGCATGAAACAGCCGCGCGAGATCGGCCCGACACTGTTCGATGACGCGCCCGACCTCCACCGCCCGCCGAGACCCTCCTCGTCCCGCCGGCGCGCCGCTCTCAGCCAGATATGTGGCGACCCGCGCGCCGACCGCGGGCGGCTTGGGAAAGCTGGTGGCGGCGTTGTCGAGGTAAATGCCGGGCATGACCAATCTGTGATCTCAGTCAGCAAGGGCATCACCGGATCCGGCGGTCCTTGCACAGGCATCTGCGTGTGCCGCATCCAAACTTGTTGGTATCAGCGAACATGCCGAGTGATGCCTGATCCCCAGCATAACCGGGGGCCTCCGTTCGGGCGCGTCAATCTCACTCCAAACTCGGAAGGACGTCACCACTGGCCACCCTGAGAGAGGCCGCGTCAATCCGCCCGGGGACGCCTGACTATGGTTCACGAGTGATCGCGGTTGCCGGAGGGGCAAGAGTCCACGTTCTGAGGGATCACCTGATGGGTGTGCGATCGTCTAGGTAAGCTGCATCCTCTGTGCGACGAGGCCAACCCACAAAGTCGACAAACTCGGCATCATGGGCGCGAGGCGGCATGACTCTTTTTTCGGAAGTCTCCACAATCGAGGGCGATTTTCGGACTAAGTTTCCGCTGATGGTGCGCTTGAGGGAGTCTCCGCCGTCGGTGGTCGAGGGGGCCGCCGAGGCGTGACGACCCGGGCACGCCGTCCGCAGGACTATCGTGTGACGACGTCGACCACGATTGCCGAACTCCCCCCGCGCCTGTTGGTATCGGTCGGGTCGATTACCGACCTCGATAGTGCGATTCGCGGGGGAGCCGATTTACTCCATCTCGATGCCGCGACAATCGGCCGCGCCGGGCCCGACCGATTGCGGGAACTGGTCGACTTCGCGGTCCTTCGCGCGCCGTGGGTGGGGGTCTGCGTCGCCTTGGGGACGCTCCCGGAGGCGAACAGCGATCAGGGGAACGACGCCGTCCCCGTCGGCGTCCGGTGGGTGACGCTGGATGTCGGCAACCAGCCCGACCCGCAAGTGCGGAAGTCGCGCTATTTGGCGTACCGTGAGCGGGTCGAAACCGCGAGTGGTCGTCCGTTACGCTGGATTCTCCTCGCGCCGGTCGACCAGCCGACCACCGGCGGACCCGGGTTGGGAGGCGTGATCGATTTGGCGATTCAGACCGACGCCGCCGGCGTCTGGCTGACGACCACCACCAGCGAGTGGAGTTCGCTCGCCGACCATATGTCCCCCTGCGCCATGTCGCGGTTCGCCTGGATGGCGCGCGAGCATTGTCTGCCGTTGTTCCTCGGCGGGG
>CAYRVS010000138.1:8617-14550 GCA_964427725.1 uncultured Planctomycetaceae bacterium | reverse complement strand
CCTTGAAGGCCGCCCGCATCGCGACCTCGGTCTTGCCGAAACCGACGTCCCCGCAGATCAGCCGATCCATCGGCCGGGGGCGTTCCAGATCCTCTTTCGATTCGTGGATCGCCTTGAGTTGGTCGTCGGTCTCGGTGTAGGGGAACGCCGCCTCGAATTCCTGCATCAGGTTGCTGTCGGGCGGGCACGACAATCCCGGTTTGGCGTCCCGTTCGGCTTGCAGCTTCAGCATGTCGGCGGCCATATCCGAAACCGCCTCGGCGACCTTCTGCTTCTTCTTGGCCCAACTCGTCCCGCCGACCTTGGACAGCTCCGGCGTCGACTTCGCCCCGCCGACATACTTCTGCACCAGATGGATCAGCGACACCGGCACGAACAGATGGACTCCCTCGCGAAATTCGAGGTCCATGTGCTCTTCCTGCTGACCTTCCTTGTTCAGCAGCTTCATCCCGCGATACCGGCCGATCCCGTGGCTGAGATGGACGATCAGATCTCCCTCGGCGAGATCGAGGAAGCTGTCGATCGCCCGGGCCTCGATCTTGGCCTTCTTCTTCGGGGCCCGAACGACTTCGGTCCGGCCGAACAGTTCGTTGTCACCGATCACCACCAGATTGCGGGCGACCAATCGAAACCCGCGCGTCACATGCCCCAGGCACAGCCGCACCCGGCGGCGGAACGCTTCCGGTTGTTCCGCCAAGACTTCCCGCAAGCGCTCGCGACTCCCTTCGTTGTGACTGGCAATCAGGACCGCGTCGGCGGGATGCAGCGTCTCGGCGAGCTCCTTCAGCGCCTCATGCTTGGGCCGCGACAGCCGATCGATCGACGTCACCCGCAGATGGACCGCCGACTCGTAGCCGGTCGGCGCGATCCCGGCGAGATAGATCGTGGGCCGCCGCGTGCAGAGTTCCCACGTCGCTTCGACGCCGAACAACCCGCGCCGGTCATCGAGCCGCTGCAAGGCGAGCCGGGCTTCCGACTGCAAATCCTCCAACTCGTGCAGAACGACCCACGAGCCTTCGGGCAACAGCGAGACGAAATGTTCGCCCTCGCGATGGAGATGTCCATGCGCGCGTTGCAAGGCCTCATCATCGTCGGCTGCCGCGCCGTCTCCGGCCGCGAGATTGCCGGCCAGCAGCGTCAGCGTCACCTCTCGCAGATCGGCGATTTTCTGCTGGGTTTCAACATCGAACCGCCGAATCGAGTCGATCTCGTCCCCATACAGCTCGATGCGGATCGGATCGGCGACCTCCGGCGAAAAGAGGTCGACGATCCCGCCGTGAATCGCGAACTCCCCGGGGAGCTCCAGCGTGGGGACCCGTTCGAAGCCACGATCGACCAGCCACCGCGCCAGTTCTTCGGTATCGAGTTGTTCGCCGACCCGCCAAGTCCGCGTGGTGGCGGCGCGCAATCGCCGCGCGGGAACCGGCTGCAGCAAGGCGTACGAGGTCGTGATCACGATCCGTGGCGGGGTGTCACTTTCCAGCCCCTTCACCACGCGCAACCGACTCCCCAGGATCGGATCCGACGTCCGCAATTCCTGCGGTAGCACCTCCCAGGCGGGAAAGATCGCCGGCGTCTCCCCCGAGAACCCTTGCACATCGAGCGCGAAGGCGTCGACCTCTTTCTCGCGCGGCAACACGACCAGCAGCGTCCCTGGGACATGCGGCAGGAGCGCCGCCACCGCGAGCGCCGCGGCTGAGTTCCACGCCCCATCGATCGTCCCCTGTCGATGGACGGAAAGGCCCCGGATCAGGTCGGCGAAGCCATGTTGTGCGGCGAGGATCGCGGCGAGCTCGCGCAGCTCACCCGGCGGGGGTTGGAATTCGTCCTCCATGCACACGGACCCCCGAACGAGAACACTCCAAATGCAGGTATGCCACCTGGCACGTACCAGGGGCTGCTGCGACCTCTTGTTTCACGGCGGGATTCTATCCCGATCATCTTGAGGTGCGGAGTGCAGATTTTCGCGTCGCGGACGGGACGGACGTCGTCGGATCGACCATGGCCGACCCAACCACGGCCGCACCGACCGGATGTCGCGTCGCCCACCAACTCGCATCATCGGCAGAATCCGCAAGTTCCGAGGAATCGATCAAGTCGTCACGGTCCGCCGTCGATGTTTCGAGAGGAGTCCCGCGCCATCGGATCGGGCTTCGTGCGTCCCGTATCACGCGAGCGGCTTTCGATTATGCGCTCCCACCGTTCGATCCTCGGCCTGGCGCTGCTGCTCGCCCTCTCGGCGACCGGCTGCCGGTGTTTCCCGGGCTTCAACAAGTACTGTGACTTCATCGACGACCAGCACGATGTCCAGGTCGTCTGGGATGCGTGGTACAACCCACGGTTCGACATCTCGCGCGCCGGCCGACCCGACTGGTGCGGCCCGGTCAATCGCCGGCTCGGCCCTTGTCGCTGCGACCAAGTCGGCACCTGGAAACGGGCCAACGACTGCTGGCTCTATCCGTCGGGCTATCCGTATTCGTACCCCGACCAAGCGCTCCATCGGGTCGATTCGTCCCCGGAAACGATCCCTGCTGCTCCGGCTCACGAACCTCAGGAATACGAATCACCCGCCGAGACGCCACTCCCGGCCGCACCGGAGCCGACAGTCCCCGCCCCGATCCCCTCGGCCCTCGAACCCGCGCCGTTGCCATAATGGATGCTGTTGATTGATGATGCCCAGAAAAGGCCTTCCCTGGGCTCCTCCCATCAGCGCCTGGACGTCAGTCCCCACAGCAAATACCGTCGCAAATCGCCGCGATCGACGAGCCACTTCAAGCGCCCCCGCGCGTTCCGATCGGCCGTCGTCGGCGTATAGCCGAAGTGATGATCCGCCACCGTCAGGGCGTGCTCGACATCACTCAGTTTGACCCCTTCGCGACCCTGCGATCGGGCCCACCAGACCGCCAGCCACATTGTGATCGGCAGCATTAAGACCAGCAGCGGGAACCCTTCGCTGAGCGACAGATCGAAATTCGCCCGGCCACAACAATGGAGCCCCTGCAGCTTCACGCGGACATATCGCCGGAAGAGATCATCGACTCCCTCGGGGACGGGACCGCGGAAGGCGTCGATCTCGTGGTAGGGAACCGGCCGGAAACCCACCTGAAGCGGGGGAACCTTGCCACGTCCCCATGTGAACGACCACATCGCGCGGGCCAATTTCCAGCGCCCCCACCAACCGGCGGACAGCGATTGGACCGTATCTTTCCGGGCGAATTGCGCCACGAACAACCGGAAATAGAGCCGCCCGATCGGAGTCGTGGGTGACGATGCGGCGGGCAGGGCGGTGTGCTCTGCGATCGTGGCTTGAGCCAGCAGTTCGAGCCCGTCCTTCAGGGCTCTGTCACTCAGGTTCTCGAACTTCGCCGACCCCAGCATTTCCAGCCAGGCGAGGGCACGCCACAATCCCAGCACGAGCGGAACGTCCTCATCCGCGAGGAAGCGATCAAGGGTCTGGACGAATCGCAGGAACATCGGCCATGCGACTTGCGAAGTCGGCGTGACCTTGGGCGGCGGAATCTGTCCGACATTCGCGGGAATGATCTCCCGCGCGAGGGTTTGAAGCTCTCCCTTTTGCTCGGTGACCGCCCGCCCCCGATTGGCCACCACCGATGGACAACTGAATCGCAGGCTGACCGTCGTCGTCGCACCGTGCGGATGAAACGCGTAGGGGTAGACCCGGCAGGCGAGCGGTTTCGCCCCCTCGCCAAACTTGGCATGGATGCGGCAGAGACCGCGTTCATCAAGGAAAACGCATCCACCGTCGGGCCGATGGGCCAACCGGTACTGCTTCTGCTGGGCAGAACCTGCGAACCAGACGATCGGATCGAGCGACACGCCCTCCGCGGCGGTCCAATTCTGACCGACGATCCGATCCCGCTCCTCCTCGGTAATCTCGATGAGATGCTGCGTGCAGCACCCCCCACAGTTGTGACAACTCCAGTTCTGAAGTGTCGGTAGTGTCAGGAGTTGTGCCATGCGACGGGGTACCGACCCTTGATCCAAACAGGAATCCGCAAAGTCGTCCTCTTAGGCTATCATACCGACGATCTGCGGCTTTAGCCTCTTGACAATCGGGCGTCCGGACCCGATATACCAGCGACATACTCGGAGATCGTTCCCAAGGTCGGTTTATGAAACTCTCCCGCAAGTCCGATTACGCCCTCCGCGCGCTGGTGACCCTCGCCGGTCGCGTGGATCGCGGACACATGTCGGTCCGTGAGCTCGCGGAATTGAACGACATTCCCCGCCGCTTCCTCGAACAGATTTTCTTGGAGCTTAAGGCGAAAGGGATCGTGCGGAGTATCGCGGGTCGCATCGGCGGATTTGAATTGGCGATGCCCCCCGAAGCGATCACCATGGGCCTCGTCGTCCGGATTTTCGACGAGATGCTCGCCCCGATCCCCTGCGTCTCCGCGACCCATCACGAGCCCTGCAGCCAAGAAGGGGTCTGCCGCTTTCGCCGGGTCCTCCTCGATATTCGGAACTACACCGTCAAGCGGATGGAGGAGGCGACCCTCGCCTCCATCGCCGCCCAACCCCCCGTCGTCCGTCGCGAAGTCTTTGACCCGCAATTCGGCTTCGCCGAGGGAATTTGACGACGGTTGCCCCCGAAGCCCAGGGAACGCTTTCCCTGGGCTTCCATCACCACTTTTCTCCACCATCCCAGATTCTCCGAAACATGGCGCCACCGCGACCCGCCGACCGCCGCGCCATGCTGGGCAATCACAACCGCTGCTGGATTTGGGGACGGCATGTCGTCCTCGAGACTCTCCGCGTTGGGATTTGGCAGCCCCGCGAGGTCTTGCTCACGCCCCGTTGTCCGGCCGAGATCGCTGCGGAGGTTGACGGACTCGCGAGTCGGCTCGGCGTCGCCATCGAGCGCGTCAGTGATGCCGTCCTCGCGAAACGCTGTCGTGCGGACGATCATCAAGGGCTCGCGGCGTCCCTCCCGGAATTCCCCTACGCCAATCTGACGGCCGGTTTGGCCACCGTCACTCCGCAAACGACGTGGCTGATCCTTGACGGCATTCAGGACTCGTTCAATTTCGGGGCCATCGTCCGGTCCGCCGTGGAACTCGCGGTCACGGGGATTCTCATTGGCCGTCATGCTCAATCCCCGGTCAACAGCCAGACGGCGCGCAGCTCCTCCGGGGCCGTCAATCATCTACCGATCGTCCGTGAAGACGATTTGCCGGCGGCGGTCACGCGGCTCAAAACCGCCGGGCTCCGGGTGATTGCGGCGTCGGAAAAAGGGGCCGCCGACCTCTCCACCGCCGACCTGACCGGTCCCACCGCGTTGATCGTCGGGAACGAAGGCCATGGTGTCTCCCCGGCGTTATGGGCGCTCTGTGATCAACAGGTGCGCATCCCGACGACCGGCGTGGTGGGGTCGCTGAACGTCGCCGTCGCGGCGGGCATTCTGTGTTATGAACGACGACGCCAAACGCCACGAGGTTCGTGATGACGCTCACCCTGCGAAATCCCCACAGCGTCTCGGCGGCGTTGCTGCATCGACCTCACGACGTGCTGGAGATCCATGTCCCACCCAGTCGTCCTTCGGAAGGATGGGAGCGGGTCGTCGAGGAGGCCCGTCGATTCGGGATCCCGATCCGCACCGACTTGGCGGCACCCCCGGCCCGCGGACGGGGAGACAAATCGGCTCGAGAATCGACCACTGGCGCGGTAGTCCGCGAACGAACCGGTTTGCCCCTCGAACAACTTTGGACCGAACCGGCTCCGCAAGTCGGCGACGTCTGGCTCGCTCTCGATTGCCTGCAGGATCCCCACAACCTCGGGGCGATCTTCCGATCGGCGGCGTTTTTCGGCGTCCGGGGGCTGATCATCACCCGCGATCGCTCGGCTCCGCTGTCGGGGACGGTTTACGATGTCGCCGCCGGCGGGGTCGAGGGGATCCCGTTCGCCAGCGTTCC
>CAYRVS010000138.1:0-8607 GCA_964427725.1 uncultured Planctomycetaceae bacterium | reverse complement strand
CGTTCCCAACCTGGCTGCGGCGATGAAGCTGGCGCGTGACGCAGGTCTCTGGCTCCTGGGAAGTTCCGAACGAGCCGACAAGCCGCTCTCCGCGGTGCCACGCGATCGCCCGTGGCTGCTGATCGTCGGCAATGAAGAGCACGGCCTCCGCCGATTGACGCTCGAACACTGCGACGAGGTCTGCCGGATCGCGGCGAGCGGAAGTGTTGGCTCCCTCAATGTTTCCGTCGCGACGGGGGTTTTGCTCGCCGGGCTACGGGGGGAGTTGCCGGGCCGCTGAGCATCACACCGGAGAAAATCGCGAAAATAATCGCGGACCGTCGGGCATCCTTAAGGGACAACGGGCCAAGCGCACGGGGCGTCGTCTTGAACCAGGAGTCGAGTCGCAAACCGGACCACGACTCGGACGGCCGGTCAGTCGTCTCGACCGAGCGTCTGACGCCCGCCGCTGTGGAACGGCTCATCGCCGAGCATGGTCGTGATCTGCATGCTTTCCTCTGGGGAGTCTTGCGGAATCACGATCAGGCGGCGGAGGCGTTTCAGGCCACCTGCCGCAAGGTGCTCGAGGTTGGCCATACGGCGCGGCCCGACACGCTGCGCGGCTGGCTCTTTCGAGTCGGGTTGAATGAAGCGTTGGGGCTCAAGCGACGGGCCGGAACCGAACAACGGGTGTTGGCCCGCTACGGAAAGCAGCAAGGGGGCGAGGCTGCGAGCGACGCCGAGTCCCCCGCGCTGCGGATGATCACCGCCGAGGAAATCGCACGACTGAACGCGGAGTTGTCCGCCCTCCCGCGGGAACAACGTTACGTCGTCGAACGCCGAATCTATCACGAGGAAACCTTCGCCGAAATCGCCGACAGCCTGCGGGTTCCGTTGGGAACCGTCCTGACCCGGATGCGGTTGGCGTTGCGGAAACTTCAGCGGGCGATGGGGGCGGTGGATTGATCGTGTCCCCTTGATGAACTACGAGTCGGCACCCACTTCCACCAGCAGATGACGAACGTGTCAGAACAGTCGCCCATCATCGACGCCAATTTCGACAGCCAGTCGACTTCAAGCTGGACGGCTGCCGAATGGGACTGGCTCGCCGCGCGGTATGTCTGCGGGGAATTGTCCCCCGGCGACGCCGCTTCCTTCGAGACGCAACTTGCGGATGAACCCGCCGCTCAAGAGGCCTTGGTCCGCGCCAGCCGGTTGGTGTGCGGGTTGCAGACCGGCCCCCACACGATGGTTAGTGAAAATGGGAACGCGGTCGTTGTTCCACCGAAGTCGCGCGAGCGGGCTCGTTGGGCGGTGGCGGCGACCGTCGCCGCGCTCCTAATGGTGGGGCTCTTCCTGAATCCGCCGTCATGGCAAGCGACGCCGGCCCCCGATGCGGGGACCGCCGCGACCCTTGTCGGGCTCTGGCATGAACATGGTCAGTCGCTCGACGATGGGGGCGAAATGGACACGGAGCGGCTGATCGAGACCGAAGAGGTTCCCGCGTGGCTCCTCGCCGCCGTCTCGTTGGAACAGAACGGCGATTTGGAAATCGGTCCATTCGAGTCCGACCCCGCGTGGGAGAAGAACTAAGATGTCGGTTCTCGCATGTCACGGGCGCGGCATCCGTCGATTGGTCTTCTGGGGAGTGGTCGTCGCCTGTGCTTCAAGTCGGCTGGCGACGCTCAGCGCGGAGGACGGGGCAGGGACTCCGAAACCACCTCGAAAGGCGAGCGCCCAGGAACCGGCCGATCCGCAGGCCAAGCCGAAACCCGCCGACGCCACCAACCCGGTCGTCAAACAGGGCTCCAAGCCTGAGGGGGAAAAGCCCAAAGAGGCGAAACCCCTGCCGAATGAAGCGCTCGCGTGGGAGTTCGCCCGCACGCATCACGCCGAATTGGCCAAGCTGCTGGAACAACTCCGCAAGAACGCCCCGAAGGAGTATCGCGCCGCGGTCGCCGATCTCGACCGGGCCCGCCAGAAGCTCGACAAGACGAAGGCCCGCAGCGCCGAGCGCTACGAGTCGGAACTGGCGGAATGGAAGCTCGATTCCCGCATCCGCCTAATGGTCGCTCGGTTGGCGATGGGGGGCAATCCCGAGCTCGAATCCGAATTGCGATCGGCGATCGGCGAACGGCTCGAACTGCGCGAGCGACTGCTGAGCGACGAAATCGCCACCCTGGAACGTCGGCTTGAGAAACTCCGCGAGCAAAAAACCTCCGCCCAAGAATCCCGCGACGAGGCGATCACCCGCGAACTCGACCGGCTTCGCAAGTCGGCCTCAACCGCCGCCGCCAAAGCCAAACAGCCCCGTCCCGACAAAGCCCCATCGACGCCGTCCGACGCCGTCTCGGCGTCTCCGGCCGACACAAAAACGCCATGAGCGAACGAAAAGCACTTTGTACCAAGAAGACTCATACCTGCGGCGACTTGATGTCTCTGTTTTCGCTTTGATGAGGCCTAATCACCTTGACCACGATTCAGACCGTCGCGCGTTAGCTCTCCGAGCATCGAACCGTACACGTCCATCAACCCGACCATCCTTCGTCCTGGGAATCTGCTCACCATGCGCGTGACCCTGTGGACCACCTTGACCCTGACCCTGTTCGTCGCGACTTCCCCGCGCGGGATCCCGGCCGAAGGGGACTCTTCGCAGCCGGTGCGCGGCCGGATTGATGCGCGGTTCGACGCGGCGGAGGTCGCGGAAACGCCGAATTTCCGGCGGCATGTCGTGCCGTTGTTGGGCAAACTCGGGTGCAACGGCCGGGCGTGTCACGGTTCGTTTCAAGGGCAGGGGGGCTTTCGGCTCTCGCTATTCGGGTACGATTTCAAGTCGGACCATGAAAATCTCCTCGCGGGAGACGAGCCCCGGACCAACCTCAAGGAACCGGCGAGCAGCCTGATCCTGCAGAAGCCGTTGATGACGATCCCCCACGAAGGGGGCGAACGGCTCAAGGTCGACACCTGGCAGTACCACGTCCTCCGTCGCTGGATCGAAGCGGGGGCTCCGGCTCATGACCAAGACGCCGCCGACTTCGTCCGGGTCGACGTCACCCCCGGGGAAATGGTGGCCCAGAAGGCGGGCGATACCTGGCAACTCAAGGCGGTCGTCGTCTGGTCCGACGGGACCCGCGAAGACGTCACGCCGCTGTGCCGGTTTCAGACCAACAACGATCAGATCGCGACGATTTCGGAGAGCGGCCTCGTCACCGCGAAGGGCCCCGGCGACACCCACGTCGTCGCCTTCTACGACAACGGCGTGATTCCCGTCCCCGTCCTGTTCCCCGTCTCCGAGCGCATCGGGCCGCGGTACCCGACGACTCCCACCCCGACGAAGATCGACGAACTCGTCGTGCAGAAGCTGCGGAAGCTGGGGATCGTGCAGTCCGAGACCTGCACCGACGCCGAGTTCCTCCGCCGCGCTTCGCTCGACATCATCGGCACCTTGCCGACGCCGACCGAGATCGAGGGCTTTCTCGCCGACAGCACCGCCGACAAGCGGTCCCGGAAGATCGACGAACTGCTCGAGCGGCCGGAATACGCCGCATGGTGGGCGACGAAGTTTTCGGACTGGACCGGGAACAACGCCCGTTACCAGCAGCAGGACGTCCGCAACCGCGACGGGGCATCGGTCGATTGGTATCAGTGGCTGAAGAAGCGGGTCGCCGAGAATGTTCCGTACGATCAAATGGTCGAAGGGATCGTGACGGCGACTAGCCGGTTGCCGGAGGAATCGTACGAAGACTACTGCCGCCGGATGAGCGGGTATTACAGCGAGCGGCACGCGGGCGGAACGTTCGCCGACCAACCTTCGCTGACCTACTACTGGTCGCGGTCGAACTTTCGGGCCGTCGACGACCGCGCGCTGGGCTTCGCCTACACGTTCCTGGGGGTCCGTATTCAATGCGCCCAGTGTCACAAGCATCCGTTCGATCAGTGGACCAAAGATGACTTCGATCGGTTCAAAGGGTTCTTCGCACGGGCCCAGTTCGGGATTCATCCCGAGTCGAAAAAGGCTCAGGAGGCGATGTTCGCCGAGTTGGAGGTCGACAAGAAGAAGTTGAACGGCAACAACCTCGCGAAAGCGCTCGCGGAACACATGTCCGATGGGAAAGTCGTCCCGTTCGGCGAGCTCTATGTCCCCGAGCCCCGCACCGCGCCGGCCAAGAAGGACAAGGGGAAAGAGAATCCGAAGAAACCCAAGGTAGTGGCGGGCCGGACCGCGAAGGTGCTGGGGGGGGATGAGCTCGTCATCGAGACCATGGACGACCCCCGGACCGCGTTGATGGACTGGATGCGCGAGGCGGACAATCCCTACTTCGCACAGTCGATCGTCAATCGGATCTGGGCGGGCTACTTCCATCGGGGGATCGTCGAACCGACCGACGACCTGTCGCTGGCGAACCCGCCCTGCAACGCCGAGTTGCTCGACCATCTCGCGACCGGGTTCCGGGAGCATGGTTATGACCTGAAGTGGCTCCATCGCGAAATCACCAACAGCCGCACTTATCAGTTGACCTGGCAGTCGAATCCGACCAATCAGCTTGATGACCGGAATTTCAGTCGGGCGATTCCACGGCGGTTGCCGGCGGAAGTCGCTTACGACGCGATGCGCCAGGCGACCGCGAGCGATCACGAAATCGCCGCAATGCGTGGTGATCTGAAGGGGCGGGGAATCGCCGAGCCGATCGTCGACGCCCGGTCCAACCGCAACGCCGCGAGTTACGCCTTGAGCGTGTTCGGCCGGTCGATCCGCGAGAGCAACTGCGACTGCGATCGCTCGGCGGAGACCAGCCTGCTGCAAACGGTCTTCCTGCAGAACGATCAGCAGGTTTTGGGCGAGCTGACCGAGCGCGGCGGCTGGATCGATGAACAACTCAAGACCGGCGGGGGGAAGGCCGAGCCGTCGGCCGAAGCCCTGAAGGACGCCGAGCGGCAGGTCGAACGGGCCGAGAAGCAGCTCAAGAAGCTCAAGGAACAAGGGACGGACGAGGAGCGAGCGGCGGCGAAACGTCGACTGGCGGCCGCCGAAGCGAAGGCAAAGGAGCTGCGCGACGTCGACACCTCGACCACCGCGAGTCCCGCCGAGGTCTCGAGCGACGCGGGACTGACGCGGTTGGTCCGCCAGGCTTACCTGCGGACGGTCAGTCGTCCGCCGAACGAAGCGGAAGTGGGTCGATCGCTGAGCTACTTCCGCGAAGTCGGCGACACGAAGGTCGCGTTGCGTGATCTGTTATGGGCCCTGATGAACACGAAAGAGTTCATCGTCAACCACTAAGTCCCGTTCTCCGGCCGGTGGACCGCGATCACCTTGCGGTTTCACCGGCGGCCGATCCCACACTCCAATCCCACCAGTCTCCGGAGCAAGACCCATGGCGTTTCATCGGACCTGTGACGGCGTTGCCCGCCGCGATTTCCTGAAGGTTGGCGCGCTCGGGGCCTCGGCGGTGACGCTGGGGAGCTACCTGCGACTCGCCGCCGCGAACGAAGTCCGCGCGACGAAGGCGACCTCGGCGATCTTCATCAATCTCGAAGGGGGGCCCAGTCATATGGACACCTTCGACCTCAAGCCGAACGCCCCGTCGGAGTACCGCGGCGAGTTCAACCCGATCGCCACGAACGTCCCCGGCATCGAGATCAGCGAGCATCTGCCGAAGCTGGCCCAGGTGATGGACAAGTTCGTCATCCTGCGGGGGATCACCCACACGCTCGCGGCGCATGAGCTCGGTTCGCAATATGTCAATACGGGGAACCGGCCGATTCCCTCGCTCGAGTTTCCCGGCTACGGTTCGGTGGTGACCAAGGAACGCCCCGGCAAAGAGGATCTCCCGCCGTTCGTGGCGATTCCCAGCACCCAGCAGAAGCCGGGATACCTGGGTGTGCGTTACGCGCCGCTGCGAACCGGAGCGACGCCGCAGCCCGGCAAGCCGTTCAGCGTGCGGGGAGTCTCGCTCCAGGGCGGCCTGACGGTCGCGGAGGTCGAACGCCGGACTTCGCTGCTGAAGGATCTCGACACCGCGTTCCAAGGGTTCGAGCGGGAGAATCCGCTGCTGGATGGGCTCGATCGGTTCAGCCAGCAGGCCTATGCGATGATCACGTCGGAGGCCTCGCGCGTGGCGTTCGACGTGAGTCAGGAATCGCCCGCGTTCGCCGCGCCGTTCGGGGTGACGCCGTTCGGGCAAAGCTGTCTGCTCGCGACGCGACTGGTGGAGTCGGGGGTCCGGTTCGTGACGATTTCGTACGGCGGGTGGGACACTCACAACGACAACTGGGTGACGCTTAAAGACAAGCGGCTGCCGCCGTTCGATGAAGGGTTCGCCGCCTTGCTCAATGGGCTCGCGCAAAAGGGGCTCTTGGAATCGACGGCGCTGCTCGTGACGGGGGAATTTGGTCGGACGCCGAAGATCAACACGACCCGTAATGGTCGCGACCACTACCCCCGGGCGATGTGCATGCTGATGGCGGGGGGCTCGGTGCTGCCCGGCCGCGTGTTGGGAGCCTCGGACGAGAAGGCGGAAGGCCCGCTGAACGAAGGGCATTCGCCCGACGACGTCGCCGCGTCGTTCTTCCACAATCTGGGGATCGACCCCAAGCACGAGTATCACACCAACACCGGCCGTCCGGTGATGATCGTCCGCGACGGCGAGGTGATCCCCGAGCTCTTCGCATAAAGACTCTTGCTCGTCGCCCACCCAGGGCCATGGGTGGGCGTCCGCTCACACCGGTGTCCCTTGCGCGTGCGCTCACGGTTCGCGCCTACCCCTTTCACGTCCCGTTTCTCGTCACCATGTGGAGTCACCTGATGTCGTTCGCCGCTCGTTCGTTGCTGTCATGTCTGCTGTTGGGTTTGGTCGCTCAGGCGGCCTGGTCCCAAGAGCCCGCGAAGGCGGGGAAGAAGCCCGCCGCGGCTCCCGGGTCGTATCTGTTCAACCTCCCCAAGGAGGTCACGCTCACCGCCGAGCAGCAGGCGAAGCTCGACGCGCTCAAGACCGAGTATGGGCCCCGCGCCACGTCGGCCCAAAAGAAGCTCGACGGAGTGCTGTCGGGGGATCAACTCAAGGCCCGTAAGGCCGCGCAGGATAAGGCCAAGGCCGAAAAATTGACCGGCAAGGCGCAGCAAGCCCTGATCGACGAGGCGTTGCAATTGACGCCCGAGCAGAAGACCTCGTACGGTGCCGCACAAGGTGAGCTGCGGGCGTTGCAAACCGAAATCCGCGGGAAGATCGCCGAGTTCCTCACCGAGGAACAGAAGGCGAAAGTGCCGTTCCTCGCGAAGAAGCCCAAGGCGAAATGAGCGGCCGACCGGATCGCTGAGACCTGCTCACAAGACGAGGCTCCCCGATCGAGTTGGATCGGAGAGCCTTGTTCGTTTAGGCGGGGCGTCCCGCCCCCATGGGTGGGCGCGTGATCGGATAGAGGCAGCAGTCCTCGGGGCAGACGTCGTGATTGGGGGGGTATTGTCCGATGGCCCGTTTCTCGGTCCGCAGCCCCAGGCGTTCTTCGATCAGCTCCCGCAGCATTGCGACGTAACTCGGATCGGTCCCGACGGTCTTGGCGCGGACCATGGGGAGTTCGAGTTCCGCGCAGAGCCGCCGCGCTTCGTCGTCGAGGTCGTACAAGACCTCCATGTGATCCGACAGAAAGCCGACGGGGGCGATCACCACGCCGGGTGTTTGCCGGGCCCGTTGTTCCCGCAGCGCGTCGAGGATGTCGGGTTCCAGCCAGGGATCCTGCGGCCTGCCGCTGCGGCTCTGATAGACCAGCCGCCAGCGCTCGGCGGAGAGTCCCAAATCTTCCGCGATCAGCCGGCAGGTTTCGGTCAGCTGCCGGACGTAGTGGCAGTTGTCGGCCATGAGCATCGGAATGCTGTGGGCCGTGAAGAGGACCGTCGAGCGGTCACCGGCGTCGGCGGGGAGAACGGCGAGGGCGTGACGGACCGAGCGGGTGTTGGCCTCGATGAAGAGGGGATGGTTGTACCACATCCGCACCTTATCGATGACCGGCGCCGTCGGGCCGGTCTGTTCGCGCGCGGCGAGGAGGTTCTCGCGGTACTGCCGACAGCCCGAGTAACAACTGTAGGCCGATGTAAAGAGAGCGAGCGCCCGTCGCACGCCGGCGGCGGCCATTTGCGGGATCGTCTCGGTCAGCAGGGGATGCCAGTTCCGGTTCCCCCAATAGATCGGCAACGCGAGGCCATGCGCGTCGAGTTCCGTCCGCAACGCGGCGATGAGGGCCCGGCATTGGTCGTTGATCGGGCTGACGCCGTCGAAGTGGTAGTAATGCTCGGCGACTTCGAGCAGCCGTTCGCGCGGAACGGGTTTGCCGCGGAGGACGTTTTCGAGGAAGGGGATGACGTCCTCCCGCCGTTCGGGGCCGCCGAACGAAACGAGGAGCAACGCGTCATAAGGGAGGTCCGCCACGTCGTCACCTGACCGCAGAATGAGTGAATGGTCGACACCGCCGCATTGATCATGTGACGGCGTGCATGGATTATTGGACCACCACGCCGACTCGGCAACCGGGAGACGCCGGCGGCCGCGAGCGGGCTGGAATCAGTTCGTCACGGCTCGATCGTCGTGACCTCGGTATGTCGGTGGAGGGCGTGGCCCTTGGCAAGATTGATGCCAG
>CAYRVS010000137.1:0-14684 GCA_964427725.1 uncultured Planctomycetaceae bacterium | reverse complement strand
CCGGTGAATGTTCCCCTCGGTGGTCGGCGGACACCTGCCGGTTGTGGATCAAGCGTATTCCCCTGGCTAGATTGCTCCCGCCGAACAGCCTTCCCCTGTTTGCCGGGACGGTTTAGAATCCTTTCGCCTCGCGGATTGCCCAAAGCACGTCGGGAGTGGGCTGGGAAACCGTCCCCGACGGGACGAAGCCTCCGGACCGGTCGGCTCAATGTCCGCGAATCGACACTACGACAACATGACGGCACGCGTTCCGCCGTAGGGAAGGGAGTCTGACGTGAGGAACTGGTTGGCGATCGCGACCGTCTTGTGGTGCGCGACGGGAGCGACAAGCTGGTCTCAGGACACCCGCATCACGATTGCGGCGGCGGGCAGCGAGCGGCTGGAAGCAGATCTCAAATTCCTGTTCGATCTGGCCCCCGCCCCGTTGAATAAGCAGTGGGGCAGCTTCGAGAAGTTCATCAAAAGTTTCACCGAAGGGGCCGACCCGAAAGAGCCCGCCCGGCTCGATTTCATCTTCGGCGGGCAAGAGCTCTCCTACCTTGCCGCCGTCAAATACGGCAAATGGGATGGCCGCGGGGGGATGAGGGAAAGCATTGAAGCCTTCAGTTTCAACCTGAAGGATGTCCCCGGCATGCCCGGTTTGTACCTGGCGGAACAGCAGCAAGCCCGGTCACGCAACAAAAAGAAGCCGTCGACTCCCGCGGCGCCGCCCCGCAAACCGTTCTATGTCCGCAACATTCACGGGCAGGCGGTGATCGCCAAGGAGCAGTCGCAGCTCCCGGCGAATCTGCCCGATCCGTCGCTGATCCTGAAGGACCTGCTGCCCGGCGGAACGGATGTCGCCGTCGTCTTGAAGAATGACGCCGCGACGGTCGAAGCGCGACGGAAAAAGTTCCAGGAGCTGCGCAAGGAGCTCGAAGCGGGGGTGCAGTTCAAGCGAGGCGAACCGGAAGCCGACTTCGCGCTGCGCAAACTCTCCCTCGAACAGAATCTCGCGGAGGCGGAGCGCTTCCTGATCGAGGCGGACCAACTCAACATCGGCTGGACGACCGATCCGCAATCCGCCACGGGAACCGGCGCGCTCCTTCTCACCGGGCTGCCGGGGACGTCGCTGGCGGCGAGTATCGAGCAACTGGTTCAAACGCCGAGTCACTTCGCGAACGTCACATTCGGCGAGAAACCGAGCCTGCAGGCCCGCGTCAATTTCGCGATCGACGACCTGCGCAGCGGTCATGCGGTGGCGCTCTATGACACGCTGCTCCCCAGCTTGCAGGGGCAGATGGATTCGCGGCCGAACCTCAACGCCGAGGGGAAGCAGACGGCGAAGACGGCCCTCGCCGGCTTGTTCGAGATGCTGAACGAGTCGATCCCGCTGAAGGTGCTCGATGCGATCGTCGATGTCCACGCGACCGCCGATGGCAAACATGTGGGGCTGTGCGCGATTCGCGCCGCCGACGGGACCAAGGCGGTGCCGCTGCTGGCGATGTTCCCCAAGATTCGTGCGGGTTGGGAATTCACGGCGAACGTCGGCGAGCATCAAGGTGCGGCGCTGCATACCCTGAAGGTGGGGGCGCATCGCCTGGAGGAGTTCTCGGCGGTCTTCGGCGGGGAACCGGTGATCCATATCGCGACCTCGAAGGATGCGGTCTGGGGCGCGGCGGGTGCCGGTTCGCTGGAACGGCTCAAGCAGGCGCTCGATCAGGCGGCCCAACCCGCGCCGACTACGACCGCCCCCGAGTTCCTCACTTTGCAGATGCGGTTTGGTCCCTGGGTGCAGGTGCTCGATGTCCTGCGGGCGAAGGAGCCGCCGCTGGTCAATCCTGATAAGGCGGCGCTCGAAGCGCAGAAGACCCAGACCCGGATGCGGAAGTATGCCCTCGACGCCTTCGGCTCGGGGGAGGATCTCCTCTCGGCGACGTTGCGGCGTGAAGGGGGCGAGGTCCGCGGCGAAATGTCGATCAATCGCGGCCTCTTCAAATTCCTGGGGACCGTGATGGCCGACTTCTCGGCGGAGAACCTGTAGGTCGACCGGTTCTTCCGTGTGCCACTGGCTTCGCCAGTGCCCTCTCCGTCGCGCGTACATGGATGAAGACCACTGGCGAAGCCAGTGGCACACGTTCCAAGCACACGGTCGATGACGTTGAGAGTGCCTGGGGGCGATCGAGGGATGGGGGCGATTCCGGCTGCGACCGACGCGGTCTCCGAGACAACCTCGCTTGCCGCGCTGATCGAGCTGGTGTGCCTCTTGGAGGCAACCGCCCGAAAACCCGGGAATGTTCATCCCGGGGCGTCGTTCGTCGATCTCACGTATGCCGATTTCGTCCGCGCGGCGGCGGCGGTCGCCGAGCCGTTGTCTCTCACGGGACACAGCGGGATCGGGCCGGCGATCCTCGCGGCTCAGCGGGCCACGCGCGCGGTCTGCGACAGCAACGTCAACCTGGGAATCTGTCTGCTGCTCGCCCCGATCGCGGCGGTCGAGTCCCCGCGTGAACTGCGATCCGAAGTCGCGCGGCTGGTTGACGGGACGACGGTCGAGGATGCCGCCGCGGTCTACGAGGCGATTCGACTCGCCGTCGCCGGGGGACTGGGGGAAGTTGCCGAGCAGGATGTCGCGCAGGCCCCGACGGTGACGTTGGTGGAGGCGATGGCCCTCGCGGAAGAGCGGGATGCGATCGCCTACGAATGGACCATCCGGTTTCGGGGGCTCGACCGGGATGGGGCCCAGTGGCTGCGAACCGCGTGGGAGGACGCGCACCTGGAACGGCTCCCGCGCGGCTTCGAGTCGGGCCCCGCCGTCACCCCGTGGGAATGCGCCCTGATCGCGACCCATCTGGAGTACCTCGCCCAAGGAGAGACGTTGATCCGTCGGAAGTGCGGGCGAGAGATCGAGCGGGAGGCGATGCGTCGCGCGCAACACGCCTTGGCGGCGGGCGCTTGGCGAACCCCGGCCGGCTGGCAGGCCATTCATGAGCTCGATGGTTGGCTGCGGGCCGACGGACATCGGCGGAATCCCGGCACCACCGCCGACTTCGTCGCCGCGAGCGCGCTGTGGTGTCTCAGACGCGGGTGGATCACCCCCCCGACGAAAGCGGCGCTCTTGGCCCACGCGACGGCGATCTCCGAGTCAGCGCCTTGAGTGGCTGTTGTGACGGCCATGGGTCACAATAATCGTCAGTCTCTACCCGCCGTCTGACTCTCGGATCGCGACCCGCCATGCCTCGACCATCTCGTTCCGATCGTCCGATGTGGCTTTGCTGTTGGATGCTCTTCGGGGCGATCCATGGCCTATCCGCCGCCGAACGCGATCCCGAGCTGATCCGTCGCGAGAACGCCCGGCCCGGCTCGACCGATTGGCAACTCACGCGGGTCCGGTTGGAAGATTACAACGGCACGCGGGCGCCCGACATCGAGGGGTATTGCTCGCGGCAAAGCGTGAAGGCCGGCGAGTCGCTCGACATCTGCGTGTCGACCAATCCCGCGGTTCCGTTCCGGATCGAGATTTTTCGGACAGGTTACTATGGCGGGCGCGGGGCCCGATTAATGACCACGCTGGGCCCCTTTCCGGGGGTCACGCAGCCGACCCCCGAGATGGGCGAGAAGCAGCTCCATGAGTGCCGGTGGACCCCCGCGACCACGCTGAAGATTCCCGCCGACTGGGTCAGCGGTGTCTATCTCGGCCGCTTGACGACCATCCCCGAAGAGCCGACGAAGACGAGTTATTGGCAAAGCTACGTCGTCTTCATCGTGACCGACGATCGGCCCGCCGACCTCCTGTTGCAATGTTCGGACAACACGTGGCAAGCGTACAACCCGTGGCCGTCGAATCATTCGGTCTACACGCATCCCAAGGGGGGCCAGGGGCCGTGGGCCGACGTCAGTTTCGATCGGCCGTATGGTCGGTACGCGCAGCATCAATCGGTGGTGAACGCGCCCCTTTCGGTCGGGTCGGGGGAATGGCTGACGTTCGAGTTCCCCCTCGCCTATTTTCTGGAGCAGCATGGCTACGACGTGACGTACGCCTCGAACAGCGACCTGTTGACGCCCGAGCGGGCGCTCAAGACCAAATGCTTCCTCAGCGTTGGCCATGACGAGTACTGGGATCGCCGGCAGTACGACAGCGTGGTCGCCCTGCGCGACGCGGGGGTCGATCTGCTGTTTCTCTCGGGAAATTCGGTCTGTTGGGTGACGCCGCTCCGCGCGAGCAGTTCCGGAACGCCGAACCGCATCATGTTCCGCGGGGGGCCCTACGGGGGCGATCACATCTACGCCGTCAATCGCGAGCGGGAGCATGGCCCCTTCCCGTTCCGCGGCCCCGACGAGGGCTATCTGATGGGGTCACGGAATGTCGAACCGGTCAACGGCGGGGGCGACTGGGTCTGCCTTAGGCCCGAGCATTGGCTCTTCGCGGGAACGGGAATGAAACAGAGAGATTCCGTCCCGGGACTGATCGGCTGGGAGTATCACGGCGATCCCCCCCAGGATCTGCCGGGGCTCGAGATCGTCGGCGGAGGGACCGCGTTTCAAGGGGGCGTGAACCCGCAACAATGGACCGCGACCGTCTATCCCGGCCCGAAAGGGAACTTCGTCTTCAACGCCTCGACGATCTTCTGGGCCCAAGGGCTGAGTTCGCCCCCGGGACATGTCTTGCCGTGGTCGCATTGGTCGCGGCCGCACGGCCCCGACGATCGCGTCCAGCGGATGACGCACAATCTGCTCAAGCGCTCGATCGCCGAGTGACTTGCGGCCCTCGGTAGCGGACGACATCGTGGGGCCTTACGCGGTCGCGCGGAATCTCGTTGACGGATGCGGCGTCATCGGGAAAGTCACCTTCGGGTCCGGCGCGACGGCATCGTGGAACGATTTCTGACCTACGGGAAGCCTGATGGTGTTCGACCTGGTGTTGCGCGGCGGCGAGGTGATCGACGGGACGGGCCGGCCGCGATTTCGGGCCGATGTCGGCATCACGGGAGATCGCATCACCGCGCTGGGGGATCTGGCGGCGGCCGAGGCGCGGGAGACCCGTGACGTCACCGGGCGGATCGTCGCTCCCGGATTCATCGACGTCCACAACCACACCGACGGCTGGCTCCTCAAACAGCCCGATCTCGACGTCAAAATTCGGCAGGGCTTCACCACCGAACTCTTGATGTCCGACGGGATCGGCTACGCCCCCATCGATCCCATCACCGGCCCGCAGTGGGCCTATTATCTCAAATGCCTCAACGCGCTGCGGCTCGATGAATGCCACGGCTGGCGGACGATGGCCGAGTATCAGGCGCGGCTCGATCGGCGTTGTCTGCAAAATCATCTCGTGCAGATTCCCTACGCCAACGTGCGGACGTTGGCGGCCGGGTTCGGGCGCTGCGCCATCGACGATCTGCAACGGAAGCTGATTCACGCCGAGATTCGGGACGCGCTCGACGCGGGAGCGACCGGGATTTCGACGGGGCTGGACTACATCAGTCAGTGGTCGGCGACGACGGAGGAGCTTGCCGACGCCTGCAAGCTGATGGCCGCCCGGCAAGGGGTTTACGTCTCGCACATCCGCTACAAACACGGCCTGATGCCCGCGGTGCGCGAAGTCGTCGAGATCGGCCGCCGCGCAGGGGTGCCCGTCCATATCTCGCACCTCAAGGGGGGGAACGAACGCGAGATCGACGAGCTGCTGAACTACATCGATACGACGGCCCGCAAGGAAGTCGACTTCACCTTCGAGGTCTATCCCTATCAGCCCGGGTCGACGATGCTCAACTTCATCCTGCCGTATGAAGTCTGGGACGACGGTCCCACGGCGGCGGCGGGGAAATTGCTGTGGCCTGAAATTCAGGAACGGTTCCGCCGGGCGCTCCTCAACTACAAACTCCCGATCGACCGGATTCATATCGCGTGGCTCCCCTCCGCCGAGAACAAACGCTGGCAGGGGAAGATGCTGAGCGAGTACGTCGCGGCGGCCGGCCGACCCATGGAACAGTCCCTCGCCGAACTGTTGATCGAGGAACGGCTCGCGGTCCTGTTGGTCTTCAACGAAGGGGACGACCTGCTGACCAGCCGGATGTTGCAACATGACCTGGGGATGGTCGGTTCCGACGGGATCTACTTTCCGGATGGGGTCGTCCATCCGCGCGTCACCGGCACCGCGCCCCGCATCCTGGGCCGCGCCGTGCGGGACTGGAAACTCTTCTCGTTGGAGACCGCCGTCCATAAGCTCGCCGGGTTCGCGGCGAAGCGGTTCAAGGTGGTCGATCGCGGCGAACTGGCCGCGGGCAAATTCGCCGACGTCGTCGTCTTCGATCCCGAAACGGTGATCGACCGCGGCACGTATGCCGAACCCCATCAAGCACCGGTCGGCATCGACCTGGTGGTGGTCAATGGCGCGATCGCGTGGAGCCCGGCGGGGGTGCCGAAATTCACGCCCGGAAGTTATCCGGGACGGGCCCTGAAGTTCGGCGCGTAAGGTCGGGTGACGGGTTATACTCGCGACACACGTCCACAATCGCGGCCCCGTTCGCGGGTCGCATCACGAAGACTCCCCATCCGACCCAGGGGGGCGGGATGCCACAGGTCTATCTGATTGAACCGGCGGGGCAGCCGCGCGATGCCTTGGCGTTCGTGCTGCGCGACGCGCGAATCGCCGTGACGGTCTGCGATGGGCCGCAAGATTTGCCCCGGCCGTGGCCCTCCGCCGCGCGGCGGCTGGTGATCGTCGACGAGGCGCTGCTGCCGCAACTCGATCCGATCCGCGATCATCTCAGCGATGGGGAAGCGACCGTCTGGGCGCTTCTCGAACCGGGAAGTTTCCCCGGGTTGATCGAAGCGCTGCGGGTCGGCGCGAGCGAGATCATCAGTCGTGATCGGCCGGCGCGCGACATCGTGACCCTGGTCAAAACCGAGTTGCAGCACAAGCAGGCCCCGCCCACGGCGGATGGTCCGGGGCTCCGCGTCCAACTGGCCGGAACGGGAGGCGAGTTCGAGGTCCATCCCGAACGGCTGATGGCGCTCCTCGCGATGATGTGCGACGACGTCGGCCGACTCAAACGCCGCTACGACAACGAGCTTGAGCAGCGCCGCCGCGTCGAACAGGCGCTCATGGAGTCGGAGGCGTTTTATCAGTCGCTGGTCGAAACGCTGCCGATGGCGCTCTTCCGCAAGGATGTGGAGGGTCGCGTCACGTTCGCCAATCAACTCTTCTGCGAAGTGTTGCGGCGCAGTCCTTCCGACATTCTCGGCCGGACCGACTACGACTTCTTTCCCCGCGATCTCGCCGAAAAGTATCGGGCCGATGATCGTCGCGTGATGGAGAGCCGACAGAACTTCGAGGCGACCGAGCAGTTTCAAACCCCCACCGGCGAACTGCGCTACACGCATGTCGTCAAGACGCCGGTCTACGACACCAACGGCAAACTGGTCGGCATCCAGGGGGTCTTCTCCGACGTCACCGATCAAATCCTCGCCGAGCAGGCCCTCGAACAAGAACGTTATCTGCTCGACAGTCTGATCACCAACAGCCCCGACAACATCTATTTCAAGGACTTCCAGGGGCGGTATCTGCGGATCAATCCCGCGAAGGCCCACCGCTCGGGGCTTCCCGACCCCGCCGACGCCATCGGCAAATCCGACTTCGATTTCTTCCCGCGACAGCACGCCGAAGCGGCGATGACCGACGAACTGCGCGTGCTGCAGACGGGGGAGCCGCTGCTCGCCAAGGAGGAACGGGTCGTCTACGCCGACGGGTCGACGGCGTGGATGTCGACCACGAAACTCCCCCTCAAGGATCGACAAGGCCGGGTCATCGGCACGTTCGGGGTCTCGCACGACATCAGTCCCCTCAAGCACGCGCAGGAAGCGCTGCGCCAGGCGGCGGAAGCGTCGGAAGCGGCGAACCGCGCGAAAAGTGACTTTCTGGCGAACATGAGTCACGAGATTCGGACCCCCTTGAACGCCGTGCTGGGGATGACCGAGCTCGTGCTGGGGACGCCATTGACCCCCGTGCAGCGCGACTATTTGAAACTCGTCTACGAATCGGGCGAGTCGCTGCTGGCGGTGATCAACGACATCCTCGATTTCTCGAAGATCGAGGCCGGCAAGTTGCGGCTCGATGTCGCCCCGTTCGAGTTCCGCGAATTCATCGGCGACACCTTGAAGTCGCTCGGTTTGCGGGCCCATCGCAAAGGCTTGGAACTCGTCTGCGACATCGACCCCGCCGTCCCCGACCTGTTGATCGGCGACGCCAATCGCGTGCGGCAGGTGATGGTGAACCTTGTCGGCAACGCCATCAAATTCACCGATCGGGGCGAGATTCTCGCCGGGGTCTCGGTCGAACCCGCGGCCGATGGGTGTACCGATGCCGACGAAGTGACGCTGCACGTCCGGGTCTCCGACACCGGAATCGGAATCCCCGTCGAGAAGTTTCATACGATCTTCGAGGCCTTCGAGCAGGCCGACGCGTCGACGACGCGGAAGTACGGCGGGACGGGGCTGGGCCTCGCGATCTCCGCGCGGCTGGTCGAACTCATGGGGGGCCGCATCTGGGTGGAAAGCGTCGTCGGCGAAGGGAGCATCTTCCACTTCACCGCCGTCTTTCAACGGGCCACCGCCGAGGATCGACTCCAACCGGTCGCGAACCCCGAGCTGCTGCAGGGTCTGCGGGTGCTCGTGGTCGACGACAACAGCACCAACCGCCGGATCCTCGCCGAGATGCTCGCCAGTTGGGGGATGGCCCCGGTGTTGGTCGCGAGCGCCGCCGAGGCGCTCCGCGAGTTGCGGGCCCAAGCCGCCGATCATCCCTATCGGCTGGTGATCACCGACGTCAACATGCCGGAGCTCAGCGGGTTCGATCTGGTCCGCCGGGCCCACGAGGATGGTTCGCTGCGATGCGGGATCATCGTGATGCTGACCTCCAGCGATCGTGGCGAGGACGTTCAGGCCTGCGCGGAGCTCGGCGTCGAGACCTATCTCATCAAGCCGATCAAGCAGTCGGAACTCTTCAACGCGATCCTGCAGGCGTTGGGGGCCCGCCATGCGGAGGAATGGAAGACCGCGACGATCGCCACCCCGCGGGATTCCGCGCGACCGCTGAAGATTCTGCTCGCCGAAGACAGCACGATCAATCAGAAGCTCGCCGTCGGCTTGTTGGAACGCTGGGGCCATACGATCGATGTCGCGGAGAATGGACTCCTGGCGCTCGAGCGGGTCCAGCGGGCGGCCTACGACGTCGTGCTGATGGACGTGCAAATGCCGGAGCTTGACGGCCTCGATGCGACCCGCGCGATCCGTGATTGGGAACAACAGACGGGCCGATCGCCCGTCCCCATCGTGGCGATGACCGCGCATGCGCTCGCCGGCGACCGCGAACGCTGCCTCGCGGCGGGGATGGACGATTACGTCTCGAAGCCGATCCGTAGCGAAGAGCTGCATCAGACCTTGGAGCGGATGGCCGCGTTGCCGGAACGTCCGCCGCAACCGCGACCCGCCGGCGCGATCGAGGCGCCTCAGGCATCCCCCGCCGAAGCTCCCCCCCGTCTGGAGGCCGATGCCATGGCCACCCCCGCCGCCACGTTGGTCGATTGGCCCCATCTGCGGAAGGTCGTGGGGCACGACGAGTCGCTGCTGCGCGACATCGTCGCCGCCTTCTGCGAAGAGACGCCCCAAATCTGGCTTAAGCTGCAGCAGGCGGGGACGGCCGGGCACCGTGAAGTCTTCGAACGCGCGATGCATACCCTCAAGAATTCCCTGGGGACCGTCGGCGCGGCCGAATCCCGCGACCTCGCCTTGCGGTTGGAAACCCAGCTTCGGGAGACCAAACTCATCCCTCCGCCGGAGATCTATCAACCGTTGGGTGCGGCCGTCTTCGCCTTGGTCGCCGAGTTGACCCACTACTTGCGGACCCAGCCCGCGCCCGCAACGATAAACACCATGCCCCGTCCGTAACACGCCGGGATAGGCCTTCGCGCGACTCCCGAGGACCCGCCATCATGACATCCTGCCTGATCGTCGATGACTCCCTCACCGACCGTCGCTTGGCCGGGGGGATCATCGCGCGGCACGCCGCCTGGGAAGTCCATTACGCGACCGATGGCCGCGACGCCCTCGAACAGATCGAACTCCACCTCCCCGACATCGTCCTCACCGATCTCAATATGCCCGAATTGAACGGGCTCGAGCTCGTGCGGGCGATCCGGACCGACTATCCCCTCGTCCCTGTCATCTTGATGACGGCGCAGGGGAGCGAAGTGATCGCGGTCGAGGCCCTGAAGTCCGGCGCCGCCAGTTACGTACCCAAACAGCAACTCGCCACCGATCTGATCGAGACCATCGAACAGGTCCTCTCGAAAAGCCAGGTCGATCGCGGCCAGGCGCGGCTGTTGCGCCGCATGCGGCAGCAACGGGTCGAGTTCGAGCTTGAAAACGATTTCGACCTGCTCACGTCGCTGGTCCAGCATTTGCAGGAAACGACCTTCGGCATGGGCGCCTGCGACGAAGGGGAACGGGTCCGCGTCGGCGTCGCCTTGCAGGAAGCCCTCACCAACGCCTGTTTTCATGGAAATCTGGAACTCGACTCCGCGCTCCGTCTGGAAGATCATCAAGCGTATTACGATCTGGCCAAGACCCGCGCCCAACAGACCCCCTACACCGAACGACGCGTCCGGGTTTCCGCCGAGTTTCATCCCGGCGCGGCGAAATTCGTGATTCGTGACGATGGCCCCGGCTTCGATCCCAACGGCTTGCCCGATCCCACCGATCCGGCGAACCTCGAAAAGCCGACCGGCCGCGGACTCCTCTTGATGAAAACCTTCATGGACGACGTGCAATACAGCCCCCGAGGCAACGAAGTGACGCTGATCAAGCAGCGCCGCGCGACCCCGCCGGCCGGAGACGCCGCATGACGCCCCCCAAACCGAATTTCTTTCAGATCGGCCGCGACGCAGAGGTCCTCGTCCTCACGCTCGGCCACCCCGTCGGCAGCCTTTCCGACTCCGTCGTGATGTCGCAGCTCGCCGAGGTGCTGCACGAACTCGACGATGACCCCACTTACAAACACGCCGTCGTCGACTTCACCGCCGTCGATTACTTCGGCTCGTCGCTCCTCGAATCGTTGCGTCAGATCTGGACGCGGCTGCAACCGCGCGGGGGCCGCATGGCCTTGGCGACGGTCGCCCCCATCGGCCGCGAAATCCTCGGCGTCGTGAAGTTCGATCAACTCTGGCCCCTGGTCGATTCGATCGACGCGGCCCTCGTCAGCGTTCGCGCGGGATGACCCTCTCCATGCAGCGTCCCTTTGATGGCATCATCCCCCCCCTCGTCACCCCCTGCGAGATCGGGATGAGCTGGACGCAGCCGGCCTCGAACGGCTGATCGAGCATGTCCTCGCGGGCGGCGTCCATGGACTCTTTCTCTTGGGTACCACGGGCGAGGCCCCCAGCCTGGGATACGCCCTGCGGCGACGCTTCCTGTCCCGCGTGGCGGCCTTGGTGAAGGGCCGCGTGCCGCTGCTGGTCGGGATCACCGACACCGCGTTCGTCGAATCGGTCGGCATCGCCCGGCATGCGGCGGAGATCGGGGTCGCCGCCGTCGTCCTTGCGACCCCCTACTACTTTCCGGCGGGGCAGACGGAGCTCGTCGGCTATGTCGAGCGGCTCCTGCCGGAACTCCCGCTTCCCGTCATGCTCTACAACATGCCAAGCCTGACGAAGGTCGCGTTCGAGACCGAGACCCTCGCCCGCCTCGCCGAGCAACCGCGGATCATCGGCCTGAAGGACAGCGGCGGCGACCTTGATTACTTCCGGCGGGCCTTGGCGCTCCGCGACCAACGCCGGCCCGATTGGTCGATCTTCATCGGTCCCGAAGCGCTCCTGCCCGACGCCTTGTCGCTGGGAGCCGACGGCGGTGTCGCCGGCGGCGCGAACATCTACCCCCGCCTCTTCGTCGATTGCCACCGCGCCTTCCGCGCGGGAGACCACGCCCGCGTTACCGCGTTACGCGCCGGCATCCTGGATCTCCAGCGGATCTACGACATCGGCAAGTACGCGTCGCGACACATCAAGGCGACCAAGTGCGCCCTGTCGCTGAAAGGCCTCTGCGACGACTTCCTCGCCGAACCCTTCCACCGCTTTTATCCCGAAGACCGCGCGAAGGTCGCCAAGATTCTGGCGGAGGTGGAGCCGCGCTTGAAGGACTGAACGGACGCGGCTTAACCGTCGTCTCGTAGGCTGCTTCCACGAAATCCGGGATTGCCGCACGAATTGCCGGCTACCGTCGGTTGTGACCGCTCCGTCATGTTTCGGGGCGATACGCGAATTCCCATGGAAATGAGCGTTCTGACTTCACGCACCATCGAGCCAAGCGGGGGCGGTTGACGCGTCATGACAACTATGCATGTCTGAGCCCCGCCTCCGAGAGGCGTTTCTCGTCGAATAGAACAGAGTGATCGACTTCCAAGACGGTTCGGTACGCCGAGCGTCGCCCCTCGGAAAATCCGGGAGAAACCATCGAGCATCCTGGACTCGTCCGCTCGACCCGGCGCGCCCAATCTCGGCTGGTCATCACATCTCGCTGATGATCGTTGCGGGGTGGCGTGGCGAGATCCGGAAACGTGCGGGGTGACGGACGTCCCCCTCGACGGCGGAACGATGAATGCCCGCAACAAGAGATCACCCTGACCGCAGACCCTTCACGCGATGGCCCGGCTTCAGGCCGCCGCGGTGAGAGTGATTGAATGACGGGCGAACGTCGAAGGGAGGGAGCAGTCGGACACCTCATGAGAAACCATCGGTCGGAAAGCGCGCGCATCGACCACCGCCTCCCCATGGTCGACTGCCGTCGCATTTCTGCCAGGCGGATTTCTCACGCATGACCAGAGCGGCCACCGGGGCGCACCAACCGGTGGGGTTCCAGCAGCGGACCGTACATCTCCGGCCGTCGGTCGGCGAGCCGATTGACTTCATTCGTCCCGGGTACGCGGATCAGATGCTTGTTGCGGGCGCGCGAGACGTCGAGGTCGGCGTATAGAATCTCTTCGCGGGTGTGATTCGCCGCCGCCACCGTGCGGCCCAGCGGATCACAGATGCGGCTGTGGCCGATGAACGAGCAGCCGCGTTCGACGCCCACGCGATTGACCGCCGCATAGTAGACGGTGTTTTCGAGGGCCCGCGTGTTGACGGCGTATTCCGCGGCCGGTTCCGCGCCGGGGGGCCAGTTGGTCGGGAGCAGAATGACATCGGCCCCGAGGAGCGTCAGACAGCGTGCCGTTTCGGGGAAGCCGCCGTCGTAGCAGATGTTGAGGCCGATCCGCACGTCGGCGACCGTTTGGACGGCGAAGGGGCGATCGCCGTAATCGAGATACCGATCGACCCCCAGCCACGGGAGATGGACCTTCCGATACCCGCCCAGTAAGCCTTCGGGGCCCACCATCGCGGCGGCGTTGAACAACCGCTCGCCGGCCTGTTCGATGAGACCGAAGACGATCACCACGTCGAGTTCTCGACAGAGTCGCCGCATGGTCTCGGTCGCGGGACCGGGGAGGGGTTCCGCGAAGGGCCGGGCTTCCTCGCGGCTGTCAAAGCCATACCCGGTGAGGGCGCATTCGGGGAAGACGATGAGTTTGGCCCCGTGCGCGGCGGCCTCGCGGGCCTTGTCGGAGATCGCCGCCAGATTGGCCGCGACGTCCCCCAAGCGGACATCCATCTGCACGCCGGCCATTCGCATCATGCGCGCCTTCAGGCGATGCGGCCGATAGGAATCGGACCGCGGAACTCAAAGAGCCATCCGTGGCCGGCCGACCTTCGTGGGTCGGTGAGCTCCGTCTCGCAGGGTCCGCGACGGAAACCGTCGCGGGCTTACGTTTGCAGGATTCGCAGCACTTCGTCCTTCAAGGCGGGAACCACCGAGATGCCGCTTTGGCCATAGATCGTCGGTTCCCCTCGCCAGTCCATGAAGACGCCGCCCGCTTCCTGAATGATCGGGACCAGGGCCGCCGCGTCCCACGGGTTCATCGACGGATCGACCATGATCTCGGCGCGGCCCGTGGCGACCAACACGTGACCGAAGCAATCGCCCCAGCCGCGTGAGAGACCAACAGATCTTAGCAAGGTCATCAGCGCATTCCAGTGACCGACCGTCTCCCATCGGAGCATATTGGTTTGACAGAACGTCGCCTGCGACAAGTCGGTCACGTTCGAGACCCGCGCCCGTCGCGGCTCGGCGGTTCCCACCTGCCACCAGCAACCTTTTCCGCGCGCGGCGTAGACGACTTCATCCAGCGCCGGGAAGCGGCAGACCCCCACGACGCAGTCGCGGCCGTGCTCGATGCCGATCAGCGTCCCGAACAGCGGCACCCCATGGACGAACGACTTCGTCCCGTCGACCGGATCGAGGATCCAGCGGAAGCCGCTCGTCCCCGGCGTCTCGGGAAACTCTTCGCCCAAGACGCCGTCGTGGGGAAACGCGACCGCGAGCCGCGCGCGGATCAGTTCCTCCGCGCCACGATCGGCGGCGGTCACCGGCGTCGTATCGAGCTTTTGCTCGACCGCCAGTTCCGGGTGTTGGTAGTAACGCAGAATCAGTTCGCTGGCTTCGCGCGCGACGTGCAGCGCGAAGTCGAGCCGCGATGTCAAATCCTCGTCAGTCAAGGTCATGAGTCAGGCAATCCCGCAGGTGAAGCCGAGGGGCCCGTCCCCTCGGGATGAATC
>CAYRVS010000136.1:0-14694 GCA_964427725.1 uncultured Planctomycetaceae bacterium | reverse complement strand
GGTGTAGATCTCGGTGGTCGCCGTATCATTAAAAAATCTCGCTTCGTCACACGCCCACGTTGACGAAGACCTTGAGCGCGTCCTTGTCCTCGACGAGCAGCCGCATCATTTCCTGATAGTGATCGAGCCCGGGGACGGGGTTCGTGAGAATCCGCTCCGTCACGCCGGGATAGGCCAACTCCCCATGGGCGAGCGCCTGAATCCCCAGCTCGAAGTGATGCCGGTTCCCGTTGACCGAACCGACGAGGAGCTTGTTTCCCAGCACCCAATGCAGGTTGATCTGGTCGGCGGGGATCGTGATTTCCTGCTTCCCGCCGGTGATGCTGGTCCAAATCAGCGCGCCGTTGAGCCCGAGCGCCTCCATCGACTCGAAGCACAACCGGCTGTTGCCGGTCGCCTCGAAAATAATGTCGGGCTTGCCGACCTGGGCCGCCAAGTCCTTCAGCGACGTCGCCTTCGTGCTGACGTACGTCGCACCGTATGCGGTGGCGATCGTCGCCTTCAGATTCCCTTCCGCCGCCCCGCGCGCCAGCGTGTAAACCTCGAGCCCCTTCAGCCGCAGCATCATCGTCGCGAGCAAGCCGATCTGCCCCGCCCCGACGACGAACGCCTTCTTCGGCCGCCAGACCTGCAGCCGCTGCTGCGCCAGATACGCCTGCTCGATGGCCTTCGCGCACACGCTCGCCGGTTCCGACAGCACCCCCAGATGCCGCAGCTTCCGCGGCACCTTCACCATGTACTCGCAGTCATCAACGAAATACTCGGTGAGATACCCGTGAAGCAGGTTGATCCCCCGCTCGAAATAGGTCTCTTCACTGGTGATGTCGTTTCGGCCGATCTGATCGTAGATCGAGGTCCCCGGCCGGCGGACCGTGCACGAGACGAGGTCGCCCGGCGCGAGATCTTTCACCTCGGGCCCGACCGCGACCACCTCGCCGAAGCTTTCATGGCCGATGATCAGGTAGCTGAACCCGGGGGGCGGATTGCCGTAGAGCGCCTCGTTGATTTCCCGATCGGTCGCATCGACGCCGATTTGCAGCACCTTGACCAGGACCCCCCGGCCGTTCGGCACGTCCTCGACCCGGGGCCTCGGCGTGTCGGTGAGATGGACGCTGTGCGGGCGACCTGGAATGACGGCGACGGCTTTCATGGGGACGACAACTCACGGGAGATGACAACGACCGATTGATCGACGCCGCGGTGGAAAACTCCGCCACGCGACGGGGTGGTAGTGTATCGCCCCGCCGGGACGTCAACCACGCCATCGCCGCCCCGCGTAGGACCGGCGACCGGCCGGAAGCCCGTGGGTACAGGCTCACGACGACGCGGCGGTCGGTTCTTCGCGCAGCCGTTGGAGGATCGCCCGGCCGCGCGGACCGGCGGCTTGGAAGGTGAAGCGTCGCGTCGTCGGGCCGGTTGCGGCCAGTTGAATGTCGAGGCGATCGCGCGGCAGATCGGCGGTCACGCGGTCGGCCCATTCAATGATGGCGAGCCCGTCCTCGGCGAACAACTCATCGAGCCCCAGGTCGGCGAACTCGGCGGGATCGCGTAGGCGATAGGTGTCGCAATGGCGGATGGGAATTCGCCCCACGTACTCCTGAATCAGCGTGAACGTCGGGCTGTTGACCACGTGGGCGGGGACGCCGAGTGCGGTTGCGAGGGCCTTCGTGAAGTGGGTCTTCCCCGACCCCAAATCCCCACTGAGGGCCAGCACGTCGCCGGGGGATAGCCGCGCGGCGAGACGTGCCGCGAGCGCATCGGTCCCCGCGAGGTCGAGCGTCTCGATCGTCCAGGTGTGAGTCATCCCGCCGTCCATTGTTCGACAGTCACCTTCGCCCGCGGGCACAACATCTGGGGGTCGCCGGAATCCCGCATCGCAAGATCGGGGAAAGTTTTGACAACCGCAAGCCCGGCGTTGTAGGGTTTCTCCACACGCGGGGTCGGCTGGGATCGACTCTCGCGTGCCCGCCACGTGGAACCGCCACGGGACGGCACCTGAAGGAGTCGGGTGTGAAACACGCAGGGAAGCGATTCGCGGGGGAACCGTGTCGCGGGGAGCCATCGGCTCGTCCGGCGGCGTTCTTCACAGGTTCCCGCCGAACCAGCGCCCGGCCTGTCGCATACGCGGCCGCTTCATGGTCCGTTCCGGGCCGACCCGGGGCTCATCCGCCGGGGGGCAGACTTTCTGACCGGCGGTCGTCGGACGCCTCAACCGTCTTGGGGCGTCCCGTTCTCGGACCGTGATCATGTGCGCGCACAGGATGTGCCAGCAGGAAAGGGAGTTCGGATGCGACAAGGACCCGTCAAGAAGCCGCTCATCGGGATCAACGGGGATTTCCGCGGCAAGAAGAAGGATGGCTGCGCCCTCAGTTGGTTCAACAGCGGCTACTACGACTCGATCACCGCCGCCGGGGGCCTCCCGATCCTGATCCCCCCCTACGACGACGACCAGGATCTGCAACAGATCCTGCAGACGATCGACGGGCTGGTCCTCGCCGGCTGCTCCCAGGACCTCGACCCCGTCCGCATGGGGTTGCAGGCCCATCCGCAAACCCGGCCGATGCCCGTCCGTCGCGAAGACTTCGACCGCAAGCTCTGCAAACTGGCCCTCGAACTGCGGCTGCCGGTGGTGGCGATCGGCGCCGGGATGCAGACCCTCAACGTCGTCGCCGGGGGGACGCTGTTCCAGCAGGTGATGGAGGAGGTCCCCAAGGCGCTCCATCACTACGACCCGGTCGAGGAGCACAACCGCCATCTCATCGAGATCATCGAAGGGACCCGCTGCTGGGACATCTACGGCCCCGGCGAAATCCGCGTCAACAGCCGGCATCACATGGCGGTCCACCAGCTCGCCCCGCTGTTCCGCGTCTCGGCGATGTCGCCCGACGGCGTCGTCGAATGCTATGAATCGATCGACGACGACTGGTTCTGCCTAGGGGTCCAATGGCACCCCGAGGACGACACCGCGTCGGCCCTCGACATGCAGATCTTCCAGGAGTTTCTCGCGGCCGCGAAGGGGGTCGCCCCGACGATCCTGCCCATGCCGCAACGCGCCGCGGCGTGATGAGCAGGCATGATTGATGCTGCAGGAAGTCCAGGGAAAGCGTTCCCTGGACTTCTTTCTTTCAACCCCACAACCGTTCGAGGGGGTGGCCCTCGTTCAGGGTCGGGCGTTCGGGGCGGCCTTTGTAGTGGTAGACCAGCCCCATGTGGTCCAGGCCCATCAAGGCGAGAATGCTCGCGTGCAGATCGTGGACGTGGACCCGTTGTTCGATCGCGTGCAGCCCCAAGTCGTCGGTCGCGCCGATCGTCTGGCCTCCCTTCACGCCGCCGCCGGCCAGCCACATCGTGAAGCCGGTCGGATTGTGATCGCGGCCGTCCCCCTGCTCGCTCATCGGCGTGCGGCCGAACTCGCCCCCCCAGAAGACCAGCGTCTCTTCCAACAACCCGCGCTGCTTGAGGTCGCGCAAGAGCCCCGCGATCGGCTTGTCGGTCGCCTTGCAGTTGCGGCCGTGGTTCGCCTCGATCTTCGCATGGGCGTCCCACTTGCTCCCGGCCCCCGAATAAAGCTGGACGAAACGAACGCCCCGTTCCACCAACCGCCGCGACATCAGACACATCCGCCCGAACGTCGCCGTCTCTTTCTGATCGAGTCCGTAGAGCTCCTGCGTCGCCGCCGTCTCCTCGGCGAGATCGAGCGCGACGGGCGCGGCGGCCTGCATCCGGAACGCGAGTTCGTAACTTTGGATGCGGGCTTCGAGTTCGGTCTGCTCGGGATGGCTGCTCGCGAATTGGCGGTTGATCTGATTGAGGAAGTCGACCTTGCCGCGCTGCTGCGCGGCGGTGACCCCGGTGGGGGTGTTGAGGTTGGGGATCGGATCGGCCCCCGGTTCAATCCGGATCCCCTGGTAGGAAGCGGGCATGAACCCGGCCGACCAGTTGCGCGGGCCGTTGATCACCTGCGAGGGGTTGTCCTGCATCACCACGAAGGCGGGGAGATCGGTGTTCTCGCTGCCAAGCCCGTACGAGACCCAGCTTCCCAGCGACGGCCGGCCCCCGAGGATCGAGCCGGTGTTCATCTGGCAGACGCCGGACGAATGGTTGATGCCGTTCGCCCAGCAACTGCGAATGACGGCGAGATCGTCGGCCATTTCCGCGGTGTGCGGGAGCCAATCGGAAACCCACGTCCCCGCTTCGCCGTATTGCTTCCAGGTTCGCGGCGAGCCGAACAACGGGGCATGATTCTCCCCCATCGCTAGGATCACCTTGCCGTAGCTCTCGGGCAGGGGCTGACCATGGAGCCGATTGAGCTCGGGCTTGGGATCGAACGTGTCGAGATGGCTAGGGCCCCCCTCCATGAAGAGGAAGATGATGCTCTTCGCGCGGGGCCTCTGTGGCGCGGGTTTCGCCGCGAGGGGTGACCCCACGGCGGTCCCCTGCGACAGCATGTACGTCAGCGGCAACATGCCGAAACCCGCCCCGGCGGATTGCAGCATGTCGCGACGGGTGAGGTAGGGGCCGGGGTGGGACATCATCAAGAATTCCTGACAGAAGCCCAGGGAAAGCTTTCCCTGGGCTTCCCGTTGCGCTATTTCACGTACAAAAACTCGTTGCTGTTGAGCAACACGTGGCACAGATCGATCCAAGCCTGGCGCTCCGCGTCGAGCCGGCGCTGTTCCGCGGTCGGTTCCGCCGGGGCCAAATGCAGTCCCTTGCCGGAAGCGTCGGCGAAGACGTCGGGCAGCGGCTCGAACCGCCAGAAGCCGACCGTCCGTTCGAGCGGCGTCTCGGTCGCATAGAGGAGTTCCCCCTGCGCCAGCGCGCTGTGCGCGAGCCGGACGTCGTCGATCAGACCATCGAACCGGGCGTCGGTCGCCGACATCCGCCCGCCGATCGTCAGCGGGAAGGGGCTCTGAATCCCGACCGGCAGCGCGTGCTCGACCGCCGCATGCAACAGGGGCTCGTCATCGTTGCCGAGATCCTTCACGTAGAAGTCGACGACGCCCGGCGCGCCGTCCCGGGCGAAGCGGACCGCCGCCGCCACGTAATACGGCTTGTTGAGCTGAATCGTGTGATCCGAAAAGACGGGGACGTGGGTGATCTTGCCGTCGCTCGTCGGCCCGATGAGTTGCATCACCAGTGTCTGCGGTTTGCGCCGCGACCCCTTGCCGGTGACGCCGAACGACCAGCCGGGTTCGGTCTCTCGACCACTCCACGCCGAGGCGATCACGCGGACCGTGCCGCTGTCGTAGACCGACCGCAACACGACAAACGCTTCGATCGTGAAGTCGTTCGTGGGGAATTCGGGACGCGAAGCGACGCGCATCGGCGGATGTTCGGGCGTGACGATCGCCGCCTGCCCGTTGCGGAACGGAATCTTATCGTACTCGAACCGCGCGGCGGCCGAGCCGGCGGCTTGCACATCGATCCGATCGGTCTGCGCCCGCACGAACTCACTCGCGGCGGCGATCTCATGCGAATCCGCGCCGCGACCGTACAACCGCCGATAGGCGCGGTCGATCCGCTCGGCGGCGGTCTCTCCTTCCAATCGCGCTTCCAACGCCGCCGCCTGCTGCTGCAGCAACTGTCCGTTGATCAAGAGGAGCGATTGAATGGGCGTGGTGGTGACGTGGCGACTCGCAGCGCTGTTGATCCCTTGCGGCACGTCGAACACATCCAGCAGCGGGTTCCGCAGGTTCCGCATGAAGCGGAGATAGATCGACCGGACCGGCTCTTCGGTCGGCGCGCCGGGGCCTCCGCGCTTGGTCAGGTCGAGTTGGCCTGTCGCGGCGTAGATCGCGTCGCGAATCTGTTCGGAGTCGAGCCGCCGGACCAGTCCCCGCCCCCATAGCCGGTTCTCGGGATCGGCGGCTTGTGACGCGGCCACGAGCGCCGGTTCCGACGTTTGACGATACGTCGCCGAGAGCACCATCAACCGATGCAGGTGTTTCAGGCTCCAACTCTTGTCACCGTGTTCTGGCGCGATCAGTTCGGCGGCGAGCCAATCGAGCAGTTCCGGATGGGTGGGCGCTTCCCCCAGCCGCCCGAAGTCACTTGTTTGGATCGCCAGCCCACGCCCGAAGTGTTGCTGCCAGAGCCGGTTCACGATGACCCGCGGCGTCAACGGGTTGGTCGGCGACGTGAGCCACTTCGCCAAAGCGGCGCGGCGTCCCGTTGTTTGCGGCAGCCCGTCCAACGTCGTGATCGGCAGAGGATTCGGATCGAGGATCGTCGGGATCCCCGGCTCGATCGGGCCGACGTCGCGCTTCGGAATCCGCACCTCGGCGGCGGTCGGGCCCAAGTCGGTCACCGCCAGGACCAGCGGCAAGGGCGCGGGCTTGAGTTTGTCATGGGCGGCAAGCTCTTTCCGAAGCGCGAGCACCTGATCCTTCACGTCTCCCTTCAGCCGCTTGTCGAGGTTGTCGAGCTCGTACTGCACCTGCCGATACGCCAACTCCGCGACCTGATGCTCGTAGGGGGTCCGTTCGGCGACCGGCTTGTTGAGCATCGCCTGGATGTCCTCCGGAAACTTCCCGACGGACGACTTGCGCGCCTCTTCGCGGACCGGCGCTTCCAGTTGGGCGAGCTTCGCGCGCAGGTCCGCGGTCGCGGTCAGCCAGGCTTGTTCCGCTTCCGCATGCTTCGCCCGGTCGGCGGCGGTCATCGCGGCGAGGTCGTCACGCGGCAGAATCCCCGCAAAGAAGGCCTGCAACCGGAAATAGTCGGCCTGCAGCAGCGGGTCGAATTTGTGATCATGACACCGCGCGCATTGCAGGCCGAGCCCCAGAAAGACATCGGCGGTCGTGTCGGTGATGTCGTTGAGGATCACGTCCCACTGCGTACGGGCGTCGCGGTTGTTGTATTCGTAGATCCCATGTCGCAGATACCCCGTCGCGGTGAGGGCCGCGGGGTCCTCGGGAAAGAGCTCGTCCCCCGCGAGCTGTTCCTGCACGAAGCGGTCGTACGGTTTGTCGTCGTTGAAGGCCTGAATCACGTAGTCCCGATACCGCCAGGCATTCGGGCGATAATCGTCCTGTTTGTAGCCGTCGCTGTCGGCGTAGCGGACAAGGTCCAGCCAGTGCCGCGCCCACCGCTCGCCGAATTCCGGACGGGCCAGCAATCGATCGACCAGCCGTTCATCCGCCTCCGGTTGGTCATCGGCGAGGAACGTCGCGACTTCGTCCGGCGTCGGGGGCAAGCCGATCAGGTCGAACGTGACCCGGCGGATAAGCGTCGCGCGATCGGCTTCGGGTGACGGTTTCAGGCCCGCCGTCGTCAACTTCGCCGCAATGAACTGATCGATCGGGTTCCGCACGGTCACGTCCGACGTCACGACGGGCGGTTCCGGTCGCTGAATCGGCTGAATGGCCCACCACCGGCGGTCTTCCTCGGTGATCTGACCCGGCCGATGAATTTTCGCGGCGGGCCGGTCATCCCCCGGCCAAACCGCACCGGCGGCGACCCACTTCGTCAGGATCTCAATGTCGCGATCCGGCAGTTTCCCGTCGGGAGGCATCTCGAACGATTCGTGCCGAATCGCGCCGATCAGGAGGCTCTCCTCGAGCGACCCCGGGACGATCGCCGCCCCCGATTCCCCCCCGGCCAGCGCGTTCGCCTTGATGTCGAGCCGCAGGCCGCCGCTCTGCTTGGTTTCCCCGTGGCATTTGTGGCAGCGTTCGATCAGCAGCGGCCGGACTTCGCGCTCGAAGAAATTCTCGGCGAGTCGCTGGCCGTCATCGGCGGTTGCAACGGCAGCCCCGGCGGTAACCAGCAGCAGCCACGCCGGCAACGTCCTGACCCATGGCATCGTGAAGCCCCTTCCGTCGCGGGAGAACCCACTCGCAAACCGCCGTGATCTTGAACCCTTACACTATACCTTATCGACCAAACCTGATGGAGGGGACCACGAGACGTCGCCTCCGCGGAGGCCTCGCATTCTTCGATCCTTTCGATCGCCCAGTGTTTGGCAACCACGTCCTTTCCGGCTTAGGATGACGCCGTCCGATCCCCTCGCGCGACCTCTCTGGAAGGATTTCATCATGTGCGGCCGACTCCTCACCTGCTGGGCGATCTGTTCGCTCGCGACGTCTCTCTCCGCGGCCGAACCGGTCCCGACCCTGCGGACCTTCGAGAAGAAAGCTCTGATCGACAAGTTCTTCAGCGAAGGGGCCGCCATCGGGGACCTCAACAAAGACGGCCAACCCGATCTCGTCGCGGGACCCTTCTGGTTCGCCGGCCCCGATTTCAGCCAACGGCACGAGTACTATCCCCCCAAGCCGTTCGATCCGCACGGCTACTCCGACAACTTCTTCGCCTTCACCCATGACCTGAACGGCGACGGCTGGACCGACATTCTGATCTACGGCTTCCCCGGGCAAGACGCCTCGTGGTACCAGAACCCGCAAGGGGGGACGGGCTATTGGACCCGGCATGAAGTCCTCGAAATCGTCGACAATGAATCCCCCACGTGGGGTGATCTCACCGGCGACGGCAAACCGGAGATCATCTGTTCCTCCGGCGGCGCGTTCGGCTATGCGACCCCCAACTGGCATCATCCCGAACTTCCGTGGACCTTCCACAAAATCTCCGACGATCAAGCCGCCGGCGGCCGCTTCACGCATGGCCTCGGCTACGGCGACGTCAACGGCGACGGCCGGCTCGACTTGCTCGAAAAGAACGGCTGGTGGGAACAACCGGCCTCGCTGGATGGGGATCCCCTCTGGCAGAAACATCTCTTCAGTTTCGCGGGGCCCGGCGGCGCGCACATGTACGCCTATGACGTCGATGGCGACGGCAAGAACGACGTCATCACCAGTCTCGCCGCGCACGGTTTCGGCTTGGTGTGGTACCAGCAGCGCCACGGTGACGACGGCGCGATCACGTTCGAGCCGCGAACCATCACCACGGATAAGGCTGAAGACAACCCGTACGGCGTGAAGTTCTCCCAGATTCACGCCATCGACCTCGTCGACATGGACGGCGACGGACTCAAGGACCTGGTCACCGGTAAGCGGTACTGGGCGCACGGCCCCAAGGGAGATCCGGAACCCGACGCCCCGGCCGTCCTCTATTGGTTCCGATTGAAGCGCCTCGCCGACGGCACGGTCGACTGGGTACCGCATCTGATCGACGACAATTCCGGCGTGGGGACGCAAGTCACCGCCGCCGATGTTTCTGGCGACGGGATTCCCGACGTGGTGGTCGGCAACAAGCAGGGAATCTTCGCCCACATTCAACGGACGAAGCCCGTCACCCGTGAAGAGTACGAGGCGGCGCAGCCGAAAAAACTCGCGCGGTGAGGTGTTTATGGGGGAAGCCCAGGGAAAGCATTCCCTGGGCTTCAGTGCGATGCGGATGTGTCACGCTGCGCCGTCTGTGCCGTCACCACCCGCCCCACGAGCATCCGCCGTTCCGGGACCGCGTGCCGATTCCGATCGACCGACAGCGACGCCACCGGTTCCCAGGCGAACGGCAGCTCCGGGGTTTCCGTGCCCCCGACGTGGACGCAGAAGTACTCGAAATCCCGCGGCGGACCGACATCGGGACTCGGCCAGGGAAGCAACTCGACCGTCTCGCCGAAGTAATGCAGGAACAGATGGTGGGCGTGATCAAAACTGACCAGCCGCGTCCCCTCCGGCAACTGGGAGCGTAACGCCGCGATCTCGGCCGGATGATCGATGCTCCGCAGTTCCTGATAGGTCATGATCGGCGCGAGGTAGGTCGCGCTCAACACGAGCGCGACGCAGCTTGCGCTCCGCACCGCGACGGCATCGGTCAACGCGCGAGTGTCGCGCCACGTCAGCCATGTCAGGCTGATGACAAGCAACGCATAGCCCAGCATCGGCCCCCATGGGAGCACGACTCCCGAAGTCGCCGTCAACGACCAGCCGACGATCCCCGCGGCGGCAAGCGACACCACCAGCGTGGTGCCGCGAGTCACGAGGCGCCACAGCCGCAAGGCGACGGGACCGCCGATGTGCAGCAACGTCTCCGCCGCCACCCCCACCAGCACCGCGCAGCACGGGAACAGGGGCATGAAGTAGCGCGGGCGGGCTTCCGGGGGGAGCCACACCGAGGGGAGACATATCAAGGTGGCGATCAGACAGAAGCCGAGCAGGTCGCGCCGCGGTCCCAGTTGCGCCCTGACTGCGGGATTCAGATAGGCGAAGTACAGGATCGACCACGGCGCGAGACACCCGAGGACGATCGACGGCGGGTACGTCAGGAAATGGGTCAGGAAGGTCGACCAGCGATCGTCATGAAACCGCTTGGCCACGTTCGAGACATAGATCATCCAGCCATCCTCGAAGCCCATCTTAAGCATGAACGGAATTTGCCACAGGCCGACGATCGATAGGAAGACCACGCCGCCGACAAGATGCCCGCGCGTGAAGAGGAGCCGATAGCGGCCCGTCAGCAGGAGGTAACCCCACGTCGCGGCGAAGAAGTAAAGGGGCCCCTGCAAGCCTTTGGTCAAGGTCGCCAAGGCGGCGAACGCGGCCCCGGCGGCCCAATACGCTTCCGGTCGCCACCCGGACAGCAGCCCGCCATGCCACACCAGCAGCGACCCCGCGACGACCGCCGCCAGAATCGGCTCGGTCTCGCCGGTGCGGCCTTGCTCGATCACCTGCAGCATCGAGGCATACGCGACCGCCGTCAGAAAGGCCCCCGTCGGCGATAGCCGCCTCAAGGCATACCAGTAAAGGATCGTCACGGTGACCAGCGTCGCGGCCAAACCCGGCAGCCGCACCGCCCACGTCGACATTCCCCCCGTGATGATCGCGGTCCCGGCGATGAGCCAATTCTGAAACGGCGGCCGGCTCAACCGCACCACCCCTTGCGTACGGGGGACGATCCAATCTCCCGACTCCAGCATCTCGCGGGCGATCACCGCGCGGCGGGACTCCTCGCCACGGATGGTCAGCGTTGTGAGTTTCGGCAGATAGAGCGCCGTCGTCAGCAGCAGCAAGCCCCAGAAGAGGGGTTGCCTTCCCATCGATACCGGCGAATTCGCAGTCATGCGGCCAATCCGAAACGTGACGGGCGGCGGGGCTCAACGAGGACGGACACACGGCCGGGGCGGGTGCCCCGGCCTATGCTGCGGAGCTTGGTGGCTTCTGATCATGAACCGTTGACATCGCGAGGGGCACCGGCCCCTCGCACGCTACAGAGGACAGACCGCCGGCCACTCAGCGAACGTACGAATCGACCAAGCCCCCTTGTCGAGTGGTCGACGAGGACGAAACATGAATCATGAGATGCGGGGCGGGGATCACGGACTCTTCATGGTTTGGTTTCCGGGAAGCCGGCCCCGGCGTGGTCCGAAAGACCCACCAGCGACACAGGACGTAATTGAACCCCGTCCCGCCGGCGACCCCCAACAACGGCGGCAGCCACGGCGTGCTTGACAACCCCGGCACGTAACTCCACGCGGCGACGCTGATGCTCCAATTGACCACCGCCCCCACCAGACAACTCAGGCAATAACCGACGTACTGCGACCAGAAGTCGTCGCGGCGGTGTCCCCGAAACGTGAAGGTTCGATTGCCGCCGAAATTCCAGGTCATCGCGACCCAAATGGCGACGGCCCGCGCCGCGGAGGGGGGAAAGAGCGACAACGCCAACAGGAACGTCACCACATCCACGATCATGCCCGACGCCCCGACGGCGGCGAACGTCAGGAAATAGGTCCACTCCCGCCGCGCGGTCGGCTGATCTTCGTGGGAGGAAATCATGGGACGCCTCAATGCTGCGGGGAGCCCCTCGACTCGGCGAGGGTGGTCGAACGATCGATCCGAAACAGGGTATACCGGTCGGCGGGTTGCGTCTCGCGGCGGGTGTAACGGCTTTGCAGAATCTGTTCGACCCGGCCATGCGTCAGCAGCGCGTCGGCTGCCGTTCCGCGAGCGATCACGTACCAAACCCCGGAATCCGGAAGATGTCGCCCGAGATCACGCGGATTCCAGACCCCCACCACCGGTCGATCGAGATAGAAGATATGCCGGGCGATCTCCTGACAGCCCGACGCGGCCAGCGGGGCCTCCGGCGCGACCATCCGCGCGACCTCGGCGAGAAACGCCTTGTCCGCCGCGGAGGGATCACGTCGCGGGAGAATCGCGACCTGCGCGTAGAGATGTCCGGCGGCGATCACCAGCCACAGCGAGCCGAACGCCAGTCGCGCGTGATGTGTCCGGAGCGACCGGATCAGCCCACACTCCAACAACACCACGAGCGTCGCGAGCACCCACGCCGGCCCCATGAACTCCGGCCGCCAGACGGTCACGCCGGCCGCGGCGACGACTGCCACAATTGCGACCACGCATCCGGTCACCTGCCAACCAACCCACCGCCGACGCCCATCAGCAATGAGCAGGCCGATGCGCCATAACCCCAAGGCGATCAATCCCGACGCGGCGGGTAACGCATAGAGCAGATAGTGGTGATGCTTCCCCGACGACAGGCTCAGCAGCAACGGATGCGATATCAGCCACCACCAGAGGAACGCCTCCGACTGATGGGGTCGTCGCCACGCCCGCCGTAACGACCACGGCGCGACCCACAACAGAATCGGGGTCCATGGCAAGAGTTGCGTCGGCCAGGTCGTGAGGTAGTACCACCACGGTTTGATGTACCCCAGCGACCCGGCCGCCCGCCCCACGGTGTGCGACAACCACAAGGTCATTGCTTCGGGATCACGCACCGCCACGGCCAGCGGCCAGGCGACCGCGATCATGATCCCCAGTACGACCCCGAGCGGCGACCACCAACGTCGGATCGCGTGTCCGATCGGCTCGAGCGCTTGGCTCGGCCGCGATAGGGACATCGTGTGCCACTGGCTCCGCCAGTGCCTTCGATCGACCGATCCCCAACTCATCACCCACCGGCGAAGCCAGTGGCACACGGCCATGAGACGTGACTGTTGTTCCAGCAACACCCAGCCGACACACGTCAATCCGACGAGAACCGTCCCGAAAACCAGGCCTTTCGCGAGATTGGTTCCGCCCAGCAGCAACCAGAAGGCAAACCGCCACCTCGCGAGGTCGGCGGGCAATCGCTCCGTGATCCCCCGTTCCCGGCAGCTTCGTTCGACATGCACGAACGCCGCGATCGCGCCCAGCACGAAGACCTGCAGGACGACATCGGACTCGGCGAGCCGCGCGTAGCTGACTTGATACACGACGGTCGCCTGCACAAGTCCCGCGAGGAACCCCAGCGTGGGATTCCGCAGCCGGGCCATGATCCCCGCGACCAGCAGCACTACCACCACGCCGCACAGGGCGAACGGCAGCCGCATCGTCCCTTCGCTGAACGTCCCCCAACCGAGCGCGCTCACCGCGGCGAGCCATTGGGGAAGCGGCGGCTTCTCGAGCCACGGCTGGTCACCGATCCGCAGCAGCAGCCAATCGCCGGACTGGACCATTTCCTTGGTCGACCCGGCGAGGAGCGCCTCATGATCGGTCAGCGCGCGATGCGAGCCTAAGCCGACGCTGAAGAGCAGCAGCGCCGCGAGCGCGAGGAGGCCGGTCCGCGACCGGTCGAGTCGCCACCACGTACGTGGCGGAAGTCCGCGCATCCCTGCCTCCCCGGAAACATCGAGCGACCGACTCCCAGCCAGTCTTCAATTCGATGCCCACGAAGATACTGTACGAAGGAATGCCGAACGTCGTCAATCCGGGATCACGGCAGGAGTTAGAAGTCAGAATACCCAGGCCCAGGGAAGGCCTTCCTTGGGCATGCTGTGATCAATGATCACTCGCCCGACCGCCGACCGCGATCAGCTTCGACGGCGTGCCGCCGATCTGAAGCTGCGCGGCGACCTGGCGATCCTTCAGCGTCAGGACCGTCAAGGTGCCGTCTCCGGGGTTCGTGAAGATCGCGCGGCGGCGGTCGGCGTCGAAGGCGACGCTGTGGTGTCCGCCGTGCCCGTTGACGAGCGCCTTGCCGACCTCCAGCACCATCGCGACCTTGGCGTCGTCGAGCCGGCCGTCGGTGTTGGGATCGAGTTCGATCAGACTCAATTGATTGGGGGCGGTCCCGCCCGCCGGTTGACCATGGAAGACGAACGCCCACGGGGAACCCTTGCGAGGCGTCACGATTTCCAAACCGGACGGGCGTTGGCCTTCCGCCATCGGGACCGCGAGGTGGACCGGTTTCAGGTCGGTTTCGGCGGCGTCGATGGTCGTCAGTTGGGCCGCCGATCCCCCGCCGGATGTGAAAGCGACGAATCGGCCGAACGTGGTGAACGAACCGGTCCGCCGCGGCTGCTCGCCGACTTGGCCCAGCGACAAATGCTTCACATCCATCACAGTCGAGGCCGTGGGTGCCGCCGCGAGCGCCTGCACCCAGCAAATCCCATCGGTCGGGGCGAAGAAGACCTTCCCCGACACGGCGGTCGCGCCATGGATCCCGCCGTGGGGCAGGTGGAAGGTGAGCGCGATCTGCGGCGTGTCGGATGTCGACAACGGGGTCACGTCGACCCGACCTTTGTGCTCCCCGTCGCGATCGATCCACGACGAGTAGGCCATGCCGCCGCTTGCGGCAAGGGTGATGTGTCCGCCGCCGCCCGGATGGAAGACGGCCCGCCGTGCGATCGTCTCGGCGGAGTCGGTCGGCTTGAGCCCCGCAGGATCGAACCGCGTGAAGCCGTTCTTCTTATCGTTCGCGACATAGAAGACGTGGTCATAGCAGTAGAGA
>CAYRVS010000135.1:7949-15011 GCA_964427725.1 uncultured Planctomycetaceae bacterium | reverse complement strand
GTTGCAGCGGTTCGCCGCGCAGCATTTTCCCGGCCATGACTCCCAGCGAGCAGCCGGAGAGGAGCAACGTGGCGACCAGCAACAGCGGCCAAGCCTGGCCGGCCCCGGCGCGGAGGCGTGGGTTCTTGCGAGACCGGGCGATCATGGGGCCATCCTTTGCCGCGTGATGATCCGTGTCGATGTCGTTCAAAATTCCGAAATTCGAAGCACGAAAGCCGATGGAAATCCCAGGAACGAAGCGGAATACGGCCTACTGATGGGATGTTTTCCCCTTCGGATTCTCCGCTTCCTTCGGATTTCGTGCTTCGGATGTCCTGATTGGGAACCGTGCTGTTGGCCCGCACCGTCACAGCCGTTGCACCCAAATCAGCACACTGACCGCGCCCCAACTCGCCAGCAGCCAGGCCAGCGTCGCCCAGGGGTCGGTCACCAACCACATCCTGCCTCGCGCCGCCGCGGCCCAGCACCAGGCCCACAACGTCACGCAGCCCAGCGCCATCCACAACCCGGCGGGGTTCGCGGCGTAACTGGCCGACCAGTTCCCCCGCACGAAGTGGGCGAAGCTGGTGGTCATGCCGCACCCCGGGCAGGGGATGCCGAAGACCGTCCGCATCGTGCACTCGGGGAGTCCCAGGCGCTGATGCGTCCCGTACCCGCGGGGATCCGGTTCGAGGACCGCCGCGAGGGCGAACCCCGCCGCCAACGCCAGACCGGCGAGGGCGAGCGCCCCTCGACCGATCCGCGAGAGGGGGGCTCCTGCGGCGGCTTCCAACTCGGACATGACGGGTTCGGGAGTGAGCGGGGTCATATCGCCGGTCGACCGGGGGACTCAAGACAATCGTGCGTCAACGCCCCGGGTTCCCGCAAGTTTCCGGCCGAAAACCGGCCGCATCGGCAGTTTCGGCGGATGAGCCGGCGACGAATGTTCCGTCACGAGCATCGAGGGAGGTGTCCGTGTTGAGCGGCGATCCGCTCAGGGGACCCGCGGATGCGTGCGGAAAAACTCCCAGATTGTTTGGCTGTCGACGTCGTGGGTTACACGGCCGATCAGGAACCGCGTCAGGTTCAGCATTCCCTTCGCCTCGCCGTTGCCGCCGTGAAACGCGAAGACCAGCGGGACCACCACGTCGGCCGGCAAGCTCTTCGGACGAAAGAGGAGATATTCCCGTTCGAGCGGCCCCACCATCAGCCGCGCCGCGGTCACCTCGGCGGGGAGTTGTGATCTGGCTTCGACGTACCACCAGGTGCTCACGACCCCGATCACCAACATCACCCAGACCCATACCCGGCGGCGTACGCGCATCACGACCACTCCCGGAATCCACACATCAGTTCACGGGGCCTTGTCGCTCGTCAACGGTCATCGGCCTTGTGGCTCATCGTTTCATGATCGAACCGGGTGGATGATAAAGCGTCCATTTCATGGGCGACAGGCCCCATCCGTCGTCGGCTTGCGCCACTTGGATTGGGGTTCCCGCCACGAACCTGCGGGCCGTTTATCGAGAGGGGTTTCACTCCACAGGCAAGATTCACGTAAAAAAAAGTGGACGCCGTGGACAACATGGCTAGAACTCTCGTGATCAGTCGCAATGGTGACTCTCGGACGACGGAGTCATCGCACCGTCCCCACGTCGGGGGACGCGCTCTGAACCGCACGGCGATGTGTCGTGCAAAAATCACGCACTCAAGCCGCGCTCAGCGTGCGCGCGGCGGTGCATCGCATCACCACGTACTGGGAAGGCTGTTCAAAATGACGAAAATGTGGCAAGGCTTGGCGGCGGGATTGATGGTGCTGGTCGGCGTCAGCGTCGCGGTCGCGGCCGAACCCGCGAAGAAGGACATCGTCGACACCGCCGTCGCGGCGGGTCAGTTCAAGACGCTGGCGGCGGCGTTGCAAGCGGCGGACCTCGTCGAAACGCTGAAGGGCAAGGGCCCGTTCACCGTCTTCGCCCCGACCGATGAAGCCTTCGCCAAGCTCCCCGCCGGGACCGTCGAGTCGCTGCTCAAGCCCGAGAACAAGGAAAAGCTGATCGCCGTCCTGACCTATCACGTCGTTCCCGGCAAGGTGCTGGCGGCCGACGTCGTCAAGCTGAAGGAAGCGAAGACGGTCCAAGGGAAGGCCGCGAAGATCACCGTCAAGGACGGCAAGGTGATGGTCGACGCCGCGAACGTGGTGAAGACCGACATCGCCGCCGCGAACGGTGTGATTCACGTCATCGACGCCGTGATCCTGCCGTAGTTCGACTTGCCATTTGGCGACAGCCGATGGCTGACATTCACTACCGGGCTTGTTGATTCAAGCGCCGTGGAACTGTTGACAACCCGAGGACAGCATCCTCGGGTTGTCGTCATTCTGGCACCGGTTTTTGACGGCTTGATCCCGACATGGGCCGATGTGATGTGGCTCGGTCGTCGCAACAGATGGGTCGCCGTCACTGTGTCACCAGTGGGAACGCCGCGGGAAAGTCGAGGGTTCACCGCAGTCGACTTGCCGTGATCAACCGAGTCAGCGTGTCGAGCAGCTCTTGTCGCTGGACCGGCTTGCGGGCGTAGTCGTCGCAGCCGGCGGCGAGACATTTGTCGCGATCCCCCTGCATCGCATGGGCCGTCAACGCGATGATCGGCTCCAAATACCCGCCGGTTCGCAGCGTCTGGGTCGCCTGATACCCGTCCATCAGCGGCATCTGCATGTCCATCAGGATGGCATCGAACGGTTGCCCTTCGGCGACGGCGGCTTGGGCGGCGGAGACGGCCGCGACGCCATCCCCCACGACGGTCACCTCGGCCCCCGCCTTCTTCAGGAGGAAGGTGATCAGCCGCTGGTTGTCGACGCCATCCTCGGCGAGCAGGAGGCGGGACTTCGCGGGAAGGAGAACTTGGTTGCCGGCGGCGTGTACGGGACGCTCCGCCGTCATGACGGAGAGGAACGGCGTCGGCTTGTTCAGGCTGAAGACCGGATCCTGAGCGGGCACGATCACGGTGAACGTCGTCCCCACGCCCGGTTGGCTCTCCACCGAGATCGTCCCATCGAGCCGTTCGATAAACGTCTTGCAGATCGTCAGCCCCAACCCCGTTCCCCCATATTTGCGGGTCGTCGAAATGTCGGCCTGCGTGAAGGGGCGGAACAACTTCGCCAGTTGCTCGGGACTCATGCCGATCCCTGTATCGGAGACCCGCATGACCAACTGTCGGGCACCGGTCTCCGGGGCCGCGTCGGCCATCGGCTCGAGCGCGAGCTCGATCGTGATCGTCCCTCGCTGCGTGAACTTGATCGAGTTCCCGACGAGGTTGACCAGAATCTGTTTGAGCCGCGTCGGATCGCTGACCAGCGTCTCGGGGAAGGGTTCGGCGATCTTCGTTTGCAGCGTGACGTCGCGGCCGCGGACCCGAATCTGCATCAGGTCGAGGACGTCGCGGGCGATTTGACGCGGCGCGCATCGGACCCGTTCCAGCGCCAACTCCCCCGCTTCGATCTTCGACAGATCCAGCACATCATTGAGGAGTTCGAGCAGATATTCGGCGTTCCGCCGCACCGTCCTTAGCGGCGCATCGGCCGGCAGCGTCTCGCCGGCTTCGTCGAGCAGGACTTCCGTAAACCCGAGGATCGCGGTCATGGGCGTACGGATTTCATGGCTCATGTTCGCCAGGAACAGACTCTTCGCCTGGGAGCTCGCCTCGGCGTCGAGCCGCGACTTTTCGTGGGCCGCGACCAGCTTCTCGAGTTCCGCCGCCTTCGTCCGCTCGGCATGCCGGGCCCGTTCCAGCGAATCGGCGTATTTCTGCATCTGCCGCGCGTTGCGGCGCTGTTCGGTGATGTCTTCCGCGGTTCCCAGGTACAACCCGCCGAAATCGTTGGTCAACGGCTGGCACCGCAGCTGGACCCATCGCTGCCCGCCGTCGACCGCCAGGACGCGGCATTCGGTCGTGAAGGGTTCATGACGTTGCCAGTTGCTCCGCCAATTGTGTTCGGTTTCCTGCCGATCTCCCGGATGGAGATGGTCGAACCAACTCCCGACGAAACCGTCGAGAAACTGCACCCCCAGAATCTCGGCGCAACGCGGCGAAAGGTAATGGACCCGCCCGGCGATGTCGGCCTCGAAAACGCCGATCGGCAGACTTTCGGTCAGCAGCGACAACCGCGTCCGCAAATGTTCCACCTGTCGATCGATCGGCAGCGAAACTGGCTCGTGGGATGTGGTCCTCATGGTGGAGACGGATACGGCCCGCGACGACGATCGCTGATCCCAGCAGCGGCGATGCCGCAGCGCGCAACCGGCGATCGTCCCGAACAGCGCCGCCAGACCCCATAAGCCGACCAGCCAACCGGCCCCGGCGGAGAAGGCGACCGCCGTCCCCCCGGCACACGCCCAACCCGTCACCAGCCACGCCACATCGGTCGAGACAATGCCCCAACCGGCCAACAGCACCAGGACGGTCGCATGCGACCAGAACCCCGGCGTTTCCACCGCCCACGCGACCGCGGCGCACGAACACGCCAACCACGCGGCGGGAAGCCACGGTAGCGGCGACCCCGCGCGCATGCGTCCCCACCAAGTCGGCGAAGTGGTTCGCCGCGCGGCGAGCCACAACCCCGCCAACCAAGTCAGACCGTAGCACGCGCCCTCACCGAACATGCTTACCACGCCGGAGCCCAGGCTCCCCGTCGTACATATCTCGGCGGTTGTCACCCACACCATTCCGTGTCACCTCTCACCGCGTCCCGTCGTGGGATCCACGGCGGCACGTCGCGACCGGCGGCATCTCATCGCCACATCCTCGGGAGCACCCGCACCGGTCTCCCGCGCTGAAGCTTTCGCCTCCCATGCAACCTAGAACATCCCAATCGCTCGGCACGGGCTTTTGGGAATGACCGAAAGAACTCCGAGATCGGGGGGCCAGATGGTACTGGTCGTAACGGTTATGTCGCGATGGACCGTGATCATGTGAGGACTTCGTCGTCGTACGTCGGGGAGAAGAGTCTGTGAAGACCATCCAACGTGGCGCCCGACCCTCGATCGCTCGCCGGGGGCCGGGAAGGGAATGATCGTCATGGGCGTAGAGCGCCGCATGGCGGCGGCGAACCCGGGGCGGAACGTGGTGTCTCTCCGGAACTTCGGGGGTTCATCTGGGTACGACCGGCGGTCGGGGCCGCGGCGACTCCGCGCGGTGATCGAACATGAAGAGAGGATGAATCCATGGCCGGTTCGGATGGTCAGCCGGGAGGTCGCGCGGTAGAGTCGAATGACGTCGCGAACGTCAGCGCTCGGCCCGTCTTACTTGGAGAACGGCGGTCACGCATGCAACAAGTCAAGGTTCCGTTTCGCAGTCACGATGATGTCCGCAGCCTGTTCGGGGCCCGGGATCGGAACCTGAGACGTCTCCGCGAAGTGCTCCAGCTCGACATCACCCTTCGGGGGGATGATCTCCATCTGAAAGGGGAGCCCGAGCAACTGGAGCGCGGCACCGAAATCCTTACCGAACTCCGCGGGCTGATCGAACATCGCGGCTGCCTGCCCGAGGAGGATCTCGACCGCGTGCTGCATCGTTCGCAGGAATTCGCCCATGGCGGGGGGGATTCGATCGAGGTCTTCCACAAGGCCCGGAAGGTGGTCCCCCGGACGCCTGGTCAGCAGGAGTATGTCCGCGCGGTCCGCGAACATGATCTGGTCTTCGCCGCCGGTCCGGCCGGGTCGGGGAAGACCTATCTCGCCGTCGCGATGGCGGTCAACGCCTTGCGGCAGGATCTGGTCCGCAAGATCGTGCTGGTGCGGCCGGCGGTCGAAGCGGGGGAAAAACTCGGGTTCCTGCCGGGCGACATGTTCGACAAGGTGAACCCCTATCTGCGGCCGCTCTTGGACGCGTTGGGGGACATTCTGGATTACGACCAGGTGCAGCGGTACCTCGATCGGGACGTGATCGAGATCGCGCCGCTGGCCTTCATGCGCGGCCGGACGCTGAATCACACCTTCATGATTCTCGATGAGGCGCAGAACACCACCGTCACCCAGATGAAGATGTTTCTGACTCGGATGGGGAACGCCTCGAAGATCGTCGTCACGGGAGACGCCACGCAAACCGACCTGCCCGACCATATGGAAAGCGGACTACAGGACGCGCTGCGGCGGCTGCGGAACGTTCCGGGGATCGGGCTCGTCCACCTGACGGCGGAGGACATCGTGCGGCATCCCCTCGTACGGCGGATCGTCGCCGCTTATGATGACGGACGCGACGGCCGCAGGGCCGAACCGCGGGGGTTGCCTCCCGCGGCCGAGACTTTATCGACGGCAGCCCCCCAGGGACCGCCGCCGACCGACGTCTCCGCGACGTCCTCTCTTAGCGATTGACGATGCGGATCTTCGCCCCGCGCAAAACGCGGAACATGAAAGCGGTCACCCTGACAGCCGGCTCGCGCTGGAGCGGTCGGCTGCTGGGTCAATTGCGGGACGTCGATCTGCTCCTTCGACTCGCCATCAGCACCCTGTTCCTGGTCCTGTTGGTGCTGGTGCTGGAAAGCTGGCGGGCCCCGTTTCGCTATCGGCTGGGTGATTTCGTCGCCGACGCCGTCCTCGCGCGCATCGATTTCGATCGCGTCAACACCCGCAAGACCGAACTCGCCCGGCTGGAACGGGAACGGCTGGTTCCCCCGGTCTATCGCAACGACGTGCAGCAGCTTCGCGAACTTGAAAATCGCCTGCGCGACGACCTGTTCAACGTCTCGGCGGTGCACGACGTCACCGATCTCGCCGCCGACGTCCGGCATGCCTTCGGCTTTGAAACCGATCCGCTGGGGAACGTCCCCCTCTCGAACGACCTGGCCCGCGATTGGCAGATGTTGCAACTCGCGATCAGCCCGGCGTCGATGGCGGAACGACAGATCGACGTGATCGTCGGCGAGTTCACCCAGTTCACCGCGCCGCTGCGGGTTTCGGGCATCATCAGTCAGGCGGAACTGACGGAGCGCGAGCTCGATCTGACGAGCAGAATCTCGTGGATGAAGTCGGACGAGCCCTGGTCCCCCGAAACGGTCCTGACCGAGGTCGTGGTCGCCGACGCCTTGATCCC
>CAYRVS010000135.1:0-7939 GCA_964427725.1 uncultured Planctomycetaceae bacterium | reverse complement strand
CCTCGTCGGCGACACGTCGGACATCGACACCCCGCTGACGTACGACGACGCCGCGACCAACGCCCGCAAACAGGCGATCCGGCTCGAAACCACGGCCGTCACCGACGTCTACAAACGCGGCCAAGTCCTGGTCGCCCCCACGGCGAACGTCGATGAGGAAACCCTCGAAGTCCTGCGGGCCCAGTATCTCGCGCTCGAGAATCTCGTCCCGTGGTCCGACCGCGTGCTGCGCGTCCTCACCGTCGCGGCGCTCCTCATCGTGCTCGGCGGGGTCAACGCGTTTTACCTGATCCGCAACGAGCCCCGGTTGATCCAACGGGTCGCCCGACTGACGATCTACCTCGCCGCGATCACGCTCGCCGTCGGGTTGGGCAGACTGTTGGCGGCGGGGAGTTGGCGGGCCGAGGTGGTGCCGATCCTCGCCGTTGTGATGGTGTTGGCGATCGCCTACAACCAGGTCCTCGCGGCGATCACCGGGTTTTCGCTGGCGATCGTGCTGACGCTGTCGACCGGGGGAAACGTCGGCGATTTCGTGCTGCTGATGTCGGCGATCGCCGCCGCCGTCGTGCAGCTCAACCAAGTCGCGTCCCGGTCGAAGGTGGTGACGGTCGGTTTCTGGACGGCGGTCACCTACCTGTTCGTCGCCTGGGGGGTCGCGGTCATCGAATCGCAGCGGCTCTTCCGGTTATGGACCGACTGGTACCTGCAGGCCGACAGTCTGTCCGCCGCCGGCTGGTGTTTCGCCACGGGGTTTCTGGTCGCGGGGAGTCTGCCGTTCATTGAGAAACTGTTCGGCGTGGTGACCGACATCAGCCTGCTGGAACTGAGCGACATTTCCCATCCGCTGCTGCAGGAGCTCGTCCGCCGCGCCCCCGGGACGTACAACCATTCGATCGCGGTGGCGACGATCTCCGAGACCGCCGCCGATTCCATCGGCGCGAACGGGTTGCTCTGCCGCGTGGGGGCCTACTTCCACGACGTCGGCAAGATGCTCAAACCGCAGTACTTCGTCGAGAACATGGCGGCGGGACAGGCCAGCCGGCACGATCAACTCAATCCGGCGATGAGCACGCTGATCATCATCGGTCACGTGAAGGACGGCGTCGATCTGGGGGTGCAACACTCCCTCCCCCAACCCCTCATCGACTTCATCGAACAGCACCACGGCACGACGCTGGTCGAGTTCTTCTATCGGGCCGCGACGAAGCAGGCGACCGCGCTCCCCGAGGAACGCCGGCCGGTGGTCGAGGAATCGGCGTTTCGGTATCCCGGCCCCAAGCCGCAGACGAAGGAGGCGGCGGTGATGATGATCGCCGACGCCGTCGAAGGGGCCAGCCGCACCTTAAGCGAACCGACCCCGAAGCGGATCGAAACGCTCGTCCACGACATTTCGATGAAACGGCTGCTCGACGGCCAATTCGACGAATGCTCGCTGACTTTGAGCGAACTCGCCGTCGTCGAGGAGTCGCTGACCAAATCGCTGATCGGGATCTACCACGGCCGCATTAAGTACCCCGATCAGAAGACGGCGTAGACGAGGGGACGTCGCTCCCCAAAGAGCGGCGCGGCGTCAGCCCGCCGTGCGCTGATGGTGAACGCCTCTAGGCTGGGTCAGCGCAGTATGTAGGCTGGGTTAGCGCGGCGTAACCCGGCGCACTGCCGCTCCAGGTGTCGGGTTACGCCCCACCCTGCGAACCGACCAAATCGCTGATCGGGATCGACCACGGCCCCATCAAGTCCCCCGATCAGAAGACGGCCTGAGAGATGAGGCGTCGATCGTCGAACGTGGAGGCGGGATGGTCCAACAGCCGGACTTTCCGGCCCCCCCCCTGCTCGTTTGATAGCCTGCAGTGCCATTGACGAAATTCGCGATTCCCTAGACAACTCGCCCGCCCGTCACGGGGGACGACGTCGCCAGGCCACACGGGGGGTGCCGACGTCGAGGCTCCCGTCGTGCTCTTCAACTCCCATGAATTCCTGTTCGTCTTTTGGCCCCTGACGGCGATCGTCTACGCGATCCTCGTCCGGACGGGGTCCCGATCCGCGCTCGCCTGGCTGACCGTCGCCAGTCTCGGATTCTATGCCTGGTGGAACCCGGCGAACCTGTCGCTCCTCGGGCTGTCACTCGCCGGGAATTTTTTCCTGGGGCGGGTGATCGAGCGAAGCTCATCCGACACGATCCGCCGGCTCGCGCTCACGCTGGGCTTGGTGGGGAATCTCGCGGCGCTCATCCACTACAAGTACGCGGCGTTCCTGGTCGAGAACCTTAACCTGCTCTTGGGCACCGCGTGGACGCTGAAGTCCGCCGAACTGCCCCTCGGCATCTCCTTCTTCACCTTTCAGCAGATCGCCTATCTCTGCGACACCTATCATCGCAAGATGACGGCCCATTCGGCGGTCGAGTACGGACTCTTCGTCACGTTCTTTCCACAACTGATCGCGGGGCCGATCGTCCGGCCGGACGACATCCTGCCGCAGTTTCGGCGCGATCCCGTAGACCAGAGTCCGACCATCACCGATCTCGCCGTCGGGCTGACGCAGTTCATGCTCGGCCTCTTCAAGAAGGCGGTCTTGGCGGATGGCGTCGCGGTCTATGTGGGGCCGGTCTTTCTCGCCGCGCACGAAGGGACGCCCCTGACCGGATTCGCGGCGTGGGGGGGCGTCCTCGCGTATGCCTTCCAGCTCTATTTCGACTTCTCCGGCTATTCCGATATGGCGGCGGGATCGGCGCGACTCTTCGGCATCCGGCTGCCGCTCAACTTCGCCGCGCCCTATCAAGCCGTTTCGATCAGCGATTTCTGGCGCCGCTGGCATATGAGCTTGTCGTCGTTCCTGCGCGACTATCTCTACATCCCGTTGGGGGGCAATCGCTGTTCCCGGGGGCGTCGATCGCTCAACCTGCTGATCACGATGCTGCTGGGCGGGCTATGGCACGGCGCGGGTTGGACGTTTCTCCTCTGGGGTCTGTGGCATGGCGTCGCGCTGGCGATTCATCAGCTCTGGCAAGACATTCGCGGAGCGAAGGAGCGGCAACCCGCCTGGTGGGGGCGGCCCCTCACCTTCCTCACGGTCCTGGGCGGCTGGGTCTTGTTTCGCTCCGTCAGCTTGACGGCGGCGGGAACGCTGTTCGGGGCGTTAGGCGGCTTGCGAGGATGGCTTCCCGCGGATTCGACCATGGCCGCGGAGGGTTGGATGACGCAACTCATCTGGCTTGGCGGACTGGGCCTCCTCGTCTGGACGGTCCCGCATTCGGGGATCTGGATCGAACGCTTGGAGCGGGCGCTCGCGGAGGGTTTTCCTCGGGTGTCGATCCCGCGGCGGATTCCCCCGGAAATCTGGGGGGCGGCGGTGGGGCTCGCGTTCGTCGTCGCCATGTTGCACATCACCCGCGTTTCCGAGTTCATGTACTTTCAGTTCTGAATTCCGATGACCCAAGCACGGCGGTATCTGCGCGGCTTGCTGGCGGGAGTGCTCCTCCCGCTGGTGGGGATCGCCGTGTTGAACGTCGCGATCGACCCCTATCGCCGCTGGCACGCCGTCGACCCCGCAAACCACTATCCGCGCGATCCCCGACGATTGGTGCCCGGGTTGATCCGGACGGCGGACTATGACGCCGTCATCGCGGGGACGTCGCATTGCGACAACTTTCTTCCCTCGACGCTGCGGCGTGAACTCGGCTGGAACGCCCTGCGGATCACGCTCCCCGGTTCGACCATCGCGCAGCAACGGCTGGCGGTCAAACTCGCGCTGTGCACGGGCCGCGTGCGGCATGTCTTGTGGGGGCTCGATCGGTTCGCGTTCGATTGTCCCGTCGCGAGCTCCTTCACCGAGCCGGGTGATTTCCCCGTCGAGTTCTACCGCCAATCACGGAGCGAGCGGCTGCGCGAGCTGCTCTCGCTCGATACCGCCGAGCAATCGTTACGCGTGCTGTGGCGACGGGGCGATCCCGATCTGGAAACCCGCGGCACCTGGTTCCGCAAGTACCGCTTTTCCGAGAACGACGCGCTCGCCAAGGGGACCGGGCAGCTCGCGAAATGGCATCTCAATCAATCGACCGCGCTCCGCCAGGGACGCAAGGAAGCCGAGGTCGCGCGGCATGTTCGCGAACAGTTGAAGCCCCTCATCGTCGCATACCCCACCGTCGAGTTCCGGTTGTTCCTCCCGCCGGTCAGCGGGCTCAGTTATCTCGCCGATGAGTTCGACACGGGCCGCGGGTTGGAGGAACGGTTGCGCTTCCGCGCGCTCCTCTGCCATGAACTCGCCACGCTGCCGAACGTCCGGCTCTACGATTTCGAGCTCGCGACCGAGATCACGCACGAGCTCGCGAACTACATGGACCTGACGCATTACGGACTGCCGATCAACGACTGGATGATCGAGCGGATCGCGGCGGATGACTTTCGATTGATTCCCGAACGGTTGGAGGCTCACCAGCAACGGTTCGCGACGCGAACCCGCGCGCTTTTTGCCGCGCTGCGGGATCCCGGGCATCCCTACCATCAAACGCTACGGCTCGATCGCTTTGTCATGCGCGAACCGACAGCCTGGACGACGACCGAGGCATTCCCGAAGCAGCCCGGCGGAACCGACGAGCCCGTACCTGAACCGCCGAATTTGAGCATCGTGGATCGGTCAGCCCAGCACTCGACACATTGAGCACCGCCTAGTGGTTCCGACACGTCGTGTTAAGGCTGCCGGCCGGAAGTTAGCCCGTGGAAGACGGCGGTTTATTCCGACCGCTTCGCCGCCCCTTGCTTCCGGATGAGATCCAGCGGAGAGAGCTTCTTGCCATCCGCTCCGACCGTGGAGACCGGGGCGGGTTTGGCGACGGGGGGTTCCGCGGAGGCCGGTGCCGCCGCAGGGGCTTCCGAGACGGGGGCTTGCGCAGCCGGCGCTTCCGTCACCACAGCCGCCGGTGTCGCATCCCCCTTCTTGGCGGCTTGCTGCTTGCGGATCAGGTCGAGCGGGGAAGGTTTGCCCCCCGCCGCCGGTGCCGCTGTGGGGGCCGCCGTCGGGGTGGCTGCGGCTGGTGCCGCGGGAGCCGCCGCCGGTTTGGGAGCTTTCGCCGGGGCCTCGGCGACCTTCTTCGGACGCGGGGCGTCGATCACGGTCAGGAACGCGGGATCGATGTCGTACCAGCCGATGTCGACCGGCCCGTCGAACTCGACGAGCGCCCGGCCGTTCATGTTGACGGTCTTGACCTTGCCGGTCCAATTGGCGAACCGCCGCAACTCGGGGACCGATCCGTCGACGAGCACCCACTTGTCGGTCAGTTTGACCTTGAGCTTTTCCGCCAATTCGATCGACATCCGCCGTCCCCCGCTGACTCGCCGCCGGCACGCGAACCGTGCCGTCATGACTGGACCGAAAGTCTGACCCGGCCCCGGCGGATTTGCAAGGATTGGCGACGGCATCACGCCGCGATCGCGATCCCTTCGGGTTTCGCTTCGAGGGTCGCGGCGATCAGGCAGCCGCGGGCGATGGTGTAGGCGGCGTCGGGGCAGAGGTGGTGCTTCGCAAGGCGTAACGGCCAGCCGGCGCGGCGCCAGGCCTGTTCGCAGATCATGCCCCCCCGCGGCATCGCGGCAAGCCCCCCGCCCCAGGCGATTGTCACGGGCTGTTGCAGCACGCGGAACCCGTCGTGCTGGGCGATTCGCGAACCGGCTTCGAGCAGCAGTTCGACGAGGAAATCGGCGAGCATCCCCTCGGCGCGGGCGTTCGGCATGGTCGGTTCTTGGCCGATCATTGCAAGGGTGTCGCCGATTTCATCAAGGCCCCAAGGGATCGCGCAGCGGGCGACCTCGCGGCCCGAGCGATTGAGCGAGAACTCGCTCAAGGTCGCCCCGAGGCTGATCCCCAGCCCGGAAAAGCCCGCCGCGGCGAGTTCCGCCAAGACGAGGGCGTGCCCCTGACCGAGGACCGTGGGGGAGTAACCGCGCAGCCGCACCAGCCGCGTGAAGAATTCCCGCTCGGGTGATGGCGCGTCGGGATCGAGTTCCCCGGGGATCGTCATCAGACAGATGTCCCCCGGCTGTTTTGGCCGGGGCAGCACGGCATCGACCATCAACGACAGAATCTGCCGGGCGATCGGATTCTCGGCGGGAAGCTGCCCGTCGATCAGCAACCGCGTCGGTTCGAGGGACATCAATTGGCCCCATTCGACCGCGGCGTCCCCCAGGATGTGAAGCTTGCCGGGTGATTCGGCGTAATGGACCCCGTCATGATCAAGCAACCGGCGATGGGCCGGCGTCGCGGCGATCGAGAGAATCTGCGCGCGGCAGGTCCGACCCACCAGGCGATCTCCCTGATGGCGCAACGAGCGGAACTGGGTCGCCCCCAGATCGAGGCCGATGGTCATGCGCGCCTCCCGCGTTGCAGTTGCGACAGGGCTCGTTCGACGCTGCTTTGCCCGGCGAGCGGGGCCATCGCGGGAAGATCGGCCGCCGTCGGTTCCGGTTCCCGCATCGGCATCTCGGGTTGGGATTCAGCCGCGGCCAAGACCGAAACATCCGCCATGACCGGTTCCCGCGCGGCGGGTTGCGCGCGGAAGTGGGGCCGGGGAATCGTTTGCGTCGCGGGACGGTCGAGCTCCAGGGTCGGCCGCGTGGCGACCACGACCGGATCGAGATGCGGGGCGTTCTGTTCGGGCTGATGCGCCGCATCGACCCGATAGCTCACCGCTTCGTGGATCGCAGGTTGCTGCAACTGAATGCCGCGCGGCAGGTCGGCGGCTTCGGTCGTCAGCGGGACGGTGTTCTTTAGCAGCGCCGAGAGGGGAATCGGCTTAAACGCCGGTTTGGGTGGTGTCGGAGCTTCTTTCGCTTCCTGCCGCGCGGCAACGGGTTCCGGCAAGGACGGACGCGACACGCGGCGGGGCATGAAGTCTTCCCCGCGACCGAACGCATGCTGCGGTTGCTCCATATAGCGACGGGTGCCGACGGCGATCCCCACCAGCGTGACGATCGTCCCGCCGATCCCCAACAGTTGCCAAAGGCTGAAGCCGGAGGGTGACGTCGGCACATCCAACTCGCCGACGAGCTCCGCGTCATCCTCGATCGTCAAGCCGTCCGCTTCGGCGACGGTGGGATTCGGTTTGGTCACCGGCTCCGTGGATGGTTTCACGGGGGCCGGCTTGAGCGGCGTCAAATCGAGGCGGCTCCCCGGAATCGGCAGGCTCGCGGGGCTGGCGGCGGTATCGGCGTCGGGGGTGATCGAAAACGGCACGGGACTCGCCGTCAGTTCCCGATCAAACGACGGTTTCGGACTGGGGGCGGGCTCCGGGACCACCGGGGGCAACTCGGGCAAATCGCGGCCCAAGGCGAGGGGATCGGGCAGCGCGGCCGCGCTCGCCGTTGCGGGGGGACTTGGCGCGGGTTTCGGTTCGGGAACCACGGGACTTGGGGTGAGGAACGGGGAGGTCGAAGCGATCGCGGTCTCGGCGGCGGTCGCGACGGGGATAGTCGCGGCGGCGGGGAACTCGGGGAGTTGGCTGGCGACCAGCATCTGCGTGGGGACGGCGAGGATCGTGCCGCTGGGCAAGGGATCTTGAGGATTGCTGGACGGTGTCGCGCGGGCGGGGATGATCGGCCGGACGACGCGGGCGAGTTCCGGGGTTTGATTGAGGGCCCGCATCATGGTGACGAGTTGGGCCTGATCGGGTTTGACCGGGACGACCACGGGGCGCGACAGGACTCCCATGAAGCCGAGCCACGTCACGCCGGGATGCGCCGTCGCCACCTGTCCGCCTGGCGCCCGCAACCCCTCGACCACGATGAAGTCGCCATGCTGCAGGACATCGCGACCGCCGGGGTTGTAAAAGAGGATGCTGCGACCACCGCGTTCGCCCCGTACGATTTGGACCGAAGGAGAGGCCTGCGGAGTGAGTCCGCCGGCGGCCAAGACCACCTGTTGAAGGGTCACTTCCCCGTCGCCGGTGTAG
>CAYRVS010000134.1:0-15030 GCA_964427725.1 uncultured Planctomycetaceae bacterium | reverse complement strand
ACATCAGACAGGAACGCCGCCGTGCGGCCGTCGCCGTGGTGATGGACGACCAGTCCCGGCGTCACTCCCGCCGGCGCGGCGAGGAGGCTCCCATCGGTCGCCACGCGGCAGCGCTGGAACTGATGTATCTCGAGGAGCGTCTCGCCCGGCCCGGGGTCGACCAGGTTCCACCCCCCCAAAAACGGCGGGTGCTCGCGCCAGGGAAGCCCCGCCAGAATCGGGTGCGTCTCGCCGGTGGTGGTCGGCGCGAGCAGCGCCGGGGTGAAGCTGTTGCAGCGATCATCGACCGACCGCGTCGTCACGCCGAGCAACCGACTGATCGGCGTCCCGTCCCAATCCCCGCCGAGCCCATGATACGACTCCCATCCGCCGATCATCAGGAGTCCCGTCCCGGCGGCGACCCGCTCGACGATCCGTGATTGGCAGGCCCGCGCCATCGCGGCGGGGTAATCGCTGAAGATGATCAACCGACGGTCGGCCGTGATCATGTCGGACGTCAACGGCTGATGACTGGGGACGTACTCGCAAGTCCACCCGGCGTGCGCGATCAGCCCGGCGAGATAGGCCGCGGCGCCGGTCAGTTCGGTATCGCCGCAGTAGAGGATGGGCGCGGGCATCAATCATCTCCGGAAGCCCAGGGAACGCTTTCCCTGGGCTTCAATCATCGTTTACGCGTCATACCCCAGATTCGGCGCCAACCAGCGTTCGACTTCGCGGACTGAGACCCCCTTGCGGGCGGCGTAGTCCTCGACCTGGTCCTTCGTGACCTTGTCGACCGTGAAGTACCGCGCCTGGGGATGGGCGAAGTACAACCCGCTGACCGACGCCGCCGGGTGCATGGCGTAACTGTCGGTGAGGACGATCCCGGTCGCCTCGGTCGCCCCGAGCAATTCAAAGAGCCGCGGCTTTTCCGTGTGATCGGGACACGCCGGGTAGCCGTACGCCGGGCGGATGCCGCGATATTTTTCGTCGATGAGCTCTTCGTTCGAGAGGTGCTCATCGCCGCCGAAGCCCCAGTCGCACCGCGCCTGCTGATGGAGCCTCTCGGCGAAGGCTTCCGCCAATCGATCGGCGAGGGCCTTCGTCATGATCGAGAGGTAATCGTCGTGCAGTTCCTCCTCGAACTTGCGGGCGAGTTCATCGCAGCCGATGCCGGTCGTCACCGCGAACGCGCCGAGATGATCGACACGGCCGGAATCTTTGGGCGCGATGTAATCGGCGAGACTGCGGAAGTCGGCTTGGCCGACCCGTTCCCATTGCTGACGGAGCATGGGGAAGGTGAGTTGAGGGTTGAGGGTCGAGGGTTGAGGGTCGGAGGCGACATCGACGACGATGTCGTCCCCCACGCTGTTCGCGGGCCAGAAGCCGTAGACCCCCTTGGCGGTGAGCAGCTGCTCGTGGACGATGCGGTCGAGGAGCTTTCGCGCGTCGGCGTAGAGCTTCTGCGCCTCCGCCCCCACCACCGCGTCGTCGAAGATCTTCGGGTACTTGCCGCGCAGTTCCCAGGTCATGAAGAACGGGGTCCAATCGATGTAGGGAACAAGTTCCTCCAGCGGATAATCGGTCAGCACCTTGCGTCCCAAAAACGCCGGGGTGGGGAGGTCGACGGTCCGCCAATCAGTCGCGAACCGGCGGGCTTTCGCTTCGGCATACGGCACCAGCGTGCGCGCGGCCTGCATCCCCGCGAACGTCACCCGATCGCGTTCCTGCTCGGCGGCGACCTTCGTCACGAACGCCGCTTTGCGCTCGGGATCGAGCAGACTCTCCACCGCCGGGACCGACAGCGATGCATCGACCACATGGACCACCGGCTCGCCGTAATGCGGCGCGATCTTCACCGCCGTATGCCGCGCGCTGGTGGTCGCCCCGCCGATCAAAAGCGGCGTATGGAACCCCGTCCGGGCCATCTCCTTCGCGACGAATTGCATCTCCTCCAGCGACGGCGTGATCAGCCCCGACAGTCCGATGATGTCGACACGTTCCTTCCGCGCGGTCTCCAGAATCGTCTCGCACGAGACCATCACGCCGAGGTCGAGGACCTCGAAATTGTTGCAGCGCAGGACCACGGCGACGATGTTCTTGCCGATGTCGTGCACGTCCCCTTTGACCGTTGCGATGAGGATCTTCCCGCGGGAGGTGGAGGGGGGAGCGGCGCTTTCTGATGCCGCAGGAAGGCCTTCCCGGGGAGTCTGTGCCGCCTTCTCCGCCTCCATGAACGGTTGCAGATACGCCACCGCCTTTTTCATCACGCGGGCCGACTTCACCACCTGCGGCAGAAACATTTTCCCTTGGCCGAACAGGTCGCCGACGACCCGCATCCCGTCCATCAGCGGGCCCTGGATCACCTCCAGCGGCCTGCCGTACTTCACGCGGGCCTCTTCCGTGTCGCCATCGATGTGCTCGGTGATCCCCTTCAGCAGCGCATGCCCCAGCCGCTCCTCCACGGTGCCCATCCGCCAGGCTTCGACCTTCGCGGCGGACTCGGCGGTCCCCGTCCCCCGTTCTTTCAGTATCGCGGCGTAATCGATCAGCCGTTCGGTCGCGTCGGGCCGGCGATTGAGGAGCACATCCTCGACGTATTCGAGCAGTACCTTGTCGATCTCGTCATAGACCGCGAGTTGCCCCGCGTTGACGATCCCCATGTCGAGCCCGGCCGAGATCGCGTGATACAGGAACGCCGCGTTCATCGCCTCGCGGACGACTTCGTTGCCGCGGAACGAGAACGAGACGTTGCTGACCCCGCCCGAGGTCTTCGCGCCGGGACAGACCCGCTTGAGCTCGCGCACCGCCTCGATGAACTCGACGGCGTAGTTGGCGTGCTCCTCCATCCCCGTTCCGACGGTGAGGATGTTCGTATCGAAGATGATGTCTTCCGCCGGGAAGCCGACCTTGGTTGTCAGCAGATCATAGGCCCGCTTGCAGATGCGGACCTTGTTCGCGCGGTCGACCGCCTGGCCTTCCTCGTCGAAGGCCATCACCACCACGGCGGCCCCGTACTTGCGGATCGTCGCCGCCTGCTCCAGGAATTTTTCCTCTCCTTCCTTCAGAGAGATCGAGTTGACGACCCCCTTGCCGGCGAGACACTTCAGGCCCGCCTCGATGACCGAAAACTTCGAGCTGTCGACCATCACCGGGACTTTGTTGATGTCCGGGTCGTCGGCGATGAGGTTCAGGAAATGAACCATCTCCGCCTCGCTGTCGAGGAGCCCCTCGTCGAGGTTGACGTCGATCATGTTCGCGCCGCTGTCGACCTGCTGCCGCGCGACCGCGACCGCCTCGTCGTACTTCTTCTCTTTAATCAACCGCGCGAACTTCTTCGACCCCGTGACGTTGGTCCGCTCGCCGATCATGAGGAACGGGCGAGTGTTGAGGGTTGAGAGTTGAGCGTCGGAAGGATCGGACGTCGAGTGCTCGACGCTCGACTCTCGATTCTCGACCCTCAACTCCAACAGCTCCGTGCCGCTGTAACTCGACCAGCGCGGCGGCTCGGGAATCTTCCGAGGCGGCAGCTTTTCGACGGCGGCGGCGATGGCGCGGATGTAATCGGGCGAGGTCCCGCAACAGCCGCCGACGATGTTCAGCCAGCCCTGCTCGGCGAATTGGCGCAGGTGGTCCGCGACCTCGTCGGGGGAGCTGTCGAAGCCCCCCATTCCGTCGGGCATGCCGGCGTTGGGATAACAACTGATGTATCGCGGCGCGATGTGGGAGAGGGTCTCGACGTAGGTCCGCATCTGGGCCGGGCCGAGCGCGCAGTTCAGGCCGACGCTCAGCATCGGGAAATGCGACACCGCCGCCCAGAAGGCTTCCATCGTCTGGCCGGTCAACGTCCGCCCGCCCGTGAAGATGGTTCCCGAGACCATCACCGGGACGCGGCGGCCCCCCGCATCAAAGACCTGCCGAATCGCGTACAAACACGCCTTCATGTTCAGCGTGTCGAACGAGGTCTCGGGCAGCAGCAGATCGACGCCCCCCGCGAGGAGCCCGCGAATTTGCTCGGCGTACGAGGCGACCATCCGGTCGAACGTGACGGGGCGATAGCCGGGCTTGTCGGCGTTGAACGAGAGCTGCACCTTCGTCGGGCCGATCGACCCGGCGACGAACCGCGGCTTATGGGGCGTTTTCTCGGTGAACTCCGCCGCGCACGCTTTGGCGAGCTTCGCGGCGGTCTCGTTGAGCTCGAAGGTCAGGTCGGCGAGGCCGAACTCCTCCATCGACACGGTGTTCGCGTTGAAGGAATCGGTCTCGATGATGTCCGATCCGGCGGCGAGATACTGCCGATGAATATCGGCGATCATCCCCGGCTGCGTCAGCACGAGGACGTCGCTGGCGTTCTTGAGGTCGATGGCATGTTCGCGAAACCGTTCGCCGCGATAATCGGCTTCGGTGGGCGAGAACCGCTGAATCATGGTCCCCATCGCGCCATCGAGCAGCAGAATGCGTTCGGCGAGGAGCTGTTCCAGGGTGGCGGCACTGTCAGTCATGTCAAACCGAAATCGAGTGAAGAGTCATCGAACCGAAGTCTTGGGATTGTCGACGATCGACGACGTTCGTGGGAGTCCGATCGACGAAAATCAGGACATTTCCAGTGCCGGATCGGAGCGTGACTCAGCCCGGGCCGATCGTGTCGAACGTGTGGGAACTCCGGTGGGGCCCCCACTGGATTGAGTCCGGAGAGGACGTAGATGAATGTTCCGTGGTTCGGGTTCGCGGATTTGTGGTCTTTGAGGCACGTGACCGCAAAAGCGGTGTGACCGCGCTTGGGATGCGGCTCATGCTCAGGGCGAAGTCTGTTCGACACGTCGCCTTCGAGAGCGGACGCACCGCGTCGGTCGAGCGGTCCCGCGTGAGGGGCACCAAGGGGGCTGAAGTCCCCTCGCTCGTTGAGTCGGTCCTACTCGCCGACGGCTTGCCGCTTGAGCGTGACCTGCAGGCGCTGGAGCCGATCGCGCAGGGCGGGGGTGGCGGTCAGATGCTCCTGAAACTTACGGCAACTGTAGGAGACGCTGGTATGGGTCCGCCGGCCGAAGAAGCGACCGATTTCGGCCATGGACCAGCCGCCGACGGCGTGCGCCAAGTGCATGGCGCATTGACGCGGCAGCCGGCAGGTTTGGACCCGGGAAGGGGTCCGCAATTCGGACGCCGAGACGCCGAACTCGTCGGCGACCCGCTGCGTGATGGTCGCCAAGGCGAGTCGCGGCGTGGTCGGGGCGAACAAAACGCGCTGCACGGCGGCGGGATCGTTAAGCCGCTGCGGCGGTGGGAACTCTTGCCGCAAACGATCGATCGCGGCTTGCCATTTGCGCGGTGAGTTCGGCAGACCCTCGACGAGGAGCTCGAGAACCGCGTTACTGAAGGCGAGTTCGACCGCCGCGGCGCGTTCGATCAGGAATTGGCGGCGGCTCTCGACCGAGAATTCCGGCAGGCGCACCAGCAGCCCGGCGTGCAGTCGACTCAGCAAACGCGGCGTGATCTCGGGAATCCGCGCGGGCCATCGCGACAGCGTGAGGACCACGCGGATCTGTCGCGCCGCGAGTCCTTCCAGCCAGCGGGCCAGCCGATCCGACCAGGCCTCGTTGTGCAGGATGCGATCGAGGTCTTCGCAAACGACGACGTCGACGGGGGGCGCGGTCTCCTCGGCCCATGTCCAGATCGGGCTCTCGTCGGCCGTTTCCGCAGGGCCCCAGTCGTCCACTTCGAGGATCAGGAACCTGGCGCGCGGTGAACCGCGAGTCAATTCGCGCAAGGCCTGCCGTATCAGCAAGGACTTCCCGCCGCCGGTTGACCCGCTCAGGACCGTGAGGGTGCCGGTACGGTCGAGTCCGTCGGCGGGTTGCTTCAGTCGGGCGAGAGCGGCCTGCGCGAACTGCTGTTCGGGGAGCGCGACCCACGGCTCGTCACGGCGGAGGATGCCGCGACCACGCGCCAGCAAGGCATCGAACATCCGCCACGACTTTCCGACGTCGGGTGCGGCAGGAATCCTTCTGCGGTGGGTCGTCCGTGGTTTGACGTTTGGGGCACCCGGGGATGGCCATCCCTGGGCTTCAGGTTGTACTCAAGTAACTTACCTCCCGCGCAGCCGATTGACCACCGTCGCCACACGTTCGATCGCGTCGTCGATTTCCTCGATCGTGTTGTCGCGGCTGAGGCTAAACCGCACGCTCGCCCGGTAAACCTCGGGAGGGCACCCCATCGCCACCAGGACGGGAGCGGGTTCGGTGGAGCCGCTGGCGCAGGTCGTGCCGAGGGAACAGCCGATGCCCGCCAAATCGAGCGCGACCAAAAGCGCTTCGCCATCCAACCCGGGGAATGCGATGTTCAGCGTGTTGGGGAGCCGCGGCGCCTCCTCGCCGTTGACCACCGTCGGGGAACAACGGTCCCGTAAACCCGCCTGCAACCGATCGCGGAGTTGTTGCAACCCGGTCGATCGCGTCGACCACTCGGCGTGCCAGAGCTCGAGGGCCGTCGCCATGCCGGCGATCAACGGGACCGCTTCGGTCCCCGGCCGGCGTTCCTGTTCCTGATGGCCACCGTACATCAGCGGGGTCAATCGTGTCCCCTTCCGGACAAGAAGCCCCCCGACGCCGCGCGGGCCATGAAATTTGTGCGCGCCGAACGCGAGCGTCGTCGCCCCCAACGCATGAAAATCGACCGGGATTTTGCCGACCGCCTGCACGCCGTCGAGATGGAGCGGCGCGCCAAGCCGGTTCGCCCAGTCGCGCAGCACCGCGGGATCCTGCAGCACCCCGGTCTCGTTGTGGGCGAGGATCGCCGCCAGCAACCGCGCGTCCCCCGACGGCGTCTCGATGGGGCAGGGCATCACGCGACCGGCCGCGTCGAGGGGGAGCCGTTCCAAGCGACAGCCGCGTCGCATCAGCGCCTTGCACGCTTCGAGATTCGCGGGATGTTCCCCCGGGGTCAGCCAGAGCGCCCCGCCCGCGCCGCGGACCAACCCGAAGATCGCCGTATTGTTGGCTTCGGTCCCGCCAGCGGTGAAGATCAGTTCCGCCGGGTCGGCCCCCAAGAGGGCGGCGATCCGCTCGCGCGACTCTTCCAACACTCGCCGGGCGCGTCGTCCCAAGGCATGTCGACTGCCGGGATTGCCCCACGTCTCGCGCTGATGCTTCGCGATGACGTCGACCACCCGTGGATCAGGCCGCGTGGTGGCGTTGGCGTCGAGATCAAGGAACGCGGCGGACACGGCGGAGGGACAATCCAACGGACGGAGGTTGGGCATAACCTTACGTCAGCGTACCGCATCAGGACGGATGATTCATGGAGCACCGCGCGAGTCTGGACTCGCTTCAAGCATCGCCGACGGAGGTCGTCACCGACGGGACTGACGTCCCACCGCTCCATGAGCGCGCGGTTCATGCATCGCCGAGTACTGTGGTCAGCCCGCTTTACCGATCGATTTCACCCATGACGATGTCGAGCGAGCCGACGATCGCGGGGATGTCGGCGATGAGGACCCCTTCGCACAACGGGCCGCAGACCGACAGGTTGCAGAAGCAACTGCTCTTCGCGCGGGCCCGCAGGGGTTCGGCGTCGCCGTCGCCGACGACGTAGAAGCCCATCTGGCCGCGGGGGCATTCGGTTTCGAGATAGACCTCGTCCTTGGGAAGTTTCGAGTTCAGCTTGAACGGCAGCCGGTATTCCCCCTTGGTGGTCGGGTACTTGTCGAGGGCCTGCCGAACGAGTTGGATCGACTCGGAGACTTCCATCATCCGGACGAAGAACCGGCACCAGTTGTCCCCCAGGACGACTTCCGGCGGGGCGTCCTTAAACGGGGCGAAGTGGGTCTTCCAAGAGTAGCCTTGGTACATCCGGGTGTAGATCGGTTCGCCGTCGCGGCGGAGGTCGTGATCGACGCCGCTGCCCCGCAGGACCGGGCCGGTGCAACCGTAGGCCGCGGCCATCTCGCGGGGGAGAATCCCCAGCCCCGCCGTCCGCTTGATGAAGATGGCGTTGCGCGTCAGGAGCGTGTGGTACTCCTTGATCCGCGGGCCCATCCAATCGAGGAACATGCGGCAGGCGTCGATCCAGGACAGGGACAACGTCGGTTTGCGGCCGGTGAGTTGGGCCAGCCCCGGGGGAATCGTGATCTTTTCGGGGAGATCATGCGTCGCCCCGCCGGGGGTGAAGTAGCTGTAGGTCAGCCGGGCGCCGCAGACCTCCTCGAACAGGTCGAGGATGATCTCCCGTTCGCGGAAGGCGTACAGGAAGGGGCTGAAGCTGCCGAGGTCGAGGCCGTAGGCCCCCATCCCCACCAGGTGGCTCGCGATGCGGCCCATTTCCCCGATGATCATCCGCAGGCACATCGCCTTTTCGGGGACCTCCATCCCGATCAGCTTTTCGACCGCCAAGGCGAAGCCGAGATTCATGTTCATCCCGGCGAGGTAGTCCATGCGGTCGGTGTAGGGGATCCATTGCGGCGGGGAGAGGTTCTCGCCGATCTTCTCGGCGCAGCGGTGGAGGTAGCCGATGTGGGGGGTGACTTCGTGGACGACTTCGCCGTCGGTCCGCAGCAGCAGCCGGAGCACGCCGTGGGTGCTGGGATGCTGCGGGCCCATGTTGACGAGCATCTCGTCGGTGCGGACATCGAATTCGATCAGGCGGGGGTCTTCGAGTTGCATGCTGTTCGATTCGTCGACGAGTGTGCGTGGAATCATTCCCGACCGCCGCCCAGCCAAGGCCTTGGCCGGGCATCCCGGGGGAAACCTTACCGACCGCGGATGCCGTGGTATTCGAGGGGGAACTCGTAGTCTTTCCGCAGCGGATGGCCGACCCAGTCTTCGGGGCAGAGGATCCGCTTCGGATTGGGATGGTCGGTGAACTCGATGCCGACGAGGTCGTACGCCTCCCGTTCGTGCCAATCGGCGACGGGCCAGACCGCCGCGACCGACGGGACGGCGGGGAGTTGGCCGACGACATCGTCGCGCCAGCGAGGGAGCTTGACCTTCAGCTTCGCGTCATGCTTATGGGTATAGCTGTAGAGGTGATAGACGACTTCGAGCCGGGGCTCGCAGGGGTCCTTCTTCTTGGCGTCGGTTTCGAGGTAGTCGACGCCGCAGAGATCGTTGATCGTGTCGAACTCGCATGAGGGATCGTCGCGCAGGAAGAGGCAGACGTCGCGGATCGCGGCGGGGGCGACGACGATCCACGGATCCTTCGCGGCGGTCTCCAGCGAGAGGATCCGATCGCCGCCGAACCGGTCGAGCAGGAGCTGATGAATCTCGGCGAGCTGCATGATCGGGCGACTTCCTGCGAACAAGAGGCGATTGCGGGGGACGCGGGGTTGGTCAGCCCGCCACGGTGGTGACGGGGGCGGCCCCCGCCGGACGGAGCGGGGCGAGGGTCGGCTTCGATTTGACGAACTGCCGCTGCTTCGTGACCGCCCGGACCCATTCCAGGTCGCCGCGTTTCCAGATGTAGGCGAAGCCGACCATCAGCACCGCGAAGAAGAAGAGGACGTCGAAGAACCCGGTCCAACTCAGTTTGAGGGCCGCTTGGCTCGAGACGGCGCTTGCGGCGTCGAGCGTCCCCGGGTCGACGCTCAGCAGCCGTTCGCTGAGGGTGATCCGCTCGGCGTCGGTAAGTCGCGTATCGGCGAGCTGCGTCGCGCCGCCGAAGGCGAGGACCCACGGGAAGAAGAAGACGAGCTCCACGTCGAAAATGATGAACAGGAGGGCGACGACGTAAAACCGCAAGTCGAACTGGATGTAGCTCGAGCCGATCGTCGGTTCGCCGCACTCGTAGACCGAGTCTTTTTCGGGAGTGGGGAGGGTCGGCCGCAGGAGCGCGCCGAGGAGGAGCGGCAGCATCAGGCCGACGACCGAAACGACGGTGAAGACGAGGAAGTGGCCGACGATGTCCGTCATGCGAGTCGCTTTCTGGTCTGATTCGTCCCGAAGGGTGATCGGTGGTGTCCGCCAGGTTCCGCGGCTTCAGGCGATGTGGTCGTTGCCGGTGCGCGGTTGCAGGGGTTGCTTCCCCGCGACGCCGACCTGCGCCCCGTGCCAGAACTGGACTTCCGTTTCGCCAAGCTGCCAGCAGAGGAAGGCCGATTCCCCGTCCATTTGGGTGGGAAAGTCGACCACGCCCGCCGCCGGATCCTTCAGTTCGATGCCGATCTCCGAGAGCTCCGCGACGTAGCCCTCCAACCGGGCCACGTCCTTGTCCAATTCGTCCTTGATCTGTTCGACTTCTTCGCGGTAGGGATCCGCCCCCCGGTCACGGGGGTTCCGTTTGCGGAGACCCGCGAGCCGGCGTTTCCGTTCGGTGACGTCGCCGTGCAGGACGACGATGTCCCGCACGATGGCCCGCACCAACGGGAGCGTCTTATTCGCCGCGTCGACGGTGAACGAACGCCGTTCGGTCGAATCGTTCGCCGCTCTCCGCGATTTCCGGGGCGAGGTTTCGCCCCCTTCCACATTGCCCGTCATGACCCGACATTCCTTCGCGTCGATGTCCCGGCGGCAGTCCTTGGCCGGGTGTTCGATTCGCCCACGGTGGGAGCCCGCGTCACCTGCCGGCTCCCTTCACGATCGCGTTCCCCCCGTCACTCCTGCGGACCGCTGAATTGGAAGGGGCTGGGTTCCCCCTTCACCCAGACCGGCTCGTAGAGGACTTTCGACTCGGCGACCGCCGTCGGATTCAGTGTCGCCTGCCCCCACGCCACCTGCAAGGGGACCTTGGCATAGTCGACGATGCAGCCGTCGCGGCTGTAGCAGCTTAGGTCGTAATTCGACCCCATGAAGATGCAGTCGACCGGACAAGGCTCCACGCAGAGGGCGCAGAACATGCATTTGGTGTAATCGATGGTGAAGCCGTCGACGCGGAACCCTTTGCCGACGGGGCTCTTCACCTTGTCGATGTAGATGCAGTCGACCGGACAGGCGACGGCGCACTTATCGCAGCCGATGCAGGTCGTCAGGTCGTACCGATGAAACCCGCGGTACCGGGCCTTCACGGGGACCGGCAGTTCCGGGTACTCGTAGACTTCGGTGAACGTCTTGCGGCGATAGGTCCAAACCATCGTCCGCAACGTGACCCACAGGCCGTGCACCAGCGTGGCGATCGCGGTCCAGAGATTGCGAAACCATTCGACCATGGCGGTCTCTCCATCCGATCGGCGCGACGGCCGGCGGGGGTCGTCTAACGGGGGCGAGTCACATCCGTCACTGGTGGTATTGTCGTCGTCTCATATGCGGTTAGTGTGCGGCCGCGGCGACCGGGGGCGCATGGCCGGGCATCGCAGCTTGCGGGACTTCGCCTTTCGCCAAGGCGTCGAGCTGCCGGGCGATCGCCAGCTCGCCGCGATGGAGATCGCGCAGCAGATCGACCGCCGCCGGATCGTCGACGCAGGTATGGACCGCCTCGTCGAGCTCGGCGACCAGCACCTGCTGCGCCGCGGCGAGCCGGGGGAGGAAGTAGTCAACCGAGAGGAAATGGAGGTCGGTGTAATCGGTGGGGTAGCCGCCGAAATCGACCGGCCAGCCACGCGCGACGAGCAGATCGGCGAGCCGCGCGACATGGCCTTGCTGGGCGCGGGCCAACTCGGCGAGGGACCGGGCGACGGCGTCGTGCCGGGCGTAGACCGAGCTTTCGACCGCATACTGCAGCAGACTGCGACCGAGCTCGATCAGCAGGTCGTTGAGTTTCGGGTCGTGGGTGATGACAGCCACGGAGGTCGTCTCGCGGGTTGGTTATGGTCTCGAAGCCGGGATACTGGGGATCGTCACGGTCACATCACCGCGAACAGCGACTGGGCCGCCCGGTGCGCCACGCCGCTGATGAACTGAACCGCGATCCCCAGCGGCAGGATCAGCGGCAGCGTCACCAGCATCACGTAGACGCCGGGGTTGGACCAGAAGGGAACCAGCACCGGTCGGGCCCCCGCCGGCCGTTCCCGCAGATACATCGTCTTCATGACCCGGACGTAATAGAACAGGCTGAAGACGGTGTTGAGGCCGCCGAGCGCCAGCAGCCCCCACATCATCGGATGGACGAAGCCCGCGTCGTACAGCGACGCGAAGACGAAGAACTTGCCGACGAAGCCCCCCAGCGGCGGCAACCCGACCAGGCTGAACAGCGACAGCCCCATCCCCAGCGCGAGCACCGGCGATTGGAACCCCAGGCCTTGGTAGTCGTCGATCTCCTCGCTGAAGATCTCGTTGCGGATGAGGGCGGTGATCGCGAAGGCCCCCAGGTTCATGAAGAGGTAAACCGCGAGGTAGTACAGCAGGCCTTCGACCGCCCGGGCGCATTGGGTGTTGTAGTCGACCGAACCGGGGTCGAGCCCCGCCCGCAACACGACGAGCGCCGAAACCGCCATCAGCATGTAGCCCGCGTGGGCGATCGTCGAATAGGCGAGCAGCCGCTTCATGTTCGTCTGCGTATAGGCGGCGAGATTCCCGAATGTCGCGGTCACCGCGGCGATCAGCCCGATGCCCAGTCCCAGCGTGAGGAAGACCCCTTCAAGGTCGACCGAAGTGACGGGCGTGACGAGCGCGAGGAGAAACCGCACCAGCAGCACGAAGGCGGCCGCTTTCGAGGCGACCCCCAGGAAGCCCCCGACCTCCGCCGCCGCCCCTTGGAAGGCGTCGGGAGTCCAGAAGTGGAACGGGACGATCGACAGCTTGAAGGCGAACCCGACGAGGATCATGAGAATCGCCAGCGCGAGCAGCCGAACCGCCGGGTCGGCGAGCGTCGCCCCTTGCCCGCTGAAGAGCACCCGGAGTTGAATCGCGAGTTGCGTCATGTCGGCGGTGCCGAGCAGCCCGGCGAGCAGACTGATCCCGTAGAGGAGCACGCCGGCGGCCCCGGCCCCATAGACGACGAATTTGAGGGCCGCTTCGCTCGCGGTCTTCTTCCCCTTGAGAAATCCGACCATGGCGTAGCTGGGGACGCTCGCCATTTCGATCCCCAGAAAGAGCATCAGCAGATGGTTCGCGCTCCCCATGAGGAGCATCCCCACCACCGCCCCCAAGAGGAGCGTGTAGAAATCGGGGGCGTCCTCGCGGTCGGGAATGCCGCAGAGGACCGTCAACGTGATCACGAAGACCAGGAACAACAAGAGGCCCAGCCGGAACGACAAGGCGAAGCGGTCCATCACCATCAGATCGGTGAAGTAGTAGACGGCGTCGCCGCGCAGATCGAGAAAGGCGAACCACGACAGACAGAAGGCGGCGAGCGCCCCCCACAGCGCGATCCAATGCGAAGGGATCGCCCGGTCGACGTTGAACAGCCGGGCGAGCAGCAGCAGCACGATCCCGCCCGACAGCGCCAGCTCCGGCGCCAGGAGCCGCAGCGAGGCGTCGGTGGTGTCGGTCAGCAGTTGATTGAGCAGGGCGTCAAACACGGTCCCTGGTCCTTGTGATCCATTGACAGGCGGCGGTCAAATGACTGGCGGCGAACAACTGACAAGCGGCATGGTCTGACTGGCGGCATGGTCGCGCCCCGGCGGCGGGACGACCCCGGACCCGGAGCCGTCGTCACGAACCGAAGCTCATCACGGCACCCAAACCCTTTCGACGGCGGTCGTCTCGATGGCGGCGGGGACCCCGTCCGCGGGGATCGCCCGATACGCCGCGTCGAGATTGTTGACCAACAGTTCGATCGACGGATTCATCAGGTCGAACAACAGGCTCGGGAAAACCCCCAAGACGATCGCGAAGGCGAGGAGCGTATAACCAATGAGCAACTCGCGGCTGTTGGCGGGGACGATCGCCTCGGGATGCGGGCCCTTGTAGCTCGGTCCGAAGTAGACCCGCTGGATCGTCCACAGAATGTAACCCGCGGTCAGGATCACCCCGGCGGCGGCGATGATCGCCAGCAGCTTGTCGTACTGCCACGCCGACAAGACCGTGAAGACTTCCCCGATGAACCCGCACAGTCCGGGCAGCCCCAGGCCGGCGAAGAAGATCCCCGCCGCGAGGCCGGTGTAATGCGGCATGAGTCCCGCGATGCCGCCGAACTCGTTCAGGTTGCGATGATGAACCCGGTCGTACAGGACGCCGACCATGAAGAACATGCCGGCCGACGAGACGCCGTGGGCGATCATCTGGAACATCGCGGCGCTGATCCCCATCTGCCAGTAGTAGACCGAATGGTCGGCCTGTTCGCCGATTTTCCAGACCCCCAGCCCCAAGAGGACGTAGCCCATGTGGCTGACCGAACTGTAGGCGACCAGTCGCTTGAAGTCGGTTTGCGCGAGCGCGGCGAACGCCCCGTAGATGATGCTGAAGACGCCGAGCGCCACGATGCCGTAGGCGCAGTACTGGGCCCCGTAGGGGAGGATCGGGAAGGCGACGCGGATGATGCCGTAGCCCCCCATCTTCAGGAGCACCCCGGCCAGGATCATCGAGATGGGGGTCGGGGCCTCGACGTGGGCGTCGGGCAACCACGTATGGAACGGGAAGGCGGGGAGCTTGATCGCGAACCCGATGAACAGCAGCACGAACGCGATGATCTGGAAGGTCGGGCTGAAGGCGTACTCGGCGACTTTCCCCTGGCCGATCTGGGCGAGTTGCAGCAGGTCGAAGCTGCGGCCGCTGTTGAAGTACAGCATCAGCATCGCGATCAGCATCAGCACCCCGCCGAACAGGGTGTAGATGAAGAACTTGATCGCCGCGTATTCGCGCCGCGGGCCCCCCCAGATGCCGATCAGGAAGTACATCGGCAGCAGCATCACTTCCCAGAAGATGTAGAACAGGAAGAAGTCGAGGGCGCAGAAGACGCCCATCATGCCGGTGTCGAGCAGCAGGAAGAGCGAGAAGTACCCCTTGACCCCCTTGTCGATGCCCCACGAGGCGAAGATGCAGATGAAGCAGAGCAGCGCCGTCAGCAGCACCATCGTGATGCTGATCCCGTCGACGCCCATGTGGTACTCGATGTTCGCCGGCGCGATCCACGACACCTTCTCGACGAACTGGAAGCCGGGCGTCGTGCGGTCGAAGTTGGCGTACAGCCAGATCGCCATCAGCAGGGGCGGCGTCGTCGCCCCCACCGCCGTCCACTTCGCCATGTTGT
>CAYRVS010000133.1:11331-15063 GCA_964427725.1 uncultured Planctomycetaceae bacterium | reverse complement strand
CAGACTCCACGATAGCCCACCCGCAATTCCCAGGCCGTTCTTGGCGAAGGCCCTGACGGAGACGCCGGGTCGATGGACTCCTGCGGGTGAACCGGTAGACTACGGGGACGTTGCCCGCCTTGATTTTCCGTCGTTTCACGTCCCCTCTGAAAGTCGCCCACTATGATCGACACGCCGGTTTCGCGTCGCCGTTTGCTTCAGGCCACCGCGGCCTCGCTCGCTTTCGCCGGTCTGGGCCGGTTCGGCATCGCGCAGGCGAAGAAGCCGCTGTTCGACATTTCACTGGCGCAGTGGTCGCTGCATCGCGCCTTCTTCGGTCGCGGCGGCGCCGAGAAGCGTGATCCGATGGACTTCGCCAAGATCGCCAAGACGGAATTCGACATCTCGGCGGTCGAATACGTCAATCAGTTTTACAAGGACTTCAAAGGGAGCGACGAGAAGCTCAAGGAATTGAAGCAGCGGACCGACGACGCGGGGGTCAAGGCGCTCCTGATCATGTGCGACGGCGAAGGGGCCTTGGGCGACGCCGACGAGGCGAAGCGCAATCAGGCGGTCGACAACCACAAGCGGTGGGTCGAATGGGCCAAGACGCTCGGTTGTCATTCGATCCGCGTCAACGCCTCGTCGAGCGGCACCTACCGCGAACAGATCGGCCGCGCCGCCGACGGCTTACGGAAGCTGTCGGAGTTCGGCGCGACGCACGGGATCAGCGTGATCGTCGAGAACCACGGCGGGTTGTCGTCGAACGGGGCGTGGCTCGCGGAGGTCATGCGGACGGTCGATCATCCAGGCTGTGGGACGCTGCCCGATTTCGGCAATTTCTTTGTGCAGCGGCCCCATGTCGAGTACGACCGCTATCAGGGGATGCTCGATCTGATGCCGTTCGCCAAGGGGGTTTCGGCGAAGTCGCATGACTTCAACGACGCGGGCGAAGAAACCCACACCGATTACACCCGCATGCTGAAGATCATGCTGACGTTCCAGTACCACGGCTACGTCGGCATCGAATACGAAGGCTCGGCGCTCAGCGAGCCGGACGGCATCAAGGCGACGAAGCAGCTCTTGGAGACCGTCCGCGAGAAACTGCAAGGTTGAGAGGTTCTCCGAGGAAGCCCAAGGAAAGCGTTCCCTGGGCTTCCGCATCCCCGTGGACACGTTCCCGCGATGTCGCTCATCGTCATCACGTCCGATGTCGCCGCCCCGCTGGAAGTGCCGAGCGGGAGTCAGACCTGGACGGGGTTTCGTCGCTGGGCGGCCTCGACGACGTTTCCCGAACAGGGCCGAATTGATTACGTCCGGGGACGGATCGAGATCGACATGGCTCCGGAAGATCTCTTCGCCCACAATCAACCGAAAGTCGAACTGACCGCGACTCTTCATCAATTCGTCAAGAGCCGGGACTTGGGGTGGGTCTTCGGGGATGGGGCGCGGTTGGCCCATCCGCAATCAAAACTGTCGGTCGAGCCCGACGTCTTGTTCGTCGCGAAAGAGTCGCGGGCCCTGGGGACGGTGACGTTTCGACGGTCGCGGTCGAAGACCCATGCGGGGTATGTCGAAATCGTCGGCGCCGCCGATCTCGCGATCGAGATCGTCAGCGACGCTTCGGTCGACAAGGACACACGGATCCTGCCGACGGCGTATTTCGCCGCCGGAGTGCGCGAGTTCTGGCGGATCGACGCCCGCCGGGAGCAGCTATCCTTCGAGATGTTCACGCGGCACCATGAACGCTACAAACTTGTGAAAACCAAACCCGACGGTTTTCGACGTTCGGTGGTCCTCGCGGTCGATGTCGCGTTCACGCGGCGGACGATTGGCGCGGGATTCACGCAATACCATTTGATGTTGCGCTGAAGGGGCCGCGAGCTCCCGCCGACTCCTCGGCCACCCAACCCAAGCTTACACAGACACCATCACCTGATTGGAAACCCTCACCGATGCGATTGCTTGCCCTGTTTGGTTGCTTGACCTTTGCGGTCGCCACGTACGCCGCGGAACTCGATGATTCGCCGCTGCCCGTCGCGCTCGCGCCCGCCTTTCCCGAGGTGACCTATCGCGGCTGGGAGCCCGACGTCAACGGGAAGCCGACGCCGCTCCGGCCGATCATCATCACCCACCCGGGTGACGGAACGAACCGGATCGTCCTGGCGCAGCAGCAAGGGCAGATTCACGTCTTCGCGAACCGCGCGGGGGCGCAAACGACCGAACTGCTGCTCGATCTCTCTGCGAAGGTCTCCTACAAGGACCACGAAAACGAAGAGGGCTTCCTGGGCCTCGCGTTCCATCCGAAATTCAAGGAGAACGGCCAGGTCTTCGTCTATTACACCACGACCGACGCCCCGCACACCTCGGTGGTCTCTCGCTTCACCGTGTCGAAGAGCAACCCCCAGCAGATCGACCCCGCCTCCGAAGTCGAGTTGATGCGGATTCCGCAGCCGTTCTGGAATCACAACGGCGGCACGATCTGCTTCGGGCCGGAAGGTTTCCTGTACATCGCGTTGGGCGACGGCGGCGCGGGGAACGACCCGTTGGGCCATGCCCAAAACCTGCAGACCTGGCTCGGTTCGATTCTGCGGATCGACGTCGATCATCACGACACGGGGCTGAACTACGCCATCCCCAAAGACAACCCGTTCGTGGCGGCGACCGCGCCCGGTGGGACCGGTAATCCCGCGAAGCTGCTCCTTGCGCGGCCCGAGATCTACGCCTACGGCCTGCGGAATGTCTGGCGGATGTCGTTCGACCGCGAAACCGGGCTGGGTTACGTCGCCGATGTCGGCCAAAACGTCTGGGAAGAGGTCAACATCCTGGAGAAGGGGGCCAACTACGGATGGAACCTCCGCGAAGGGAAACATGTCTTCAGCCCGGCGGGCGCGGGGATTCACTCCAACCTCGTCGACCCGATCTGGGAATACCATCACGACCTCGGCAAGTCGATCACCGGCGGCTATGTCTATCGCGGCACGGCGATCCCCGAACTGCAGGGCTACTACCTGTATGCCGACTACGTCTCGGGTAAGGTCTGGGGCCTGAAGTACGACCCCAAGACGAAGAGCGTCGTCGCGAATCGGCCGATCGTCCACCAGGAAACGACCCTGCCGGTCATCACTTTCGGGGAGGACGAAGCGGGCGAGGTCTATCTCGCGACCGTCACCGCGACGGGACAGGGGATCTTCCGGGTGGTGAAGAAGTGATGGTGAGCAAGATGCGGAGACCCCGGGGATGTCACCCCGGGGCTTCGGTGATGTCATCCAGCAGTCGCGCGTAGTCCTCCGGGGTGTCGAGATCTCGCGTGACGCCGTCGTCGTCGAGTTCCAGTTCACGGACCGGATGGGCCGGGTCGCGCAGTAGTTGGTTGATCCCCACGTCGGGCGGAAGCGCCGACAGCTTCTGCGTCGTGCTCCACCGCGCGATCAGGGGATGGCCGCGACCGCCGCGGAATGCTGGCACGAGATATTCGGGGCGTTCGGTCGTCCAGACGTCGAGCAGCCGCGCGAGCGTCGCCGGGGAGAGTTGGGGATGATCGCCCGGGATCATCAGCCAGCCATCGTCTTCGGTCGGCGCGTGCGCGGTGACGATGGCGGCGAGTCCCGCGGCGACGCTGTCGCGCATGGTCGGCGGGGGTGCGGCGGGGACGATCGCCGTCCCGCCGCAGCGTTCGACTTCCGCCCGGAGAGCGGCGTCGTCGGGCCGCAGGACCACGTATCGGCCGATGATCAGCGGATGATCGAGGAC
>CAYRVS010000133.1:0-11321 GCA_964427725.1 uncultured Planctomycetaceae bacterium | reverse complement strand
GGATCACGGTTCTCCCGGCGACCGGAAGCAGCAGTTTGGGTCGCCCCATCCGTCGACTCAGGCCCGCCGCGGGGATGACGGCGAACAACCGCATGGCGACCTCCGGGAAAAGCGGATGATGGTCGTGCCCGTCGCAAGACGTTACGGTACCCCGATCCAACCTCCCACGCGAGCCCCTGCATGACCGTGGTGTCCACTTCCGCCGAGCGTCCGACGATCCTGTTGGTCAATGACGACGGCATTCACGCGCCGGGGCTCGCCGCGATGCGCGAGGCGCTTGTCGGTTGGGGCGAAGTCACCGTCGTCGCGCCGGCGGTCGAGCAAAGCGGCGTCGGGCATTCGATCACCTACCTTCATCCGCTGCTTGCGCATCGCGAGTTTCGCGGGGGGGACTTTTTCGGCTGGCGCGTCGAGGGAAGTCCGGCCGACTGCGTGCGGTTGGGAATTCTGGAGCTCTGTCCGCGCCAGCCCGACGTCGTCGTCAGCGGGATCAACGCGGGCTGCAACATCGGCGTCAACGTCCTCTATTCGGGCACGGTCGCGGCGGCGATCGAAGGGGCCTTTTTCGGCGTCACGTCGTTCGCGGTCTCGCAGTGGATCGACGCCCGGCCCGACTTCGCGGCGACCGCGAAGCGTTGCGTCCCGTTGCTGCAGGACTTGCTCGCCCGAACCACCGTCTCCGGACAGTTGTGGAACCTCAACTTCCCCTCGAACGACGAGGGCTGGCCGTTGGGAGTCCAGTACACGCGGATGGGGATTCGCCGGCATAGCGAGACGATGGAGAAACGGATCGACCCGCGCGGCCGACCGTACTATTGGACCGGTTGGGAGCCGATCCGCAGCCAGCATTCCGATCCGGGGACCGACCTGGAGGCGATTCAGCAGGGCTACATCAGCATCACCCCCTTGCGGTTCGATCTGACCGATCATGCGCGGTTGCGACCGTTGCAAGAGCCGTCGCCACCGGCGGGCTAAGCCGGTCAGATCGTCGGCGAGGCGCGGTCGATTTTGAAAACTTGATGAATGGCGGTCGCGGGGGCTTTGTTCGATCGCGGTCGTCTGGTTCGATACCCGCACACAGTCAGGCGGCTCGCATGCGCGCATGGTTCGCGGAAGCCTTGGGGACGGCGATTCTGGTCTTCGCCGGGACCGGGGCGATCATCATCAACGATGTCTCGAACGGGGCGATCACTCACCCGGGGATCGCGTTGACCTTCGGGTTGGTCGTGATGGCGCTGATCTATTCGCTGGGGCACATCTCGGGCGCCCATCTCAATCCGGCGGTGACGCTGGGCTTATGGAGCGCGGGCCGCACGCCGGCGCGCGAGATCCCGCCCTATCTCCTCGCGCAGTGCCTGGGCGCCATCCTCGCGAGCGCTGCGTTGCGGCTGTTGTTTCCCGAACATCCGACGCTGGGGGCGACGTTGCCCGCCGGGTCGGTGTTGCAGTCGTTTCTGCTCGAATTTCTGCTGACCGCGTTTCTGATGCTGGTGATCCTGAGCACGACCGGCGGCCCGGTCGTGCAACGTCCTTTTGCGGGCTTGGCGATCGGCGCGGTGATCGCGCTGGAAGCGATGTTCGCCGGGCCGATTTGCGGCGCGTCGATGAACCCCGCGCGGTCGCTGGGGCCGGCGCTGATCAGCGGGCAACGACAACACCTTTGGGCTTATCTGGTCGCCCCCATCGCGGGAGCGCTGGTCGGCACCCTCGTCGCCGGGCTGTTGCGCGACCCGTCCTCCAACTCCTCGGAAGCCGCCGCATGAAACGGGTCTTGATCCTCTGCACCGGGAATTCGTGCCGGTCCCAAATGGCCGAAGGGCTCTGGAACCACTTGGCGGCGGGGACGTGGCGGGCCGATTCGGCGGGGTCGAAGCCGGCGGGATATGTCCATCCGCTGGCGATCAGGGTGATGGGGGAGTTGGGGCTCGACATCGCCCGGAATCGCAGCAAGTCGCTGACGGAGTTTCAGCGGACGCCGTTCGATCTGGTCATCACGGTCTGCGACAACGCCCAGGAGGCCTGCCCGACGTTTCCCGGTTCGGGCCGGGTGCTCCATTGGCCGTTTGAGGACCCGTACCATGCCCCGGGGAACGAGGAAGAGAAGCTGGTCGAATTCCGCCGCGTGCGCGACCTCATCCGCGACAAGATCGCCGCGTTCCTGCGCGAGTGAGCGTCAGCCACGCGGGGCGAACCGGGAGCATCATCAGTGCCGGACCGCGGCCCAATCAATACGGCGAGTTGACGTCGCGACACAGGTTGGGAACAACACGTAGCGACCCTCGCGATCAAGCCGTCAGGAAATCGAGCACGCGGTCGGCCATGGCGTCGGCGTAGGGCCAGCCAAAGCCGCCGTGGGACGTCGTGAAGTCGTGCTCGAAGGGAACCCCCGACGACGACAGTTTGCTCGCCAACGTCACCACGCCGTCGAGACAGTATTGGTCGGCGGCATCACACAGCAAGAGTTGCCGCCGCGGCCAATTGAGCGGGTTGAGCTGCAAGGTGGCGATCTGCTGTCGGGCCGACTCGCGATCGGCAAACAACCGGTCGAGCGAGGTCCCATGCCCATGCCAGGTCTCAAAATCGACTTTGGGACTGATCGCGGCGACGTTGGGAAATCGCCGCGGCCACCGATAGGCGACCTGCAACGCCCCTTGGCCCCCCATTTCGACGCCGAAGATCCCCAGATTGGTCGTCAACTCGGGAAACCGGGCTTCGATCGCCGCGACGATGCTGGTGTGGATGAATTCGATCGGGCTGATTTCAGGGTCGAACGCGGGATCGACCATCGCGGTCCACCAGCACTCGGGACCCAGCGGCATCAGACAGGCGGTTCGGGTACGCTCGAGGGCGGCGTGAAAGCGTGGTCGATCACGTAGGGTGACGCCGTCATACCCATGCAGGTAGACCACGACATGCCGCGGCGGTTGTTGGGGAAACAACCACTCGGCAGAGTGACCGGCGAGGGTGACGGTTTCGAGTCGCATCTGCGGGATTCGCGGTAACGTGTCGACATCAGCCAGTTAAGAGCGGGGGGAGGTCACTCCCCCCGGTGACGGGATATCGAGCCGGGTTGAGCATCACCGGGGGGACTGACGTCCCCCCGCTCATGCCACACCGCGCTTACCAGACGTCGGCGGCCGCGACGCGCTCGGCGGCGATCAACTCGTCGGTTGGGCGGCATTCGAGACCCACGTAGTCGCGGTAGCCTAAGTCGTAGGCTTCCTTCAGCACCCGGTTGTAATGAATCTCGCCGGTTCCCGGTTCATTCCGGCCGGGATGATCGGCCAGTTGCAGGTAGCCGATCTGCTTGGCCTCCATCCCTTCGCGCAGATGGCCGCAGAGATCCCCCTCCGTGATGTGCATGTGGTACAAGTCCCAGTTGAGCTTCACGTGCGACGAGCCGACGGCGTTGCAGATCGCGATCGACGGGGCGCTGCCATACAGGCAATGGCCCTTGTGATCGACGCGAATGTTCATCGGCTCGAGGATCAACATCAGGTCGGCGTCCTCGACGAGCTTGGCCACGCTCTTGAGCGCGGTAACCACGTTCGCGTGCATCTCGGCTTGCGTCATGCCGGGGACGTCATCCCCGGCGACGACGGTCGCCTTCTTGCAGCGCAGGATTTTCGCCGCCGCGATCGCTTCGTGAATCGCCTGCACGAAGGCGGGATGGTTCTTCGGCTCGTTGAGTCCGGGCTTGAAACCCCATGCGGTGAACTGGGCGATCTCGATCCCCAACTCCTGGGTTAACCTCGCGAGGGCGGGCAGGTCTTTCCCCCCCAGCGGCCAAAACTCGATCGCCGGGAAGCCCAACTCGGCCGTCTGTTTGACGCGTTCCATGAACGGCAGCTTCGTCCACCACATCTCGACGTTGACGGCGAACTTGGTGTGGGGCGTCTGCCCGACTTTTTTTTTCTCGCCCTCGGCGGCCCATACGCCCGGGCCGAGGAGACCGGCCGCGCAGGTGACGGCGGATGAAGCCAGGAACGAGCGACGATCAGTCGACATGAAGAGACTCCCACGGCGTGAGGTGTGAATCGCAAGGCGTCGCGTCAATCTACGCGGTCCCGCCCGGCCTCACCAGTTCATGATGGTCGGCATGCTTCGCAGGTCCGAAAAACCGTTGGCGGATGGCGGGCGGCGCGTTACGTTCGAGCGGGCAGCCTCCCCGCGACATTCCCCGACTCGCGGTTCTCGATGAGAGTCAATTCGATGGATTTCGTGCCGCGCTCGTCTGCCGCGCCTTGGCCGCGTCCGCGCAATCCGACGTTGCCGAAGGGGGCCTACCGGGCGGTCGTGTGGGTCCCTCCCGCTTCATATCGATTGTGCAGTTATGGCGAATTGGGGGCGCTTGATCGAGCGGAACGCTGGTGGCGACGCCGGATCGGGCTGTTCGTGGTGGTCCTGCTGCTGAGCTATCCTTGTTCCCTCGGCTGGGGCCGGGTCTTGGCCCGGTCGACTCCAACGGCATGGACAGGCCAGGTCGATGCGGCCATGGCGCTCTATGCCCGTCCATGGTCGCTGGTGGAATGGGGCTGCCCCCCCGTGGGGTGGCTCGATGACCTCGTGGAAGGGGTGTTCTGGAAGCTGACAAAGACCGCCGGTCCGACCGCTGGGATCATGGTGCTGCTGGGCTTGATGGCGGGGCTGCTGTATGCCCTCAGCCCGCTCCCCTCCTGGCTGATCGCTCGGCTTTGCCTGTTCGACCATACTCCGTTATGGCCGGCGGTGCTCGCGGCTTGCTACGCGCCGCTGACTTGGGTGGCCGACCGGTCACGTACCTGCCACGAGTTCTACACCGGGTATTTCGCATGGCAGGAGGACTGGGAGTGACGCACCGTCGGAACGGGGAAAATGACCGGAAAATCTTCCAACACCGACCGGTGAAATCCACGTAAGTCCTCGTAGGCAATGCGTCTTGCCACGTTTCGGGGCATCCGATAAGCTCAACTGATGGGGTGGCGATCCTCATCGACGCGACTCCCCCGACGTTGACGCTCCTTTCCGACGTTTTTCACGGATGACGCTTCCATGCGAATCAGTCCCCCTTCTCGTGCCACCGTCGGCTTGGCGGTGGCGGTGGTCTTCCTGGTGGCGTCGACCATCGGAGCCCAACAACTCGCGAATCCGGGAGGGACGTCGGAGCAGTCGATCGCGAAGGCGGTCTCGGAAATGATCGCCAAGAACCATATCAGCCAAAAGCAGATTGACGATGCGATCTCGCAAAAGCTGGTGAAGCGGTTGCTGAAGGATCTCGATCCCCAAAAGCAGTACTTCCTGCAAGCCGACATCGACGAATTCAACAAGTTCCGCGATCACCTCGACGACCTGATCAAGCAGGGGGATGTCGCCTTCGCCCGGATGGTCTTTAACCGCTATCTGCAACGGCTCGACGAGCGGATGAAGGTCGCCCATGCGATGGTCGATGCGCCGCACGACTTCACGCTCGATGAATCGCTCACCGTCGATGGGGACGCGATCGTCTGGGCGGCGAATTCCGCGGAACTCGACGAACGCTGGCGGAAGCGGGTCAAGTTCGACCTGTTGACGCTGAAGCTCGACAAGGTCGAACCCGCCGAGGCGGCCAAACGGCTCCATAAGCGGTACGACACGGTCAAGCGGATGGCCCATGAAACCGAGGACATCGAAGTCCTGGAAATGTACCTCTCGTCGATGGCCCACTGCTTCGATCCCCACTCTAGTTACATGTCGCCCAACACGCTCGATGATTTCAACATCCAGATGCGGTTGAGTCTGGAAGGGATCGGCGCGGCGCTGCGGTCGGAAGACGGGTACACCACCGTCGCGCAGGTCGTCTCCGGCGGAGCCGCCGAGAAGGATGGCCGCCTGAAGGTGAAGGACAAGATCACCGCGGTGAAGCAGGAGGACGGCGACTGGGTCGACATCGTCGAGATGAAGCTGAGCAAGGTCGTCCGGCTGATCCGCGGTCCGGGGAACACGCGGGTTCATCTGCGCGTCGTGCCGGAATCGGGCGAAACGTATGAGTTGGTCCTGACGCGGCAGAAGATCGAGCTGAAATCCTCCGAGGTGAAGGGGGAGATCATCGACGCCGCGAAGTGGGTCCCGGGCTTGGCCGGGAAGATCGGCGTGATCAACATCCCCTCGTTCTACCGCGATTTCGGCGGGGCGCAGGATGGGGTCGAGAACTTCAAGAGCACGGCGCGGGACGTCGCGGCGGTCCTCTCCGATTTCCGCAACAAAGGGGGCGTCGACGCCGTCGTGGTCGATCTCCGCATGAACGGCGGGGGCGCGTTGAGCGAAGCGATCGAAGTCTCGGGCCTGTTCATCGACCAAGGCCCCGTGGTGCAGGTGAAGGAGCCGAACGGCAAGGTCAAGAGCCACGACGACACCGAAGCCGGCCTGACTTACGACGGCCCGGTGATCGTCTTGTGCAATCGGCTGTCGGCGTCGGCGTCGGAAATCTTCGCCGCTGCGATCAAGGACTATCGCCGGGGAATCGTGGTGGGGGACACCACCACCCACGGCAAGGGGACCGTGCAGAACGTCATGCCCGTCGCCAGCCAACTCTTCGGGTTGCTCGGCAATCGGCAAAACCGCGGCGCTTTGAAGCTGACGATCAATCAGTTCTATCGCGTCAACGGCGACAGCACGCAGAACGAAGGGGTCCAGTCGGACATCGTCCTGCCGTCGCTGATCGACCACATGGACCTGGGCGAGTCGTTCATGGAGAACGCCTTGGCCTTTGACAAGGTCGCTCCCGCCCAGCACATCATCTACGACATGGTCACTCCGGGGATCGTCGGCACGCTCAAGACCTCGAGCCAGCAACGGATCGCCGCCGAACCCAAGTTCGCCGAAGTCCAGCAGGACATCACCCGCTACCTGGAACGCAAGAACCGCAAGTCGGTCTCGCTGAACGAGGAGCAACTCCGCCAGGAACGCGAAGCCGACAAGGCCGCCGAGGAAGTCGCCAAGGCGGAGGAAGAGCAGGAGACGAAGCCCGAAGATCAGCCGATCTTCGCAGACACGCCTTACAACAAGGAAGTGATTCACATCGCGACCGATTACCTCGCCGCGTTGCGGCAGGCCAAGTCGGTCTCGCGAAAGTGAGCGATTCGCGAATGACCAGATGCTGATCGAGCGGACCGGGAGCCCATCAACTCCCGGTCCCTTTTCGTTTTCACGACGGACCCTTGAAGGATCACCAAGTGACGGGGCGCGTGGTGGTGGTGGGCGCGGCGGGGCAACTGGGGACCGATCTCGTCAGGCTCTTGGGAGCGGACGCGTGCGGTTTGACCCATGCCCAGCTCGACGTGACGTTGCGAGATTCGATCGCCGCGACCTTGGAGGCCGCAACGCCCCGGTGCGTGATCAACTGCGCCGCATACAACTTGGTCGATGCGGCGGAAGCCGAACCGGAGCGCGCGTTCGCGATCAACGCCTTCGGACCCCGGTTCATCGCCCAGTGGTGTGCCGCGCGGGAGGTCCCGCTGCTCCACGTCAGCACCGACTTCGTCTTCGGGTTGGACGCCACCCGACGAGTCCCGTGGACGACGGACGATCCTCCCGGACCGATCAGCGCCTACGGTACGAGCAAACTCGCGGGAGAGCAGTTCGTCCGGGCGATCGCCCCGCGACATTGGGTCGTCCGGACCTGCGGCCTGTACGGACCGCGGCCGACGCGCGGGAAGGGCAACTTCGTCGAGACCATGCTCCGGCTGGCGACCGAACGCCCCGAATTGAGGGTGGTGCATGATCAACACTGCACCCCGACCAGCACGGCCGATCTCGCGGCGGCGATTGTCGCGCTGATCCAGACCGAAGCGTACGGCTTATACCACGTCACCAACGCCGGCGCGACGACGTGGCATGACTTCGCCGCTGAAATCTTCCGCCTCGCCGACCTCCATCCCCGGTTGCTGCCGATCACCTCGGCGGAGTTCGGGGCCCCGGCCCGTCGCCCCGTCTACAGCGTCCTGGACTGCGGTCGCTACGAGTCGGCGACGGGCTTGTCGTTGCGACCGTGGCAAGCGGCGCTTCAGGAATACCTGGCACGGCGTTGAACCTGACGGCATACCTGCCGCGGCGATGGTTGGACAGCCCTCGCGCGAACCGTCATCACGGCATCGCCGCGCGGGCGGCGTTGAGCTCTTGGTCGCTTAGCGTCCGCGCGATCCGGAATCCGATGACATAACTCGAATTCGCCGGGAGATCGTAATCCCGATCGGCGGTGCGGATCAGCTCGAGGTCGTTCTCATAGCTCCCGCCGCGGACTTCGCGGTAGATCCCTTTCCGCGTGTCGGTGAGGTCGATGACGCGGCCGTCGGCGTCGGGCTTGGGGTAATCATCGAAGTACCAATCGGCGCACCACTCCATCACGTTGCCGTGCAGATCGAACCCCCCCAGCGGATTCGGGGCGAGCCGGCCGGTCGGCCAGCTTCTTCGGCGGGAGTTCGCCGCGTACCACGCGTATTGGTCGAGATCGTCGACGCCCTCACCCGACGACCGGCTGCTTGGTTCCCCACCGCGGCAAAAATGCTCCCATTCGGCCGAGGTCGGCAGCCGATAACCGCGCCGCAGCCACCATTGGTCCGGAAGGACCATCATGGGGCCGATCTGCTCGAGCGGCGGATAGACCATCTCGTCTTCGGCGAAGCCCGCCCGCTCGCTGAGCCATCGGCAGTACCTCACGGCGTCCCACCAGGTGACGTCGTTGACCGGGCAGGTCGCCTCGGGCGCGACGTCGGCATTGTGTTCATGCTCCGGATCGAAGCGTTGGTACTCCGTGATGGAAACCTCGCGCGCTCCGATCGCAAAGTGCCAAGGAATCCGCCGCCGATGCGACCGCTCGAAGGCGGAATGGAACGGCTCGTTGTCGGGTGATCCCATGAGGAATTCCCGCGGCCCGACGAAGACGGTCAAGGTTTCGCCGGTGTCCGTCGTCAACCAGCCGCGATCACCGGACAATTTCAGCGTGCCCGGGGGCGTAGCCGGAACGAGCTGGCCCCACTGCCGCGTCAACCAGTCGATCGCCGCATGCACGCCCGGATCGGGATCGGTATGCAACCGCGTCGCCAATTGCTCGCGGAACGGCGGCAGGCTCGCCGGCGGGAGTTGCGATGGTTCATAACGGCCCAAGGCCAGGCAGGCCGCCGCGCGAAGCCGCGGGTCATCGACTTCGGCGACCAATCGCATGAGCCGTTCCGGCGGCAGCCCCACCGACTCCGCGCGCTGCGTCCATTCCCGACGGACGTCGCCCGCATCGAGGCGGATCAATTCCGACACCACGTCCGGAGTTTCGAGTTCCAACGCGGCGAGCAGCAGGTTGGCCTGCCGGCGGGCCGCCGCGGGTCGCTGCGCGGGGAGGGTGTTGTGAATCGGTTCGCAGCGCGCCAGTTGTCGTTGCAGTTCCGCCTGCAATTCCGGCGTGGGGGTCAGCCCCGCCGTCAGACCCGGAAATTGCCGCACGTCGGCGTCGGCCATCAACCCCACCAACACCGCCGGCTGATCCTGATACAACCGTCCCAAGACCTCCGCGGCGATCCGTCGTTGATCGGGAGCTTTCGACGCGACGAACAACCGGCGCAGTTCGGGTGCCAGGGCGTCGCGAGCGGGCTCGACCAGCCGCAACCATTCGGGGAGTTCCAGCGGCGCGCGGGCGGTCAGCTCGGCCGCGACCAGCGGCGCGACGGCCTCCCAGCGAGGTGCTTCGACCTGCCACGCCGCGAGAATCGTCGCCGCGCGGAACCGCTTCGCCGCCGAACGACCGGCGGTTTCGAGGTCGGTCCACAGGTCGACGGCGTAGGTCTCACGCCGCGGTTGCAAAGTCCGGGCGATCATCACGACCTCGGGCGCGGCGGCTGATTCGAGCCGGTCGTGCACCTCCCGCCACCAGGCATCCCGTTCCGGCGCATCTTGGGCCAGCGCGAGGCACGCCAGCAGATTTCTCAGTCGTTGTCCGTGGTTCTCGCCCGATGTGACCAATTGGCGCCTGAGGGTCTCCACCACGGTCGATTCCGTGGCGTCGAGATTCGCGATAAGGGCGTTGAACGCGCCGGGTTCCGCCGTCGAGATCGCCTGGATTTGGGCCTGTTCGCGATCGCGTTGCGCTTGCCGCATTAGATTCGTCTGTTTGCGGGCTTCGATCGCGAAGTAACTCGAGACCAGCACCCCCATCATCATCACCACGCCGATCGTCCCCAGCAGACCGGCGATTTGGGGATTCCGCCGCATCCAACGGCCGGTTCGCGCGAAGACGCCGATCGGTCGCGAGAGAATCGGTTCCCCGCGTTCCCATCGCTCGAGTTCCTCGGCCAGATAGGTCGCCGAGGGAAGTCGTTCGGCGATGGGCTTGGTCAAGGCCTTGACGACAATCGTTTCCAGGTCTTTTGGCAGCGACGGATCAAGCTGACGGATGGTCCTCGGTTCCTTCGTCCGGACCGCCTGCAAGACCTCCATGATCGGACCATCGAACGGACGGACTCCCGTCAGCAGTTCCGACAGCATGACCCCCAGGCTCCAGACGTCGGACCGACCATCCGCTTCGGACCCGTGGCCGCTCGCCTGTTCGGGGGACATGTACGCCGGCGTCCCCACGACCGTCCCGTCGATCGTCGGACCATCGGCCGCTTCCTCGCGGCGCGCCAGGCCGAAGTCGGCGACGTGGGGTTCCCCGGCCTGATCGAGGAGAATATTGTCGGGCTTGATGTCGCGATGCACGATCCCCAGCTCATGGGCATAGGCCAGCGCCCTAGCCAACTTGCGGATGATCATCACCGCTTCGGCAGGCGGGAGGCGTTTTTCCGCCTTAAGCTTTTGTTTCAGCGTCCGCCCATCAATGAACTGATAGGCGATGTAATTCAGCCCCTCCACCTGACCATACTCGTAGACCGGCACGATGTGGGGGTGCCGCAGTTTCGCCGCCGATTTCGCCTCCGTCTGAAACCGACGGACGTCGGATTTACGGGCCAGCAGGCCGGAGCGCGCGAGCTTGATGGCGATCTCGCGGTCGAGGTGCGGATCACGCGCGAGATACACCGCGCCGAACGCCCCTTGTCCCAACAGCCGATCGAGCTTGAACCGCCCGATCGACCCGCCCGGTTCGACCGACCCGGACGACTTGCTCACAAGCCGACCCGAGCCATCGCTGTCCAAGGTTTCCGAGTCGGAGTCGGCCGCCGGCTGCGAGATGAACGTCACTTCCGCGGTCGGCGAATAACTCGGCAATGGAGCGGTGCGCGTGGTAGGATCGCTCCCATCCTGGGAAGCGATGGGAAGCGCGCCCCGCGGCGTGACGAGCGTCGTGACGTGTTTTTCGTCGACCGGGCTCGGATCCTGAC
>CAYRVS010000132.1:0-15121 GCA_964427725.1 uncultured Planctomycetaceae bacterium | reverse complement strand
TTCCACGGCCCAGAGCCCCCTCCCATGACGACGCTCGCCGGTCGCGAAATCGTGCTGGGTGTCACCGGAGGGGTGGCGGCGTACAAGGGAGCCGACCTCTGCAGCAAGCTGATGCAGGCGGGGGCCCATGTCACCGTAGTGATGACGCGCGCCGCGGAGGAATTCGTCGGCGCGACGACCTTTCAGGCGCTGACTAACCGACCGGTCTATTGCTCTTCGTTCGCCCCGGTCGAGCATTATCGCGGCGAGCACATCGGCTTGGCCCAGCGGGCTGAGCTGATCGTCGTCGCACCGGCGACCGCCGATTTCCTCGCCCAAGCGGCCCATGGGCTGGCGGGAGAACTCCTCGCGACGATGCTGCTGGTCGCGACCTGCCCGGTGGTGCTCGCCCCGGCGATGAACGCCGACATGTGGGCCAAACCCGCCGTCCAGCGAAACGTGCGACAACTCCGCGAGGATGGCCGGATCCTCCTCGACCCCGGCGACGGCTGGCTGAGTTGCGGCCAGATCGGGCCGGGTCGCATGGCGGAACCGGCGGAAATTCTCGCCGCCTTGCCGGGGTATCTGCGCAACCCGTGACCGAGCCCTCAGTAGTTCGTCTCGTGATCCCCTGTTCCGAGCGGTAGACTCGTGAGTAAACCAGGAGCGGTGGGACATCAGTCCCACCGGTGACTTGGTCGAACGCCGCTAACTCATCACCGGGGGGAGTGACCTCCCCCCGCTCTTTGACCAACGTGACCACCTGCCGTGGTCGGGAATTGATCATGTCGACCACGCTGGATTCGCCGGTCGCGCTCGAAACCGATCGCCCGCAGTTGGAGAACGGCGCGCAATTGACGCGCGCCGAGTTTCATCGACTCTACGAACAGGCCCCGCCGGGATTTCAGGCGGAATTGGTGGGAGGAGTGGTTTACTTGCCATCACCATTACGCCACTCTCACGGGATCCACCACGCATTCATGAGCGGATTGCTCTTTGAGTATTTCGCAGCGACCCCCGGGACGGAATCTGGCGACAACGCCAGCCTGCTGCTGGGGGACGACAGCGAGCCGCAACCCGATCTGTATCTGCGGATCCTGCCCGAATTCGGCGGGCAATCGACGACCACCGCGGACGATTACGTCGCCGGACCGCCGGAACTCCTGGTCGAGATTGCCGTCTCTTCGTGGAGTCTCGAGCTGCATGCCAAACGAGTCGACTACCAGCGCTACGGCGTGCGGGAATATGTCGTCGTCTTGCCGGCGACCCGCGAAATCGTCTGGTTAGACTTGGCCGCGGGTCGACAGCACACACTCCCCGGCGATCGCGTGATCCGTTCGCAGGCCTTTCCCGGATTATGGATCGATGTCGACGCGGTCCTGACGCAGGATGGCGCACGGGGTCTTACGACCTTGCGGCAAGGACTCGCCCACGAGGAACATGTCGCCTTTGTCGCACGGTTGGCGACGAGTCGTCGTGCCTGAATGAAGCGGGTCTTATGCGGATGCTGATCACGGCGGGGCCGACCCGCGAATATCTCGACGATGTCCGCTATCTCTCGAACGCGAGCAGTGGACGGATGGGGTATGCCTTGGCGGAGGCGGCGCTCGCGGCGGGACATCAGGTCGTGCTGATTACCGGACCCGTTGCGCTGGCACCCCCGGCGGGGGCGGAGGTGCGACAGGTCGAGACGACCGAAGAACTGCTCGCGGCGTGTGACGCCGTCTGGCCGGAATGTGACGGCGTGATCGCGACCGCCGCGGTATGCGACTACCGGCCGCGAACGCGGTTTCCGGGCAAACTCGCGAAGACCGGCGTCTCGCTCGAGTTGGAACTGGTCGAAACCGCCGACGTCCTCGCGGAGTTGGGACGGAAGAAGGGGAACCGCTGGATCATGGGTTTCGCCCTCGAATCGGAGGAGTACGCCCACGTCAACGCCTTGCGGAAACTGAAAGAGAAGAACTGCGACGCGATCGTGCTCAACCGGCCGACGGCGATCGGAGCGACCGACAACAGCGTGGAAGTGATCACCACCACCGGGACCACCGTCGCCCGGTTCGCCGGTTCCAAAGGGCACGTCGCGCAAGAGTTGCTGCGATGGATCGGGGCGCATTGGACCGCCGTCGGCGGCTGAATCCGACGTTTTGCAACGCGGCAACCGTCGGACCTGATCCGCCGATTCGATCCCGGCAAGTTTCTTCAGGGCCCTTCGCTTCGCCTGTGGAATCGTTATCGTCGTCGCCACCGGCATCACATGCCTCGCCCTGAGCGTCCGTGGCGAAAAGTCATCATGCCGTGTCGCCTTTCGGCTACGTGTGACCGGGCAGGTGGTAGGTTCCCATAGCCCCCGGTCTCGGACCGGTTCGTCCGGGCGGGGGTTCGACGTGTCGCTGCACGTCGGCAGTTTCGTGGCAGGCAACCCTTCGGCGTGGAAGGTGCGCCGCGCGGGTCGCATCGTGGGATGCCGGCCAAGCGCGGAGCGCCCGCGATCCGTAAGGCGCCTGATCTCGTGGCGGACATGGTCGACTATCGACGGCTGCGCACCGATGTGCTCGCGCTGGTCGTGCTGGCGGCAACGGTCTACTTGGGACTGTGCCTGATCAGCTACGATCCCGCCGATCCTCCGGCCGCGTCGGTCTATCCGGCGCGGGGTGAAGTCCGCAATATCGGCGGAGTCGCCGGGGCCAAGCTGACGCATCACCTGTTGACCACGTTGGGAGTCGGCGCGTACGCCGTGCCGCTACTCCTCGCGCTGTGGGACTTGCGGCTTTTCTCGCGGGAAGGGACCGAGGATGGTCTCTTGCGGGCGCTCGGCGGCGGCATGGTGCTGGGGGCGATCGTAGTCGCCGCGCAGTTGGGGCCGCCCCTGTTTGGCGCGGCGCCGCCGGTCGGCAACGGCGGCTATGTCGGAGCGTGGGGAAGCATTCTCCTGGAACGCCATTTTGAACCCCAGGGGATCGCGATCGTGATTGTCACGGTGGGCTTCGCGGGACTCGTGTTGGCGAACGAACTGCGGCTGTTTCACACCGCCGCGAAGGTCTGTCTCTTGCCGCTGACGATGTGGGACCGCTTGGCGTTCCGGCGCAGCGTAGCGGAGATCGCCGCGCTCGAGCCGTCACCGACCAAGGACCAACCGGCGATCATGGAACCTGCGGCGACGCCGCCGCGTCCGATCACTTCGATCAAACCTCCCGCGGCCGTGATCACCACGCTGCCGGTGGTTGAGGCGAACGGGCCGTCCGAGGACGAGTTGACGTTGCCTGAGGTTCCCGCGCCGATTCCTATCCGGCATCCCGACCCCTTGCCATCGACGCCGAAGGAGCCGATCAAGGTCAATCCCCCCGTGTCGGGCCAGCCGCAACTGACGTTGGTCTCGGCGGATGACGAGGAACCGGTCGGTTACACCCTCCCGAGCATCGAGCTCTTGGACGGCGCGGAAGAGTTCCCGTACGAGCTCCTCGCGCAGAAGGCGCAAATCGCGGCGGAGACGCTCGAGCGGACCTTTCAGCAGTTTCACCTCAATGTGAAGGTGGTCGAGATCGACACCGGCCCCGTCGTCACGCAGTACGAACTGGAGCTCGAGCCCGGTCTGCGACTCTCGAAGGTGACCAGTCTCGCCGATGACCTCGCGATTGCCTTGCGGGTCCCGTCGGTCCGCGTCGTCGCGCCGATTCCCGGCAAGAACACCGTCGGGGTGGAAGTCCCCAACGACGTGCGGGTGATGGTCCGGCTCCGCGAGCTGATCGAAAGCTGTCGGAAAGATCTCGAAGACAAGCGGTTGCCGATTTTCCTCGGCAAGGACGTCCGCGGTCAGCCGTTGACGGTCGATCTGGCGAAGATGCCCCACCTGTTGATCGCCGGTCGGACGGGGACCGGGAAAAGCGTCTGCCTGAATACGCTGATTCTGTCGCTGCTGATGACCCGTTCGCCGCAGCAGGTGAAGATGCTGATGATCGACCCGAAGATGGTCGAGCTGAGTCCGTACATGCGGATTCCGCATCTCATGCATCCGGTGATCACCGACATGAAGAAGGCGGAGGCGGTCCTCGGCTGGGCCGTCGACAAGATGGAGGAACGCTACGACCTGCTCGCCAAGGTCGGGGTCCGGCATCTCGATTCGTACAACAAGCTCGGCAAGGCGAAAGTCTTGGAACGATTGGGGATCGATCCCGACTCGGAGGAGGCGGAGTCGATTCCCGAATCGATGCCGTTCATCGTGATCATCGCCGACGAAATGGCCGACATGATCATGACGTCGGGTAAAGATGTCGAAGGGTTCATCATTCGGCTGGCGCAGAAATCGCGGGCGGTGGGGATCCATCTGGTCCTGGCGACGCAGAAACCGACGGTCGACGTCATCACCGGGTTGATCAAGTCGAACCTGCCGGCGCGAATCGCGTTTCAGGTGTCGAGCCGGATGGACAGTCGCGTCGTCCTTGATGAGCAGGGGGCGGAAAAGCTGCTGGGGAACGGCGACTTGTTGTATCTGGCGCCGGGGACCAGCAACCTCTTTCGGGCGCAAGGCTCGTTCGTCAGTGATGACGAAGTGAACCGCGTGATCGAAGCGTTCGCCGATCAGCCGCCGCAGTACAGCCAGGAGATCGTCCAGGTGACGACCGCCGCCGCGAAGGCGAACGCCGCCAAAGAGAAGGGGGGCGAAGCCCGCGAGCGGGACGACCTGTACGACCAGGCGGTGGAGGTGGTGATCCGCGAAGGACGGGGCAGCGTCTCGTTGCTGCAACGGGCGCTCGGGGTGGGCTATGGCCGCGGCGCGCGGATGATCGACTGGATGGCGGAGGACGGCGTCGTCGGCACCTACAACGGCAGCCAGGCGCGCGAAGTCATCATGACGCTGGAGGAATGGCAGGACCGTCACGCGCTGTCGTGATCGGTGGCTTGCGGGACCATGTCACCACCGTGTCCCGACCGCATGCGACTTTACCGATGGCCGCGAACGGGGCGTTCGCGCAAATCGGTGAATCCCCGCGAAGCAGGGTAGGCAATACGCGACGGGATCGATTACCTTTATGGGCTGCGCCGCGGCGCGTCGAGTCCGGGACGACTCGAGGGGCGGTCCAGTCATCCAAGCCGGTGAACCACGGGGTTCCGGCGGGTGGCGGGTGATCAGGACAGGATTCGTCGATGACGTTGGCGGAGTTGTTGGAGAGTCGGTTTCGCGGTGACGTGAAGTTCCGCGGCGCGGCGTATGTTCAGGCGGAACGCGTCGCCGTGACGCGGGTGACCGCCGACAATCTGTTCGCGGTGGTCCGCGACGGCGTCGAGTATCAGACCCAACTCAGCCGGCATGAGAACACCCTGAAATTGGCGTGCAACTGTGGCATGGCCGCCGCCGCCAACGGGGGCAACATCCACTGCAAGCACGTCTGGGCGACGGTTCTGGCCGCCGATGCGGGGAATTACATCTCCGGGGGGGTGAAGCCGGGGTTCTTTCCCCCGTTCGTCGTGGAGGAGGAACCGCTCGACTTCTCGCTGGAAGAAGGCTGGGACGCCGATGACGTGGCGGTGGCCGAACTGCCGCGGGTGACGTCGCGAAAGCTGCGCGTCACTACGACGGAAGCCGCTCCGGCTCCCACAACGACCACGCAACGGGAGTGGGAGAATCGCCTGCTGGAATTGCGGCGGTCGATGCAGGAAACCGACGCCGCGAACGCCGCCGCCGGAAAAGAGCGGCAGATTTTCTACGAGATCGACGCCGCCGCCAGCGAAGACGCGGGGACGCTGATCGTGCAGACGTCGCAGCGGCAACGCCGCGCCAACGGCGAGTGGGGGAAGCTCAAGCCGCTGAAGCTCAAGCCGGGGAAGTTCGACGAGATCGATGACGACGAAGATCGGCGGATCCTCGCGCACCTGATCGGCGGAACCCCCGATCGCAGCAACTGGGCGCCGCAGGCGGGGGAAACCTGGGCGGCGGTCCACCGCTATCGGGTGCCGTTCGACCTGTGTCAGTTGCTGCTCCCCGCGATCGCCGCGACGGGCCGGCTGCGGCTTGCCGACAGTGAGGAACGGGTGACCGACATCCTGGAATGGGACGAAGGCGGCCCCTGGGAACTCTGCCTGACGGTCGAGCAAGACACCGCCGCGAATACCTGGCGGCTGCGGGGTTCGCTGATCCGCGACGACGCCTCGATCCCCCTCAAACAGCCCGTACTGCTCGTCCCCGGCGGACTGTTCGTGACCGCGCAGGCGATCGCCCTTGTGAATGACTTCGACGCCTTCGCCTGGGTCAAGCTGTTGCGCCAGGGGAACGGACTGGAGGTGCCGCTGGGCGAGGAACACGATCTCGTCGATCGGCTCCTGGATATGCCCGTGTTGCCGCGGCTCAATCTCCCCGAGGAGTTGAAGCTCGAAGAGGTGGTCCTCGAACCCAAACCGGTGTTGGTGGTTCATCCCCCGGCCAAATCGCGGTGGCAACATGATCGACTGAAGGGGGAAGTCCTCTTCGACTACGACGGCGCAAGCGTTCGCGGCAGCAGCGGGCAGTGGGCCATCGTCCAGCGCGCGGCGAGCCGTTGTCTGGTGCGGCATCGGGAGCTTGAAGCCGACTACTGGAACCAACTGCAGGACGCGGGGTTCCGGCGGCTGATCGATCAGAAGCGCGGCCCGCACGACGTCGAGATCGTCTCGCGCGACCTGGGCCCCGCCGTCCGGTCGCTGATGAACCAGAACTGGCAGGTCCGCGCCGATGGCAAACGGGTCCGTCAGCCCCTCGATATTCAGTTCCAGGTCCGCTCGGGCATCGACTGGTTCGAGCTGCACGCCGACATCGATTTCGACGGCGGCCGAGTCACGTTTCCCGAACTCCTGGCCGCGCTCGCGCGGGGCGACGGGACGATCATTCTCGACGACGGCTCGCTGGGGATCCTCCCCGAAGAATGGCTGCGGCGGTACGGGTTGCTCGCGGGGCTGGGGACCGCCGAAGACGACCATCTGCGGTTTTCCAACGTCCAGGTGGGACTCCTCGACGCGCTCCTCTCGACGCAGCCTTCCGTCGACTACGACGCGAAGTTTCAGGAGTTGCGAAACAAGCTCGCCGATTTCAGCGGCGTGAAAGCCGTCGAGGAAGGGGCGACCTTCCACGGCGAATTGCGGACCTACCAGCGCGAAGGTCTCGGCTGGTTGCAGTTCCTGGAGGACTTCCATTTCGGCGGCTGTCTGGCCGACGACATGGGTCTCGGCAAGACGATCCAGATGCTCGCGTTCTTCAATCTCCGGAAGAAGCGGCGACCGAAGAAGCTGCCGTCGCTGGTCGTGGTTCCCAAATCGCTGATGTTCAACTGGCGGCAGGAGTGCGAGCGCTTCACGCCGGAACTTTCGGTCATGGAATACGCCGGACTCGACCGCGCGAAACTCCGCGACGTCCTCGACGAGCAGGATCTGGTCCTGACGACCTACGGCACCCTCCGCCGCGACGTGGTCCAGCTCAAGGAGTATGAGTTCGACTACGTCGTGCTCGACGAGGCGCAGGCGATCAAGAATTCCGGGTCGCAGGTCGCCAAGGCGGTGCGGCTCCTCAAATCGCGGCATCGGATGGCCCTTAGCGGCACCCCGATCGAAAACCATTTGGGGGATCTCTGCTCGATCTTCGAGTTCCTGAATCCCGGCATGCTCGGTCGCAACTCCACCTTCCGCATTCACGCCGCCGATCCGACCGATAAGGAGACGCGGCGGATTCTCGCCGAGGGTTTGCGGCCGCTGATCCTTCGCCGGACCAAGCAAAGCGTCGCCAGCGAGCTGCCGGAAAAGCTCGAACAGACGATTCACTGCGAGATGGGCCCCGAACAGGAACGGCTCTACAACGAGCTGCGCGATCATTACCGCGACTCGCTGCTGGGGATGATCGACGAACAGGGGATCGCCAAAACGCGGATGCATGTCCTCGAGGCGCTGCTGCGATTGCGGCAGGCGGCGTGCCATCCCGCGCTCTTGCACAAGGGGAATCCCGAGGATTCGTCGGCGAAACTCGACGCGTTGTGCCCGCAGTTGCAGGAACTGCTCGACGAGGGTCACAAAACTCTCGTCTTCTCGCAGTTCACCAGCATGCTGGCGATCGTGCGGCAGCATCTCGACAAGCAGGGAATCGTCTACGAGTATCTCGACGGCCAGACCCGCGACCGCAAGGAACGGGTTGAGCGGTTCCAGACCGATCCCGAGTGCGGCGTCTTCCTGATCAGCCTGAAGGCGGGGGGGTTGGGGCTCAACCTCACCGCCGCCGATTACGTCTTCATCCTCGATCCCTGGTGGAACCCGGCGGTGGAGACTCAGGCGATCGACCGCGCTCATCGCGTCGGCCAGACGCGGCCGGTCTTCGCGTACCGGCTGATCTGCAAGAACACGGTCGAGGAGAAGATCGCCGAATTGCAGCAGGTGAAGCGCGAGCTCGCCGACGCGATCCTCGAACAGGACGGTTCGCTGCTGCAGAATCTGACGGCGGAAGATCTGCAACAGTTGTTGTCGTAGCGAGGGGTCGGGCAGGCACCCGCCTCCCGGAGATTCCCGGCGAGTGATCGGAGAGCAACATTAGTAGGGCAGGCTCCCGCCTGCCAAAGATTCCTGATGCACGCTTGGTGAACCTCGGCGGCAGGCGGGAGCCTGCCCTACGGGATGACTTCGATGTTGCCCCGCTTTTGGTTGGAACCGCCGCTGGTCCCGGGTGTGCGCGAGCTCGCCGAGAGTGAAGCTCATCATTTGCGGCACGTCTTGCGACTGACGACGGGGGCGGCGCTGGAGATCTTCGACGGCGCGGGATCCGTCGGACGAGCGGAGGTGGTTTCGCTCGACAAGCGCGCCGTCCGCGTGCGAGTCGACGAGGTGACGACCGATCCGCCCCTCTTGCCGCACGTCACCTGGGCGGTCGCGCTCCCCAAAGGGGAGCGGGTCGACTGGCTGGTCGAAAAGGGGACCGAACTCGGTGTCGCGCGGCTGGTGCCGATACGGACGATGCGGTCGACCGTCGACCCCCGCGCGGGGAAACTGGACCGGCTGCGGCAGATCGTGCTCGCCGCGTGCAAGCAATCGCGGCGCAATACGGTGATGGAAATCGAACCCGTTCAGGACTGGTCGGCGTACTCGGTCCAAGCGGAGAGCGGCGGACTCAAGCTCATGGCCGACCCGACGGGGTTGCCATGGGGTGAGTGGCGACCGACGATCGCGGCCACCGAACGGGTGACCGTGGCGATTGGACCGGAAGGGGGTTGGTCGCCGGAAGAATTGGCTGCGGGGATCGGGGCGGGATGGCGCGTGATCTCGTTAGGCGGGCCGATCTTGCGGATCGAAACGGCGGCGGTGGCGGTGGCGGCCCTCTGCGTGATCGGCCGATGACGCCCTCGGTCGGCGGGAAAAATCGGGACGAAGTTCCCGCGTTCCGAGAGACGACTTCAAGGGGCCGAGGAGGTTGGTCCGATGAGTGATGGTCAGAAACCGCGCGACGGGACGGAATCGCTTGATCCACCAATCCGCAGTTGCGTTTTCTGCCACTGGGGCGGAGGCGTTTGGGATTCGCCGGGGAGAATTTCCCCGATCCGGGCAAAATTTCCCGACGAGCTCTTTTCGACCCCCGAGACGGGGACTAGAATCTCCCCCAAGTGAACGTCCGAGTTAAGTCTTCTGAGTTACTCAAGCAGTCCCCGGAGGCATCATACGACGCGATGACGGCAGGCGAGGAGCTGACCTCGGAGCAAAATCGTCCGGCAGGACGTGACGGCCGCGTGAGCGCGAGCCGGTGGCTGCACGATGGCTTGGCCCAACCGTTCGCCGTAGTTTCGTCGGTGGTCGCATCTCAAGTGGTGACCTGTCGGCATCACCTGCACGGACTGCGTTGTTCGCTGTCGCGGTGGCTCGACTCGGTGAGTCTTGAGCTCCGCCGCTTGTTCCAGGCCCGCCGCGCCCCGGCGCTGGCCCTCTCGCCCCGTCATCGGCACCATGTGTCGCGATTTGCCGCCGGATCGAGCCGCTCGAATCAGAGCACTCCCTGGCGCCAGCGTTGATACCGTCGCCCGTCACCGGCGGGCGAGGGTTCCGGTCCACCGTCCTTGACTGTCCTTGATTCGTCAGTCTTGTGTCTCGGTTGGTTCTCTGGCGCGTCGAAGACCACGCGGAACGATTCCCGATCCGGTCTTCGTCCATTCCTACAGGCTCATTCCGCACACCGTGCGGTTTCACGGGGAGAGTGTACCCATGGCGGCAATTCTTGATGATCGTTGGGTGGCGTCTTCGGCTTACCGTCGTGCCCGCCCGGTTGTTTCCTTCGACCAGGCCAAGGAGCTCGCCGCGGTCCACGGCACCCCGCTGATCTGCGTTTCGCGGTCGGCGATCCGCCGCAACTTCGAGGCGCTGCGTGACGGGCTCCCCGGGGTCGAGTTCTACTACGCGGCGAAGTCGAATCCCGACGCTACGCTGCTCCGCGTGCTGCGGGAATCGGGCTGTCAGATCGACGTCTGCTCGGTCGGGGAGCTGCAGGCCGCGCTCGAGGCGGGCTACACCCCGGACCAAATGCTCCACACGCATCCCTGCAAGACGATGCACAACCTGATGACCTGCTACGACGCCGGTCTGCGGTGGTTCGTCTACGACAACGAAAACGAACTCGAAAAGCTCCACCGTCACACCCCCGACGTCACGCTGCTGCTGCGCGTCGCGATGTCGTCCGCGTCAAGCCTGATCAACCTCTCGGCGAAGTTCGGCTGCGCCCCCGCCGAAGCGGTCAACCTCCTGCTCAAAGCGAAGCGGCTCGGGATGCGGGTCAACGGACTCGAGTTCCACGTCGGTTCGCAGACCACCTCGCCGGACGATTACGACATCGCCTTCGGTCGGATTCGGCGGATTTATGATGCCGCCGCCGACGCCGGGATCGAGCTCGAAGTGATCGACTTCGGGGGGGGCCTCCCCGCCCCCTATCGCGATTCGGTCCTCACGCTCGACACGTTCTGCGACTCGCTGCGGCAATCGCTCGATCAGCACTTCGGCGACCTGCCGGTGCGCCTCGTCGCCGAGCCGGGCCGCGGGATCTCGGCGGAAACGTCGACGCTCATCACCTCGGTGATCGGCAAGTCGACCCGCCCCAACGGCAAGACGCAGTACATCATCGACGACGGGCTGTACGGCTCGTTCTCGGGGAAAGTCTACGACCACGTCGATTACCCGATTCTCGCGGAAGATGCGATGCTGCGGCCGTCGTACGAATGCATCGTCGCCGGCCCGACCTGCGATTCGACCGACGTCGTCTGCAACGATCAGGAGCTCCCCGACTTGACCCTCGGCGAACTGCTGCTCGTCCCGTCGATGGGGGCGTACACGAACGCTTCGGCCTCGACGTTCAACGGCCTCGACATCGCCAAGCGGATCGAAGTCGAGTAATCGTCCCCGATCTCCGCAGGTTTGATCTCCCGCAGCCCAGGGAACGCGTTCCCTGGGCTGCTTGGTGCGCACGCGAGTGACCCGCTATGTCGACGACACCGACGATCGATTGGCAGGCGGCTCATCGCCACTTCGCGGCGAACTGCTTCAACCTGACGTGGGAGCTCCTCGACCAATCGAAGCGGACCGAGGAGGAAGACCGTGAGCTGCTCGCCCGAGCCTGAGCGTCCCAGGATCACTGGCGACGGCGTCCCGACGTCGGACCGCGGGAACTCTCCGTCGGCGATTGGCTGTTATCCCGGGTTTATGCGGTCTTGCGGCAAGGCGGCGAAGCCCGGCGATACGCCGACGTTTTCGCTGGGCTACGCCGACCAGCTTCCGCCGTTCTATCGCGGCGATGCCTACGAAGGACTCGCGCGGGCGGCCATGGTGCTCGGCGATCAAACCACGCGGCAAACCGCCTTACAGGCCGCGAAAGCCTGGTTGTCCGAGGTGGCCATCCACGAGGAATGCGAGCTGCTCAAGGCGGATTTGCGGTCACTCGAGTGAACACACCGCCGGGTCGCTGATTGCCAACCGGGGGGCTCACGGCTAGACTCGCGGGGGAGGTGGCGTGGTGTCACCCCTCTTACCGACGCGGGCGGGGCGGGCTTTCGCGTGATGGGCGATCGTCTCGGGAACATCGGATGGTCGCTGCCGTTGGGGCGGCTGTTTCAGACGCAGCTTCGTCTGAGCCCCCTGTGTCTGATCGTGCCCTTGATCCTGGGGATTCGTCTGGGGTGGTCGGTGGGGCTGGCCCTATCGGTCCTGCTCTTCATCTTCCTGATCGTCCATGAATTCGGCCATGTCTTCGCCGCGCGCCTCACCGGGGGCATGGCCGACGACATCATCATTTGGCCGTTGGGCGGGCTCGCGTCGGTCCAACCTGGGCCGGGCCTGAACGCGGCGCTCAAGACGATCGCCGCGGGGCCGCTGATCAACTTGGCGTTCGCCGCGTTGTTCTACCCCGGGTTCTATGCGCCTGAATTGCTCTGGGGCGTCTTCAATCCGTTCGAGGTTCCCGTCAGTGAGCTGGGGACCGAGGACTGGCGGCGGTCGTGCCTGCTGCTGGCGTTCCTGTCGAACTGGATCCTCTTTCTCGTCAACCTGCTGCCCCTGCTCCCCTTGGATGGGGGCCGAATCCTCGCCGCCATTCTGACGACCCGGATGCCCGAGGAGCTGGCCCATCGGCTGATGGCGTCGATCGGCGTCGTCCTGTCGCTCGCGCTCATGTTCACGGGCTTGGCGATCAATCATGCCTGGCTGGTGGCGATCGGCGCGATCCCCCTCGTCATGAACCTGCTCCTCGCGATGCAGCTTCAAGGGGACGACGTCTACGACGAATCGTTCATGGGCTACGACTTTTCCCAGGGCTACACCAGCCTGGAGCGGAACGCCGACCCGTCGGAAACCAGCCTCAAGCCCGGTTCCCCCGGATGGTTCGCCGCCTGGAAGACGGAACGCCGCAAACGGCAGGCGGTCGCGGAGGCGGAACGCCGGGCCGAGTTGGAGCGTGAACTCGACCGCCTGTTGGTCAAGGTGCATGAAGCAGGGATGGACGCCTTGAGCGCCGCCGAAAAACGGCTGCTCCGCGAAGCCTCCGAGGAACTCCGCGGCCGGACCAAACGTCCGGAAGCCTGACGTCGCGTGACTGGCCCCATCGCCATCCAGACTACAATACTCACGTTGAAGCCGAAGCTTTCCACGTGAGTGCGTTGTCATGTCGAGCCCGCGAATCCACGCTGCGATCCGGCAAGTCGCCGTTCCATGCCTGATCGTTTCGTTGACCGTGGGATGCGGTTGGGGTTGGTCCGGCCGGTCGTTATCGGCCGCCGAGCCTTCCGCTGCGCGGGGTTGGGAGGTGTTGCGGACCCATCGGTTTCTCCCGCCCGATCTTGATGACGCGGTCTTTAACGAGTTGTGGACGGTCTGGCCCGAGCCGGAGCGCTCGGCAGCCGCCGCGGCCGACTCGGAAACCCGCCGTCGGTTGACGATGTCGTACTACGGGTTGATCCCCGCGACCGATCCCGGACCCGGGGAACACCCCGTGTTGGGGTATGTCCGCGACGAACGCGGCGGCTGGGTGATGAACTGTCTGACGTGTCACGGCGGGCAGGTCGCCGGGCGGGTCATTCCGGGGCTGCCGAATTCGCATCTCGCGTTGCAGACCCTGACCGAGGATGTCCGGCTGATCAAGCTTCGCCAAAAGAAGCCCTTATCGCATCTGGATGTCGGGACGCTGACCATGCCCTTGTCGATGACTGACGGCACCACGAACGCCGTCGTCTTTGGGATTTTGCTGGGGGCCTTTCGCCTGCCGGATATGAGCGTCGATCTCCGTCGACCGGTCCCCGCGGTGACGCATCACGATGTCGACGCCCCGCCGTTCTGGAACGTGAAGTATAAGTCGTCGCTGTACATTGACGGCTTCGCCCCCAAGACCCATCGCCCGCTGATGCAGTTCATGCTGCTGCCGAGCAACACGCGGGAGATCGTGCAGGGTTGGGAGACCGATTTCGCCGACATTCTGGCGTGGATTGAGTCGGTCGAGGCCCCGCGGTACCCGTGGCCGATCGATGACGTGCTGGCCACCCAAGGCCGGCGGGTCTTCGAGGAGCACTGCGCCCGTTGTCATGGGACCTACGGACCCGACGGCAAATATCAACAACGGACGATTCCCTGGGACGAGGTTCGCACCGATCGGGTCCGGCTCGACGCTTTGACGGTCGAACATCGGACATGGATGCGGGAGGGCTGGATGAGCCGCTACGGAGCAGATCCCGTAGAGGTCAATCCGTCAGGGTATGTCCCCCCGCCGCTGCACGGCGTTTGGGCGAGTGCTCCCTACTTCCACAACGGCTCGGTCCCGACGTTGTGGCATGTGCTTCATCCGGACGAACGGCCGCGCGTCTGGATACGGACCGAGACCGGCTATGACCAGTCACGGGTCGGACTTGAAGTCACCACCTTCGATGAGATTCCCGAAGCCGTCGAACACCCCGCCCACCGCCGCCGCTATTTCGACACCCGGTTGACGGGCAAATCGGCGGAGGGTCATGACTTCCCGAGCAGGTTAACAGAGGACGAGAAAGCGGCGCTGCTCGAGTATCTCAAGGGGCTGTAGGATGTTTGTACGGACACTATGTCTTCGAAACGTGTTCGCTCATCCCGTCGGCGGTCGCCGCTCCGGCCAATGCTTGATCATCCGGATTTCATTGCCCCGATCGCTGTAGGTCACGTCATCCATCAGCATGCGGATCAGATAGACGCCGCGACCGGAGACCATTTCGAGATTGGCGACATCGGTCGGATCGGGGAGCCGCCGCGGATCGAATCCCGGGCCTTCGTCACGGATCGTGACGTCGCAGAGTTCGCGGGAGAGCCGCGCCACGACATCGACATGCCGCTCGCGGTACGGGGTCAGTAACCGCCGACGTTGATGCTCGCGGACCCACGCCTGCCCATCCCCTTTGCGGAGTTGGGAGTCGAGCTCGAGATTGCCGTGATAGATCGCGTTTTCGAGGGCTTCCGTCAGCGCGACGCCGATCCGCATCAACGTGCTTTCGTCGCCGAACCGCAGCAGTTGCAGTTGGTCCTGCAGATGCGCCACAAGCGGCGGAATCACTTCGACCGTGTTGTCGAGCCGGAACCGCGTCTCGACCCCCAAGCGACAGTGCGTCAGATGTTGGCTGCGGCGATCGGCGGTTTTCAGCCCCAGAATGTTATGGAC
>CAYRVS010000131.1:12865-15150 GCA_964427725.1 uncultured Planctomycetaceae bacterium | reverse complement strand
GCCCCTTAGGACTGCCGAAACGACACTACCCTGGGCGAGTGTCGAACCCATCCAGGGCAGTGTCGCATTCGAGGTCTGTCCCGACCGCATCCACCACAAGGGGGGACGCCGGCGAGTGGAGGACGTTCAGTCGAGGTTCACTTCGACCGTCGCCCCGGCCGAGACGGTGATCTGGTGCTCCAGGTTCGCCGTCCAATACTTCTCGGAAATCTCCATGAGCGCCGCTTTGGCGGCGTCGGCTTTGGCCTTGTCTTTCTCCGGAGGCGCGACGAGGAAGTACATATAACTCCCTTCGATCGCCTTCCCTTGTCCCGTGCCGTCGGTCACCAGCACGCCGGACGGAAGCCCCGCCCCGGTCGGCTGGAGGCCGAGGTTCAACCCTGTGACCGGCTGGCCTTTGCTGGTCACCTTGACGGTGAAATCGACGGGATCGGGATTTTTTCCCGGTTCGCTGCTGCACCCCGCCAAGACGGCGACCATGGCCACGAGGACAACGCGGCGAGTGACGGCGGAGCGGAGGGGCGACGCGGCGAGCAACATCACGATTCTACCTGGGGAATGAATGAGTGAGGGAAGGGCAACCACCCCGCGGGCTGTTACACAGTCCGCGGGGCGTTGTGAGCAGGCAAGCTTAGACGCGAATCCGCGGGACTTAGAAGTCGCCGATCGTCCGGCCGTCTTGCGAACCGGTCAGCCACTTCAGGGTCAACGCGTCGATGTTTTCGCTGATGAAGCGGACGGCGCCGTCACCCATCAGGGCGTGGCAACCACCGGTGTGGAAGCTGAACGGCTCGTCGTTCGGGCCGCAGTTGTTGGTCGACCAACGGCAAGTGGTCGGACCGCCGAGCGGGGTCTTGCTTTGGTTGATCGCCACGGTCCGGGCTTGCGGCGCGGCGGCGTTGCTCGGGCCCGACAGCCCGTTCGTGCCGGCGTCCGGATCGGCCCACGTGTACATGCGGCGGCCGCCGCCGGTCGTCACCGCGCCACCGGCGGTCGGCTGCCAGTCGACCCCTTCGGCCACGGCCGACGGACGGCTGGAGTACGCCCCGAAGTTGGCGATCGACGGGTGGGCCCGTCCGGCGTCTTCAATGCACAGGAACGTGTTCGACGTCCCGTCGGTGATCCGGCCGAAGCCCCAGCCCTTTTCGCAGCCCAGCATCCCTTGAACCGTCATCGCGGTCCGTCGGGCGCTGGTCGTCGGGCGGGTTCCCACGGGATCGACCGCTCCGGCCGAACCGTCTTCCACGTCTGAAACGGCGATGAACATGTAGTCCCAGCCGGCGCGGCCGTAGACGTCCGGACCACGCACGCCGATCGGCGTCGAGGGGCAGATGTAGGCCGGCACGAAGGTGGCGTAGGCATCGCGATGGGCCTGCGAAGCCAACGTGTCGTTGTAGACGCGACCGGTCGACAAGGAATTCAGAATGGCGCCGGTCGAGGTGTTCGCGGTGGCCGCGGTCCCGTTCCAAGTACCGCCGTAATCGACAATCAGCGTCGAGAACTGCGTCACCGAGTCGATGTTGTTGTACGCCGGCGCCTGGTCGACGAACGGCAGCAGCAACGTCGGGGTCGACTGGGTCATGTAGCTCGTGCTGCCCCCGCCGGTGCTGTCGCACTGGCCGGGATGCGGCAGGGCACGGTAGGTGCTCTCGAAGTTGTGCACCGCGAGGCCGACCTGCTTCAGGTTGTTGCGGCATTGGGTACGGCGGGCCGCTTCCCGCGCCTGTTGGACGGCGGGAAGGAGCAGGGCGATCAGAATCGCGATGATGGCGATCACCACCAGCAACTCGATCAGGGTGAACCCGCGACGCGGGGTCGGGGTGACGGGCTTGGTCCTTAAGGACACCATGGACAAGAAACTCCACCAAGGACTGCGGGCACCCTCCCAGCCGCCGGGTTCGTCATCCGGGTGACCAGCCACACGCCGATCAAAGAGGGTTGCGAAGTTCTAGGGGAGCCATGTGAAGACTTGGTGCGTGATGTATGAAGAATCGATGAGCGAAGCATTCTTGATATGAATCTTTGATGAAATCACGCCACCTTGCCACGCCACGGGATCGCTTAGGACTTGACGCCGACCCGCGCGATCGATCCTCCGAGGGCCTCCGTGCTGATCTCCCCGTCGGAACCCAGAGGATCTCGATCGGCCTCCACCAAGTCCGCCGGCCTCATCGCCCGCCAGGCCCAGCGATCTGCCGGCGGTCTTCCCACACGACGACAAGCCGGCGCGCTCCTCATAATAAATAATAGGGCGGCGCGGCGTCGGCCCGCCGTGCGAAGTGTCA
>CAYRVS010000131.1:0-12855 GCA_964427725.1 uncultured Planctomycetaceae bacterium | reverse complement strand
CCCCCCCCCCCCCCCGCTAGCAATATCCCAGCCCGCGCCGAGCCCATTCACCTCCGCCCCGATGGCCGGACGTATCCGGACCTCGATACGGTTTCTCGGACACATGGCGGCTCATCGCCCGGCGGGTTGACGCCGCGCCGCGCTTTGGAGGTGTTGTCGAACCGGTTCCGCGCGACAACGACTTTCGCGTGCGGACCACGCGCCTTGTACGATCGGGACATACATCTTCTCGCGTATCGATTGACCCTCACCCGTCAGGGGCTACAATCGCGGTTTGTGCCTAAGGTCCACTCGTGGGGTCAATCGCACGCTCCCGCGAATTGTGGCCGACCCGGAAACCGATCCATCCAACGACCGACCAGGAGTAACACCCGGTGCAAGTGGCGATCACCTGTCGACATGGCAGCCTGCATGCCGACACCCGGCAGCATGTCACGCAGAAAGCCGAAAAACTGCTGACATACTTCGACCGGATCACGGCGATTCAGGTGACCTTCGACTTCGCCAACGGGGCGGCTCAAGCCGAAATCCTGGTCGACGCCGAGCACAAGCACAATTTCGTGGCGGTCGAGACTTCCCCCGAGGCGGGCGTGGCGTTTGATCTCGCGCTCGCCAAGATGGAGCAGCAACTCCGCAAGTACAAGGAACGGATTCAAAATCACCGCGGCGGGCCCTCGGCGGGCGATGTCGCCGGGGAACCGAGTGAAAAATCGGCCGATTGACCGCCCGGGTATGCCGCTTGCTCTCGCATTGTCGTTCGTCGTGATCGATTTCGGACGAACCACACGCTAGACTTCCCAACGTCGGATCGATTCGTGACCGTGCTCAAGGGGAGACGGCCGGGTCGATCGTCGGAAGGTGCCAGGACTCCCTTCCGCAGAAGGAATTTCCATGAAACTTTGCGACTTCGTGGTCGCCGACGCGATTGTCCCCGAATTGGCCGCCGGGACGAAGGACGAAGCGATTCGGGCCATGGTGGCCAGCCTGCGGACCGCCGGCAGCATCAAGCCCGAAGACGAGGAAGGGATCGTCGGGGCGATTCTGCGCCGGGAAGAACTCGGCTCCACCGGCATCGGCAACGGGGTCGCCGTCCCGCATACCAAGCACGGTTCGGTCGATAAACTCGTGGCGACCGTCGCGTTGTCGCCGGCCGGCGTCGATTTCGCCAGCCTCGATGGCGAACCGGTCTTCATCCTATTCCTGTTGGTCTCGCCCCCCGACCGCCCCGGCGACCACCTGCGGGCCCTCGAGAGCATCTCCCGGCATCTCCGCAACCAGAATTTCTGCAAGTTCCTCCGGCAGTGTAAATCCAAAGACCAGATCTTCGAACTCCTGAAGGAAGCCGACAATAACGAACTCTGACAACTCTCCCCGTGTCCCTGGATGACCAACCCTACGGCCTGCGATTGACCGGGCCATCGGGACCATCCGGCGCACCTCACCGGCACGCATCATGAGCGAAACGCAAGTCTACCGACGACCCGTCACCGTGAAGACCGAACATGGTCTCCACATTCGTCCGTGCACGCTCTTGGCGCAGTTGGCGATGAAGTTCCAAAGCCGGATTCGGCTGACCAAAGGATCGCAACAGGTCGACGCCAAAAGCATCCTCGAATTGATGACTTTGGGGGCCGTCGCCGGGACGGTCCTCGAACTGGAAGTCGACGGCAGCGATGCGGCGGAAGCGGTGGAGCATGTGACCGCCTTGTTTGACGGCAATTTCGCGCCTCCCGCGCCCGCCCCCTCAACGCAGGCCGCCACCGTCTGATCGAAGCGGAATTTCGTCGGTCCCCGCCCCCGGGAGTGTCATGGACTCCCTCTCCGGCGGCAACGTCGTGCCGGTCGCCCGTCGAACCTTTGTCGCCCTACTCAGAAGCATGTCCCCAGCCAAGGCTTGACATCGGATGCTCATCAAGCGGGGGATCGCGGTTTCTCCGGGCGTGGCGATCGGCCCCGCCATGGTCCTCGGCGCCGAATCTTTCCACATCCCCCAACGCTTCGTCAGCATCGATGCCGTCGACGCCGAAATCGCCCGGTTCCACGCCGCCGTCGAGACCGTCTGCCAGGAAATCGGCGTCAATGAACGCCTCGCGACAGAGCGGCTGGGGGCGCAATACGCGGCGATCTTCGCGGCTCATTTGATGCTCGCGAAGGACGAAAAACTCGTCCGCGAGATCGAGACCCTCATCCGGGAAAAGTCCTTTTCGCCCGAATTCGCCGTCAGCCGCGTCATTCGCCTCTACGCCAAGCGGTTCCAGAACCTTGGGGACCAGTACTTCTCGGACCGCGCGGTCGACCTGTTCGATTTGGAAAAGCGGCTCCTGAAACAACTCCTCGGCGAGCGTCGCGAGGAACTGAGCCATCTGACCGCGCCGGTCCTGATTCTGGCCCACAACCTCACCCCCAGCGAAACCGCCGGACTCGACAAACGGTTCGTCATGGGGTTTGTGACCGAAGTCGGCGGCCACACCAGTCACACGGCGATTCTCGCCGGCGCGTTGGAACTGCCGGCGGTCGTGGGGGTCGGCAAGTTTCTGGCCGACGTCTCGGGGGGCGAAACCGTCATCATCGACGGCAGCCACGGGACGGTGATCATCGACCCCGACGAGGACACGCTCCTCAAATATCGGGCCTCCGAAGAACGCTTCAAGAGTTACAGCAAGCGACTCGAGGAGCTGCGACAACTCCCCTCGCAGACGCAGGACGGCATCGCCATCACGTTGTGCGGGAACATCGAATTCCCCGAAGAGTCGGTCACGGCGGCCCAACGTGGGGCCGAAGGAATCGGGCTGTACCGCACCGAGTTCCTGTACCTCGAATCGAACAAGGAGCCGACCGAGGAAGACCATTATCAGGCGTATTGCGAGGTCTTGCGATCGTTTCCTCGCGAGCCGGTCATCATCCGGACCCTCGATCTGGGGGCCGACAAGATGCCCGGCCAGTTACGGGCCGAGTATCCCGACGAGGTCAATCCGGCCCTCAGCGTGCGGAGCATCCGCCTCAGCCTGACGCATCTGGAGCTCTTCAAGACGCAGCTACGGGCGATCCTGCGGGCGGCGGTCCATGGCGATTTGCGGATCATGTTCCCCCTGGTGACCACCCTAATGGAATTCCGTCAGGCCCGGATGATCCTGGGGGACGTCATCGAGGATCTGGAAGAGCAGGGGATCCCGTTCCGCAAGAACGTGCCGGTGGGGATGATGGTTGAAGTCCCGGCGGCGGCGGTCCTCGCCGAAGAGTTCGCCCGCGAGGTCGACTTTTTCTCCATTGGGACCAACGACCTGATTCAGTACACTTTGGCGGTCGACCGGGGGGACCCGGCGGTCGCCGGACTGTATCGCGCCGGCGACCCTTCGATCTTGCGACTCCTCCGGACGGTGGTCACGGCGGCCCGCAAGCACAACATTTCGGTCTCGGTCTGCGGCCAAATGAGTTCCGATCCGATCTTCGTGCCCCTGCTCGTGGGCATGGGATTGCGGCAACTCAGCGTCACGCCGCATGCCATCCCCGAATTGAAGGAAGTGATTCGGAATCTGACGATCTCCAAGGCCGAGCGGATCGCGAATCGGGCGGAAACGTTCGACATCGCCCGCGACGTCGAGTCGTACCTGCGAGGAGAACTCAAGAAGATCTGCCCCGATTCGGTGCAATGACCCAAGACGCGATTCTTCCCGATCGCCGTCGATCGCCGCACCGAACACTTCCCCGCCGACGTACGGGTCGCGTCGGCCGCCCGGCCTCGGTCACCACCGGTGTCCGTGACGTGATGAGACCCACCCTGAACCATCCCTGGGTGTCGCGGGTTTAGGATCTGACAGCTTCGTCGATCCGACAGGCCGGACACCGTAACCCGAAGCCATGTTCGTTTTCTCCAAGTAGCGGTCGAGTGTGTGAATTGGTGCTAGAGGAGCCGTGCCGACATCCCCCGCGGATGTCGCCGTTGATGCCGGGAGGGCCGTATCCCACGGATGCGGTCAACGTCTCGCCGGCCGATGGTCGTGCCGCCTCCCCACTTCTGGTCGTCCTGCCCAATGTGACCCCGGCTTTGGCCCCGCGCGACGCATCGTCGCCCGTGGCCGTCCGGGTGTGTCATCTTGGACGAACCCTCGTCGAAGTGGTTTCCCCGCGACTCCGCCGTGAATCGATGTCGAATTCCCCAAATTCGTGCCGGACAGTTCTGTCTGCTGCCGTCGGCCGATGTGCCGCCGGAACCTCGGACCTGATGCCGACCCGTGTCGTCAGCCGGTCGACTGCCCCGCGCGATCGTCGCGCGGCGGTTTCGCCGGGTCGCCATGCCGGGCCCCTCGCGGCCGGTGGCGGGGGAACTTCGTTGTTCGTTCACGCGAGTCGGTTCGAGGAGCGGTCCGGGAAGTTCTCTCCGGGCACCACACGCACGGCCCCTGAAAAGGTTCGCCATGCGCAAAGAAATGCTGATGAACGTCCTCCAACCGGAGGAGAGCCGCATCGCCATCGTCGAGGATGGCCGGCTGGATGAGCTCTACGTCGAGCGCAACAGCCTCGAAAACTACACCGGCAACATCTACAAGGGCCGCGTCGTCAACGTCGAACCGAGCATTCAGGCCGCGTTCGTCGACTTCGGCGTCGGGCGCAATGGGTTCCTCCACGTCAGCGACGTCGAGTACCAGTACTACAAGCATCTCGTCGACGGCCGCCCCGAGGACGAGGACGACGAGGAGGACGAGGAACCGCGCGGTCGCCGCGGCGGACCCGGCAAGCCCCGTCGCCACAATGAACGGAACGCCCGCGGCAAACCCCCGATTCAGGAAATCTTCCGCCGCGGCAGCGAAGTCCTCGTGCAGGTCATCAAGGAAGGGATCGGCGCGAAGGGGCCCACCCTCTCGACCTACATCAGCATCCCCGGACGGTATCTCGTCCTGATGCCCGCGTTGCAGCGCGTCGGCGTCAGCCGCAAGATCATGGACGACGACGTCCGCCGGAAACTGAAGCGGGCGCTCCTCGATCTCAATCCCCCCGAAGGGCTCGGCTTCATCATCCGCACCGCGGGGATCGACCGCTCGCAGGAGGACCTGCAGCGCGACCTCAACTACCTGCTGCGGCTGTGGCAGGTGATCGTCAAGCGGGTCAAAAAGCTCCCCGCGCCGGTCGACATCTACGAAGAAAGCGACATGATCACCCGGACCATCCGGGACATCTACAACGGCGAAGTCGACCGCATCCTGATCGACGAGCCCCGGGCCTATGAACGGGCCCGCGAGTTCGTCAAGAACGTCCTGCCCAAGCACGAAGACCGCGTGCTCTTGTACGAGGGGAAGGAACCCCTCTTCAACATGTACAACATCGAGCAGGAAATCACGAAAATGCACGGCCGGCATGTCCCCATGCCGGGCGGCGGTTCGATCGTGATCGACCAGACCGAGGCCCTCGTCGCGATCGACGTCAACAGCGGGAATTACCGCGCCGACGACGACGCCGAGGAAAACGCCTACCGCGTCAACCTCCGCGCCGCCGAAGAGATCAGCCGGCAGTTGCGGCTCCGCGACATGGGGGGCGTCATCGTCTGCGACTTCATCGACATGCGCGACGAACGCCATCGTCGCGGCGTCGAGCGGGCGCTGCATAACGCCTTGCTCCGCGATCGCGCGCGCACCAAGGTTCTCCGGATCAGTCCGTTCGGGCTGATCGAGATGACCCGGCAGCGGATTCGTCCCTCGTTGCGCCGCAGCATCTACGAAGACTGCCCCTGCTGCCGCGGCACCGGCCAAGTGAAGACCGCCGAAAGCATGGCGATTGACGTCATGCGGCTGTTGATGACGCAGGCCAATCACCCCGAGGTCGCAAAGGTGACCGTGGAGGTCCACGAGCGCGTGGCGGCCTTCCTCAACAACCGCAAACGCCGCGACATCACCCAGATGGAGGAATCGTACGACGTGACGATCGCCATTCACGGGCTGGCGCAGGTCTCGCCGGAACACCTCAAGTTCTATTGCACCAACGACTTGGGGACGGAAGTGCGGGTGGTCACCCGGGATGACTCGAAACCGCGGCACTGATCGGTTACAGTCTTCCCTTCGCAATTCAGGGGGTCGCGTGGCGCGCCACGAGTTCGGCCCCGCCAGTTCGTTCGCGGTCGGTCAGGAATCGGGAATTCAGACGATGTTCGCAGTCTTTGAAGATGGCAGTCGGCAGTACCGCGTGCAGACCGGCGACGTGCTCGTGGTCGACTACCGACAGGACGCCGCGGCGGGAAGCTCCCTGACGTTTGAACGCGTCCTCTTGGCCAACGGCGGAGCGGCCAGCGTCGTCGGTCAACCGACTATCGCCGGGGCTTCGGTCACCGCCGAAGTGGTCAACAGCCTCTTCAAAGGCCCGAAGCTCGAAATCCAGAAGCTCCGTCGCCGTCACGCCTCGCGGCGGCACACCGGCCATCGTCAGAAGCACACGCAAGTGAAGATCACCGGGATCACCGTCCCGAATCTCGCCGTCGTCGAAACCCCGGCCGAACCCCAACCGGCCTAAGCACGGCTGTGTTGTTATTGGCCATTTGATGGCACAACGTAAGCCCACCCATCGCCATGGGTGGGCTTCTTTTTGCGATCACCATCACCCCGCCGGCTGCCGCAGATACAACAGCAACACCGACAGGTCCGCCGGCGTGATCCCGCTGATCCGACCCGCCTGCCCCAAATCGACCGGCCGAACCTTCGTCAGCTTCTCGCGGGCCTCTTTCCGCAGTTGCGGGACTCCGTGAAAGTTGAATGTCTCCGGGATCCGCACCTCGGCGATCTTGTGCTGCCGTTCGATCTCGGCCCCCTGCCGCTTGATGTACCCCGCGTATTTGGTCTCGATCTCGACCTGTTCCGCCGCGCGCCGGCTGATACCGAGCGCCGCCAGTTCCGGATGCCGCGCCGCGAGCAAATCCCACGTCCACTCGGGACGCCGCAACCATTCTTCGAGGGTCGGGCCTTCGTACCGCAGTTGCGCTAATGCCGTCGTCGCGCGCTGAATCTCCGCTTCGTACCGGCTGGTCAATTCCCAGCGCTCGGCCGAAACCAGCCCGATCTCCCGCCCGACGGGCGTCAAGCGCCGATCGGCGTTGTCTTGCCGCAACAGCAACCGATATTCCGCCCGCGACGTAAACATCCGATAGGGCTCATCGACCCCCTTCGTCACCAGGTCGTCGATCAAGACTCCCAAATACGCCTGGCTCCGATCCAGAATCAGCGGCGGCTTCTCCGCGACCGCCAAGGCCGCGTTGATTCCCGCCAACAATCCTTGTCCCGCCGCCTCCTCATACCCCGTGGTCCCGTTGATCTGTCCCGCGAAATAGAGCCCCCGCACACGCTTGGTCTCGAGCGACGGCCGCAATTGCGTCGGCGGCGCGAAGTCGTATTCCACCGCGTAGCCGTAACGCATGATCTCGGCCCGTTCGAGCCCCCGGATCGACCGAACCATTCGGTCCTGCACGTCGCGCGGCAGGCTGGTGGAAATCCCGTTGCAGTAATACTCCCAAGTGTTGCGGCCTTCCGGCTCCAGGAAGATGTGATGGCTCGACCGTTCCGCGAACCGCACGACCTTGTCTTCGATCGACGGGCAATACCGCGGCCCGGTCGATTGGATCTGCCCGCTGTACATCGGCGCGCGATGCAGATTCGCCCGGATCAGTTCATGGACCGGCTCGTTCGTCTCCGTCAGCCAGCACGACATTTGCGGCTGCGTCAGCTCCCGCGTCAGATATGAAAACGGCACGGGATCGGCGTCACCCGGTTGCTCTTCGAGTTGGGAGTAATCGATCGTCCGCCCATTGAGTCGGCACGGCGTCCCCGTCTTGAACCGGTGCAGCTCAAATCCCAGATGTCGCAACGAATCCGACAGCGTCCCCGTCGTCCCATCCCCCGCGCGGCCCCCGGGCGTCTTGGTCTCCCCGGTATGCATGATCGCCTGGAGAAACGTCCCGGTGGTGACCACCACCGCCCGACAACGGTAGATCGCGCCGCCCCGGACGCGAACGCCGATGATGCGCGGAGGGTTGAGAGTTGAGAGTTGAGAGTTGAGCGGCCGATCATTGCTCTCTGAACCAGTCTGACTTTCGACTCTCAACTCTCGACTCTCGACTCCCTCCGTCAGCAGTTCCTCCACCCCTTCCTGCCGCAGCGTCAGTCCCGGCTGGTCTTCGATGCGGCGTTTCATCTCGAACTGATAGGCCTTTTTGTCGGCCTGCGCGCGGGGGCTGTGCATCGCCGGCCCCTTGCTGCGGTTCAGCATGCGGAACTGGATGGCGGTCGCGTCGATGGCGCGGCCCATCTCGCCCCCCAGGGCGTCGATCTCACGGACGATCTGCCCTTTGGCGACGCCGCCGATCGCCGGGTTGCAGCTCATCTGCCCGACGGTGTCGCAGTTCATGGTGAGTAGCACGGTTTTCGCCCCCAGCCGCGCCGCGGCCAGCGCCGCCTCGCAGCCGGCATGCCCGGCCCCGATCACCGCCACATCAAAGTCGTAAATCGAATCCGTCATTGGTCTTGGAAAGTCCAGTTCGGTCAGGCGTACGGACGGCGGTCTCGGGACCGCCAGATCGGTACGATATCGAGTTCCAGATTTCCTCGCACGAGGGGCCGAACTGTTGCAGATTCGGGGCGCGTCCCTTACACTGCGGAATTCCTAATCCGACCCAGGTGGCGAATCGCCCCAATTCGGATGACTTAACTCCTGGATTGCAACGACCTTGCGGCGATCGGCGTCGCGGGGTGGACTCAGGGACTTGGCATGCCGACGATCAACCAGCTCATCCGCAAACCGCGCACTGTGCAGCGGGTCCGCACGAAAACGCCCGTGCTGGAAAGCTGCCCGCAGAAGCGGGGGGTGTGTCTGCTGGTGAAAACGGTCACCCCGAAGAAGCCGAACTCGGCTCTGCGGAAAGTCGCCCGTGTCCGTCTCTCGAACGGCAAGGAAATCACCGCTTACATCCCGGGGGAAGGGCACAACCTTCAGGAACACAGCATCGTACTGGTCCGCGGTGGTCGTGTTCGCGACCTCCCCGGGGTCCGTTACAAGATCATCCGCGGCGTGCTCGACTGTCTCGGCGTGACCAAGCGACGTCAGGCCCGCAGCCGTTACGGCTCCAAGCGCCCGAAATAATCGTCGCCCCCACCCGCCCCTTGGTTTCGCTTCCTCTTTGGTTCGCCTGATCTCGATAGGTTCTCGACATGGCCGAGCGGATGACCGCCAGCAAGACTCAGCTTCAGCCCGACCCCCGGTTCGGCTCGCGGCTGGTTTCCAAGTTCGTCAACTGCCTGATGCACGACGGCAAGAAGAGCGTCGCCCAGGGGGTCTTCTATGACGCCATGGACATGATCCACGAGAAGATTCCCGATCGGAACCCGGTCGAAATCTTCGAGCAGGCGGTCGAGAACTGCCGCCCGGCGGTCGAAGTCCGTTCCCGACGCGTCGGCGGAGCCAACTATCAGGTTCCCGTACCGGTCCGGGAAAAGCGGCAGATGACCCTCGCCATTCGCTGGCTCCTTGCCGCGACCCGCGGCAAGAAGGGGCAACCGATGGCCCGCAAGCTCGCCAACGAATTCATGGCCGCCGCCCGTCGTGAAGGGACGGCCGTCTCGACTCGGGAAAACATCCACCGCATGGCCGACGCCAACAAGGCGTTCGCCCACTTCGCTTGGTAATCGGCGCGGTCGACGGGTTCGCCCGGGCGGCACTTTCGCAAACGTCACAAACGGCGTGTGTCCTCCGGGATCCACGCCGTTTGTGTTTTGAAGCCACTGTTTCGGATGCCCAGGGAAGGCCTTCCCTGGGCGTCATGAGGCGCTATTCATGCCCCGCTCGATCGAAGACATCCGCAACATCGGCATCGTCGCCCATATCGACGCCGGCAAGACCACCACCACCGAGCGGATCCTCTTCTACGCCGGCGAAACCCATCGCATGGGCGATGTCGACGACGGCACCACCGTCACCGACTTCGACCCCGAAGAGGCCGCCCGCGGCATCACCATCTACTCCGCCGCCGTCAGTTGCCACTGGAAAGACGTGGCGATCAACATCATCGACACCCCCGGCCACGTCGACTTCACCGCCGAAGTCGAACGCAGCCTGCGGGTCCTCGACGGGGCCGTGGTGATCTTCAGCGCGGTTGAAGGGGTCGAAGCCCAAAGCGAAACGGTCTGGCGGCAGGCCGACCGCTATCACGTCCCCCGGTTGTGCTTCATCAACAAGCTCGACCGGATCGGCGCGAGCTTCGAGCGGACCTTCGAGCAGATCGAACGCCGACTGCATGCCCAACCCGTCGCGCTGCAGCTTCCCATCGGGGCCGGTCCCGCCGATCGCCCGGGAGGCTTCCAAGGGATCATCGACCTGATCGAGCGGAAGGCCCTCTACTTTGGTCGCGGCGACGATCAAGGGAAGACGATCGAAGCGAAGGAGATCCCCGCCGAGCTGGTCGATGACGCCGAACTCTGGCGGATGAAGCTCCTCGACGCCGTCACGCTCCTCGATGACGACGCTTTCGCGGCGTACGACGCGACCGGAGACATCGCCCCGGACATCCTGCGCAAGGCGGTCCGCAAGGGGACGATCGCCTCGCAGATTCAACCGCTGCTGTGCGGCGCGTCGCTGAGTTACGTCGGCGTCCAACCGGTCCTCGACGGCGTGATGTGGTACCTCCCCAGCCCGCTCGATGTCCCGCCGGTGAAAGGGACCAACCCGAACCCCAAAAAGCCCGGCGAAGAACTGCGCAAGCCTCATCCCGACGAGCCTTTCTCCGGACTCGTCTTCAAGATTCAAGCGAGCCAACACGCCGAATTGTGCTTCGTCCGCATCTACTCCGGCGTCCTCAAAAGCCGCTCGCGGATGCTCAATCCCCGCACCGGCGACAAGGAGCTCATCAGTCAACTCTGGAAGATTCAGGCCAACTCGAAGGTCCAGCTCGAACAGGCGGAAGCGGGCGACATCGTCGGCGTCGTCGGCCCGAAAGACTCGGTCACCGGCGACACGTTGTGCGACCAACATCACGCGATCCTACTCGAATCGATCGCCTTCCCCGAGACCGTCATCTCGATGGCGGTCGAACCCGATTCCTCCGCCGAACGGAAGAAGCTGGAGGAGACGTTGCGGCTCCTCGCCAAGCAGGATCCGACCTTCCGCGCGAAGATGAACGAAGAGACCGGGCAGACGATCATCAGCGGGATGGGGGAGCTGCATCTCGAGATCATCCGCAACCGCATGGAGCGGGACTTCGGCCTGAAGATTCGCGTCCACAAGCCGCGCGTCAGTTATCGCGAGACGATCCAGAAAGCGGTCGAACGGGAAGGGGTCTTCGAACGGCAAATCGCCAGCGGCCCCGCGTTCGCCGCGATCAAACTCCGGGCCGAGCCCCATACCAGCGAGCAGCCGATCACGATCAAGAACGGGCTCAAGCCCGGCACGCTCGCGCCGGAACTCGAAAAGATTCTGCTGCAAACCCTCGATGCCGAAGCCAAGGGGGGGGGCACCGTCGGCTATCCCCTGATGCACGTGCGGTTCACGATTCTCGCGGTGCAGCAGCGGCAGGGGGAAACGAACGACATTGCGATTCAGGCCGCGACCGCCGCCGCCGTGCGACAAACGCTCGAGGACGCCGGCCCGGTCCTGCTCGAACCGATCATGAAGCTGGAGGTCGTGACGCCGGAGGACTTCCTCGGCAACATCACGGGCGACCTGAACAGCCGGCGGGCGATCATCATGAACACCGAGATTCGGGGGAACCTGATCGTCCTGCACGTCGAGGCCCCGTTGTCGGAGATGTTCGGCTACTCGACGCAGGTCCGCAGCCTGTCGCAAGGCCGCGCGTCCTATGCGATGGAATTCCTGCGGTACGACGCCGCGCCGCCGGAGATTCTCCGCGAGATGCTGGGGGGGTAGGCCGCACGACGGCGGTTCTCAGGACGAGGAACGCGGTTCGAACTCGGCAACTGGCGGTTCTCGGGAATTTGCGATAATTTCTTCAGCCGTCCTATTCCGCGTCTCGTGAAGGTTCCCGCCCCGTGGCCGTGAAGCGTAAAGTCAAACGGAAGATTCCGCTCTACTTTGAAGAGGAGCGCGAGTCGTTGCGGGAGGCGAGCCGCTTCAACGCCCAGTTGATGGACTTCGTCCGCGACCACGTCAAACCGGGCGTCACCACCAAAGAGCTCGATCGGCTCGTTTACGAATACACGACCGATCACAAGCATCTCCCGGCGACGCTGGGCTACAAGAACTACCCCTGCTCGGCGTGCACCAGCGTCAACGAAGTCGTCTGTCACGGCATCCCCGACAACATCCCGCTCCGCGACGGCGACATCGTCAATGTCGATCTCACGACGATCGTTCACGGTTGGTATGGCGATTCCTCGGAAACCTTCTGCGTCGGTCAGGTCGGCGACGAGGCCCGCCGGCTGGTGCAGGTCGCCTTCGACGCCATGCATGTCGGCATCCAGGCCGCGCAGCCCTATGCGAAGGTCTGCGACATCGGCCGCGCCATCGAGCGGTTCGTCAAATTGCAGGGGCTCGAGGTCGTCCGCGAATACCAAGGCCATGGCATCGGCCGCGAGTTCCACCAGGAACCCGGCATCCCCCATTACGTCCCCAAGGTCGGGGCGTCGCAGGAAGTCCTCGAACCCGGCATGTGCTTCACCATCGAGCCGATGGTCAACAACGGCACGTGGCGGACCTTCGTCGACAGCCGCGACAACTGGACCGTGCGGACCCTCGATCTGGCCCTCTCCGCGCAGTTCGAGCACACGATCCTCATCACCGAATCGGGCCCGGAAATCCTGACCACGACCCTGACCGGACCGCAACCGGGGCATCGGTTCTGATCTCAAAGAGCGGCGCGGCGTCAGCCCGCCG
>CAYRVS010000130.1:0-15209 GCA_964427725.1 uncultured Planctomycetaceae bacterium | reverse complement strand
GCCATGCGCGCTGGCCGGAAAGAGGACGTTCGTGCGCGCCTCCCCGCGATCACGGAAGTACGCCGCCGCCGTCAACAGGGCCGTCAGTTCCCCTTGCGCGCCCGCGGCGGGCTGCAGTGAGACCGCCGGCAAGCCCGCGATCTCCGCCAGCATCTGCTGCAACTCATACAGCATCGTCAAGAGGCCTTGGACCTCTTCGACGGGCTGATAGGGATGGACGTCGATCAAGCCGGGCAGTTTCGCGAGCCGTTCATGTCGCTTGGGGTTGTACTTCATCGTACAACTCCCCAGCGGATAGAAGTGGGTATCGACCGACATGTTCAGGGTCGACAGGTTGACGTAATGCCGTACGACGTCGGGCTCGCCCACTTCGGGGAGCGCGGGGGGGCGCGCCGCGAGGTGCGACGCGGGAATCAGCTCCGCCAGCGGCGTCAGGGGAACCTCCGCCGGCGGGTAGGTCGCGCCACGCCTGCCGGGGGTCGACAAATCCTTGAGCAACCGCGTTGCCAGTCGATTTCGCATCGGTTCGTCGCCTAGGGACCTGATCTACAAGATGATTACGGCGATGACGGCTGCAGCCGCTGATACGTCGTCCATGCTTGTTACGGACGGCCACAGTTCCATGAATGACGGTCGTCCGTCAAGCGAGCGTGGGTTGGGACCGTGGATTCCAAGAAAGCCCGGGAATGCCACCGCGTTCCGAACCTCAGCTTCGTTCCCGGCCATCACCCGGGCGTAGACGGCCGTGCGTTCCCTGAAACTCCGATCGGGCCAAGGGGAAGATTGTTTTGCGGTCTGCGTATCGGCCGCGCCTTCTGCATCCTGTCGACACCGGCGAACAACAACCCGGGCGTGGCAGCCGTACCCGGAAACGGCTGGCGCAGAATGTGTGAGGCCTTCGTGAGCAGGCCCGATCCACGGACGCCTTCGCGCCAAGCCTCGCCAACTCTCTCGCTTGCGCGACCGTAAAGGCTTATCATCACTTCGGTTTTCGCGACGTTTCCCGCGTCGCCGAGGAATGCGCAGTAGACTGCCCAGAGAGCCGGGAAGGTCGGCGCGGAGCACGCGACGGCTCGAACCCGAATTGTGTGACGTCGACCCAAGTGGTTGGCGAGATGGAAGATCGCGACACCGTGGCCGAGTCGGCTCACCCCTCGAACGCGGTCCGCCCCGGATCGAAACCCCCAGCGGAAACCCAGTGAGCGGTCGACACGATCCGCAGTCGGTTCATCACTCGTCCATGCCGGCCCGATCGATGGCGCGGCGTAACGGTCGACGTGCGCCGATAGTACGGATCGGGCTGGTTGTCGGTGTGCTGTCGGTCATGCTGATTGGACGGGCTTCGGGCCAACCCCCGGTGCCGACGAGTCCCGCAACCACTCCCGCCGCGACCACCGCCTCTCCAGCGACGAATCCGACCCCGGCCCCCACGACGCCGGCCGTTGTTCCTCCGTCAGCGCCGGTCCCGGGAGCCGCCGCGCCGAACGGCGAACTCCAAAGCCTGCCGCGGAAGATTCAGTATCTGAAAACGAATCGCGACGAGTTGGTCCCCATCTTATGGGACGCCCGACTCGAAGAATTTCTCGAATGGCTGGAACAGCGCCAGGGGCCCGTCGAAGCCCGCCGCCCGGAAGTCTCGGTCTCCGCCGTCGAATTGAACGGCACGGCGGATGATCAATATGCGACGCTCGGCGCGACGATCCGCGTGCAGGTGGTCAACGCGACGCAGTCGCTGCTCTTCTCGCTAGGGCTGCCGGAAGCGATCCTGCTCGATGCCGACGTGACGGGCCCGAGCCCCGCGGTCTACGGCGGCAAAGAGCCCGATACGGGGTATCGCTGGTGGTTGACGGCGAACGGGCTGTACGAATTCCGGCTGCAACTGCTGGTGCCGCTGCGGCGTGTTTCTCCGTGGCGACGGTTGCAGCTCACGATGCCGAGCGCGCCGGTCTCGAGCCTGCAATTGACGATTCCCGAAACCGCGCCCGTCGTCAAAGGGCCGGAGGACGTGGTGATCGAGACGCGGCCCAGCGACGCGGGTCGCGCGCAGGTGACCGCCGGGGGCTTCGGGGGCCGGTTGGATCTGCAATGGCAGGCGACCGCGCCGGTGGTCGATCAACCCGCCACGCTCGACGTCAACACGACGCTGCTCGTGCGGGGGTCTTCGACCGGGTTCACGGTCGATGCGACGCAGTCCGTCAAGGCGCTGCAGGGGGTCTTCAAGGATTTCACCGTACGGTTGCCGGAGCAGGCGGAACTGTTGCAGGTCGAAGGGGGCGAGATCCGCCAGACCCAACCCGACGCCGCCGATCCGACGTTGGTCCGGGTCGAGTTGAACAACGCGACGGCGGGACCGGTGACGGTGAAGTGGAGCGTGCGGATTCCGCCGGCGACGTCCAAGCGGACGTTGCTGTCGGGCTTCAGCGTGAACGGGGCGCGGCGGCAATCGGGAGAGATCGGGCTGCTGGCTCCGGAAGGGGCGCGCTGGACGATCTCGGAAGCCGATACCCCCAAGCTCGATCGGATGAACGCGGGGGAACTGCGGACGACGGTCGGGGGGAGCAACATCGTTCGGGCCTATCGGTTCTACAACCAGCCGTTCTCGCTGCCGCTGGTGCTGCAGGGCGTCGACCCCTTTTTCGACGCACGCTCGCAGTTGATCCTGCACGCCAGTCGGGATGAGTTGCGGTTGGAAGGCCGGTACGACATCCGGACGTTCCGGGGCCCCGTCCGCGAATTGGTGCTGCAATGGCCCGGCTGGCGAACCGAGGGTTGGAAACTGGAAGGAATTCAACCCGCGGGGACCGTGGTGACCGGGATCACCACCGACGACACGACCGACAACGGACGGCTGCTGGTCGCAATCGCCGACCAGGCGCCGGCGAATTTCGAGTTGCGGGTGATGGCCCGTTGTCCCAGGCCGAAGACCGCCGAGGCGCGGTTGGCGCTGCCGCGACTGTTGGGCCCCACCACGTGGGCCACGCGGGTCTTGTTCCTGCACGCCGAGAACATCGACGCCGAGCTGTTGCCGATGGGGGAAACCGCGCTGCGGCCCATCGAAACGGACGGCGGAACGACCGCCGAATCGCTGGGGTTCGACGCGGCGCTGGCCGTCCGGCATTACCGGCTCGACACCGAAGAGCGGTTGATCGCGATTCAAGTGACGCCCCGGACGCAGCGGGTGAGCGTCGCCTCGTCGACGGTGGCGGAGATTCGCGGGCGGCGACTCCGCGTCGAACAAAGCCTGCGGCATCGCGTCGAATATGAACGGCTCGGCGAACTCCATCTGCAGGTGCCGACCGGCCTCGCCGCGGGGGTCGCGTTCCGGCTGGGGACCACGACGTTGACGCCGACCTGGAGCGACGGAGATCGGCCGCGGGAACGGATCGCGAAGCTTAAGTTGCCGCAGGCGCTGCTCGGCGAGGTGACGATCGTCGCGACGTGGGAACAGCCGTTGCCGGACGAATTGTGGATCGATCGGGATGCGACGATCGCGATTCCGCTGCTGACGAGCCGCAGCGGGACCTTCACCACGAACGAACTGACGATGACGCCGCCGGCGTGGTTCACGGTGTCGGCGGTCGACGCGGGTTGGCAACGCGGCGGCGGAGACCGCGCGCTCGTGTGGTCGGCGGGCGGCGAAGTCACCACGTTCGACGGGTTGTTGTCGCCCGGGACGGGGGCCGAGGGGGAGCCCTTTCTCGCGAGCCGCGCGCTGGTCGCGCTGAGCGCCGATCCGCAAGGACAGCAGACGTATGTGGTGGCCGTTCGCGTGTCGGGGTCCGGCGCGCACCTCAATGTGCAGCTTCCCGCGACGGCGACGCCGGGTCGGTTCTCGTGGGATGGGCGCTTGCTCGATGAGAGCGAAATTCTCGAATTCCCTCTCGGTTCGCGGCGGTACACCCTGCCCTGGAGCGAGCCGCAAACCGCGGATCAGGAACGGTTGCTGCGCATCGAATATGCGGTGCCCGGGACCGGGTTGACCGGCCTGAGTTCCCTGCTGGCGACGCAAGTCCCGAAGATTCCGCAATGCCGGTGGACCGATCGGGTCGTCTGGTGGATCGACGTTCCCGCGAGCCAGCATCTGTTCGGCCCGCCGCTGAACGTCACGCCGTTGTATGCCTGGACCCGATCGGGGTTCGTCTGGCGGCGCGAGCCGCTGGTGACCCGCGCGGCGATGACCGAGTGGCTCGCCGGCGCGTCAGCGACCGGCGAATCGACGACGACCGCCGCTTGGCCGCGCTTGGGGAACGATTACGCCTTCACCCAGTTCGGTCCCCTGGAGGATGTCCGGCTGCGGTTGATGAGCAGCGCGATGGGCTTTCTGCTGGGTGCGGGCGGAGCGCTGGGATTGGGCTTTTTGCTGATCAAGGTGCGGGTCTTCCGTTCGCTGATTTCGCTGCTCGGCTTGTGCTGCGGGGCGATGGTCTCGGCGTTATGGTTCCTGCCGCAGATGGAGCTTCTGTTCCAACCGATGCTGGTGGGCGGGGGCTTGGCGGCGCTGTTGGGCTGGCATGAAGCCTGGAGCCGACGACGTTCGGCGGGCGCGCTGCTCAACCTGTCGGTCAGTCCGGGGGATTGGCAAACGGCGACGGTTCCCGATCCGTCCGCCCCTCCGGCCAGCCTGCTGTTGCGGGGAACCGACTCGGCGACGATCTACCGTGAACCCACGAGCGATGACACCCGCAGTCGTCATCCCATGGAAAGCCACGTGGGATGAGACGTTGGGGGCTGCTCGTCGTTGGGGCGGTACTCGGCCTGTGGGGGAGCACTCCGACGGTCGCCGCGCCGCCCATGTTGGAACGCGTCGAAGTTCCGGCGGACCGGGTCGATTTGTGGCCCCGGTTCACCACCGAGTTGATCGCCGTTTCGCGGGCCGACTTCGAACGCCGCTGGTCGCGGATTCGCCCGCGGCCCGCGGCGCCGCCGGCCGCATGGCTCGAACGGGCCCGTTACACCGGACAGGCGGAGGGCGCGCGTCTCGCGGGAGCCTTCGAGTGGGTCCTCCGGAGCACCGATCCGCGCGGCACCTGGCTCGCCTTGCCCGGGAGTTCGGTTGCGCTGCGCGAGCTTCAGGGGGACGGCCCCGACCCGCTGTTATGGGGGACCGGCGACGACGGCCGCTTATGGCTGTTCGTGGATCGAACTTCGTCCACGATTCGTGGGCGATGGGAATTGTCGGGGGACGTCACCGCCGAGCGAACGGCGTTCGCGTTTCGGCTCGCTCCGGCGTTGGCGACCGAAATGGTGTTGACCACGTCCGCCGGGCAGGTCTTGTCGAGCGATCGGATCGCCGTCCGCCGCGCGACCGTCGGTTCGGCGGAGCAGCGCGCCACGTGGGACCTCTTTCCGGGTTCGCAGTCGGAATTCAGCGTGCTGGTCGACCGGCCTGAGCCGCCGCCGACCGCCCCGTTGATCACCTATCGTCGGCAATTGTCGGCCGCGCTCCGCGAGGATCACGTCCGCTTTGAGGCGGCGTTTCAAGCGGAGGTGCTGGGGGGCACGCTGGACGTGGTGGAATTTACCGCGCCGCAGGCGGCGGAGATTTACGCCGTCACCTGGGGAGGCGAACTGCCGCTGGCGTGGTCGGCGGTGACCGAGAACGGGCCGCGACGACGGTTCCGGGTGAAATTGCCCGATCAACTGACCGGACCGCTACGCCAGATTCGGTTGGAAGGGATCGTGCCGCAGCGGCCCGAAAGCGCGACGACCTTGCCCGAGATCGATCTGCAAGGGGGGGTGTTCCGCGCGGGTTCGATCGAGGTGTCGATCGCGCGGCCGTTGCAGGTCGAGGCGATCCGCACGCAAGGCTGTCGTCAGGAAGCCCCGTTGCTGGCCGTATCCGAAGGGGAGTCGTACCGCTTCGTCCAAACCGCCGCGACCTCGCAAGTCCTCTTGGAGGTCCGGCGGCCGGCGTCGAGCCTCACGGCGACGGTGCTCTCCTCGTTGGAGTGCGACACGGAGGAATGGCTGTGGCGCGCCGAGATGTTGTGGAGCTCGTCATCGGGCACGGCGTTTCAATTGACGACCGAGCTGCCGCGCGGGTGGGAGTTGTCCGACGTCAAAGCCTATGCGGTGGACGGCGTCGAAGAGCGCATCAATTGGGAACTCCTGACCGAGGCGAACACGCCGCCGCGATTGGCGGTGGAGCTGCTCGAGGCGCTGATGCCCGATCGGCCGCGGCGGTTGCGGTTGTGGCTGCGCCGGACCGCGCCGACGGTCTTGAAGGGGTTCGCGTGTCCGGCGTTGATCCCGACCGAAGGGGAGAGCTATACGCAGGTCGCCGTCGTCTCCGGGGGTCGCCCGTATGAGATCTACGTCGAAGGTCCGACGCGGGGAGAGCCGCTCGATCCCGAAAGCCTGGGCGTACCGTGGACGGGGATGGCGATGTGGTCGACGTTGCCGCTGCGCGATCGGGAACGTCGTTGGCTGCGGATCGCGGAGCCGTCCCATCCCCCTGCGCTCACGTTGTACGACCGCTTGGTGCCGGTGCGCGCCGAGATCGGCGTGCAGGTGGAGGCGGCGGGGGCGCTATTGACCGAGGTCTACACGTTGCGGTTGCGCCCGGTGCAAGTCGGCCCGTTGCCGCGTGTGTTGGTCGCGTTGAGTCAACCGGGCGAAGAGTTGTCGTGGAGCGTCCGCGCGCCGGATGACTGGCAACGGATCGCCACACGGATTCCGCTCGAGCATCGGCCCGCGGGGGGGAGCGCCCCCGGGGGCGAGTTGTGGGAACTGCGGTTGCCCACGATCCCCGTGGAAGAGGTGGTCCTGGAAGGAACCCGCGTCCGACCGTTGACCTTGCCGGGGCGCGTGGGGCTTGTCGAACTCCCTCAAGCCGTCGAGACCACCGGTGAGGTGACGTTTCTGGCCGCGACCAGCAGCGGCCTGCAAACGGTCACTCGCGGCTTGACGCGACAACCCATCACGGCACCAGCCACCGCGCCGGCGGGCGCGGCCGAACCCGCGCTCGTCATGCAGGGGCGCTGGAGGTTGCAGGGGCCCGCGGCGGAATTGACGATCCTGTCGCGGCGATCGTCGCTGCAGAATTCGCCGTGCGCCGTGGCGCTCGAACTGCAATCGGTCCTGACGTCGTATCAAGCGGGCGAGGATCTCCATCGGGCGACGTTGAGCCTGCCGGAGTTTCCGCGCGAAGTTCGGTTCCGCCTGCCCCCCGCGGCGGAATGGGTCGCCGCGGAACTGAATGGCGAGCCCCTGCGCCCCGCTGACGGCGCGTTGGTGGTGCCGCCGCGCGGCCTGGGCGGGACCGCCCGGCTGGTGTTGGTCTATCGCGCCCGACCCCCGGCGGGCTTCTGGAGCGAACGACGACCGATTCCGCTCCCGCTGAGCGACGATGTGGTTTGGACCGCGGCCCGCTGGGACTTCGCGCTCCCGCCGGAAGCGAAGCTCTGGGCGGAACCGGCGGGGATGCGGTTGACCATTCCCCCGCCCACCCCCACCTGGTCCGATCGCTGGTTCGGGCCATTAAGTCGCGGCGGCGCGCCGATGTTCCTGCCATGGGATCCCGAGTCGTGGCGGTCGCTCAATCGATCCGCGCGACCGTCGGCGGTCGACCCACAGATGTTGACGGAGGCCCTCGCGACGCCGCCGGGCTGGACCCGACACACGGCCTTGGCCCCGGTCCCCCCCGCTCGGTTGGAACTGAAGACGTTTCATCGGAGTCGGTGGTGGTTGCTGTCGTGGTTGTCGCTGACGGCGACGATGCTGACCGTGTTGGGCATGCGCTGGGCGAAATTCCGTTATCGCGGACGGTTCGCGGCGATCTGGCTCGCCGTCTGGGCCGGGATCGCCGTGGCGGTCGAACCTCCCTGGATTCATGTGGTGGGGGGGCTGTTGGTCGGGTCGGTGTCTGGTTGGTTGATGCCGCGGGCGTGGCTGCGTCGACCGGCGCCGCGCGCCCGCCTCGCGATCCCCACCGAAGGGAGTACCCGCAGCTTCCTGTTACCGACCAGTGCGATCGGCACCACGGTCCTGCTGATCGTCGCGAGCTGGTTCGGTGTCACTGCGGTCGCGGCGCTCCCCGATCTCGATCCGCGGGCGATCGTGTTGGTGCCGCTTGACGGCCGCGGTCAACCGACGCCGCTGCTTTATCTCCATCCCGAGACTTGGAACACGATCGTCACGTTGTCGACCGAGCAACCGCCGGAACGACCGACGGTCTTGGTGCGACGGGTCGACTATCGAGCCGCGCTTGGGCTGGGGCAACGGGTTGCGGTGCGGGCTGAACTCGAAGTGCTCGTCTTGGGCCATGAAGCCCAGGTGAGCTGGTCGTTGCCGTTGGGGATGACGGGCCCTCTGGCGGCGCAAAGCTGCCTGGTGGACGGCCGGCCCGCCACGATCACGCAATTGACGGAAGGTGCGGGTTTTCAGTTGTCGTGGCTGCGGACCGCCCCCCCGTTGAGCGCCATCGGCCAACCCGCCGGGACGCGGCACGTGATTCAACTCGAATGGCAACAATCTTGGCGCCGCGAATCGGGATTGGCGGTCTTTGAGCTGGGCACACCCGCCGCCACCGCCACGCGCGGCGCGCTCGGCGGGCTGCCGATCATCGACCCGCCGAAGCCGCGCGGCTCATGGCCCCCCGCGATCACCGGACTCGAGACCCCCGCGGAAGTGACGCGCGACTTCGGGCTGCCGGCTTCGTGGCGGGTGGCGTGGCGCGAAGCCGGCGCGGCCGCCGAACCGCATGACACGCAAGTCGACATCGCCGAGCTATGGCGGTGGCAGGGACAATGCGTCGAAGTCCGCACCCGGACGACCTTCAAACCACGCACCGGCACCGCGCGACGGATGTCTGTCCGCTGGCCCGCGGGCGGCATCGTGCGGCACTGGTCGAGCTCCGCCCCCGGCGAATGGCGCGTCGTCCCCTTGGCCGAAGGGGGCGTCGGCGGGCTGTGGGAGTTCACGTCCCCCCTGTCGACCAACGCGACGGTCGATCTCGAATTCGTCATCCCGCGCGCCGCGCCATCCGAAGAGGTCCGCTGGCAAGGCTTGAAGTGGTCGGCGGCTCCCGGGATCACATTAACCCCCGGCATGCGCTGGCTGGCGGTCTCGACCCCCGATGACTATCGACTGGTCCCCGAGGCGCTCGAGGATTCCGGGCTCGCCCCCGTGGCGCTCGACGCCGCGCGTCCGGTGTTTGGCGACTTCCTGGCCGATCGCGTGCCGCAGGCCGTCTATCAGACCGCGATGACCGACCAGGCCGTCTTCCAGGTGGTCCCCACGGTCCCCGTGCGGCGTCAATTGTTATGGCAGCAAACCGGCACGATCGCCGGCGACCGCGTCGTCTGGGAACTGCAAGGCGAACTCGAAGTCTCCGGCCTCCCGGTCTATTCCCATGTCCTCTCCGTCGACCGGCGGCTGAAGATCGAATCGATCTCGGTGCGTGAACGGGGCGTCGAACGTCGGGTCCGCACCAGCGAATCTCGGACCCCCGCCGCCCCCGGTCAAACGCGGATCACGTTGTTTCTGTCGGCGGCGGCGACCGGCACCCAACAGATCACGGTCCGCGCGTCGCTCCCGTTAACGCCCGGCAATCCGGTCCCGCTGCCCAACATCCGCTGCGAAGAGACGCAACTCTCGGGCGGGCGGGTCGCCTTGCGCGGCGGCGCGGGGATCGAATGGTCGCTCCCCGCGATCCGCGGCTTGACCGAATTGACCCAAGTCGCCGACTCCGCCGTGACGGGGGCGGTCACACGGATCTTCGATCAGACCGAGGTCGATTGGCGGGCGACGCTGGTCGTGCAGCCGACGGCGGGCCGCGTCGCGCCGCGGGTCATCCATCAGCTCTCCAGCGACGATCCGCAGTCGATCACCCTGACCGCGCGGTGGCGGATGCCGCCGGCGCGCGGCACCGACGCCCGCACCATCCTTGTCCCGGCTCCCTGGGATCTCTCGCCGGAATCCCATGTGGTCGGCGGGAAGCTCGAGACTCAACGCGATCCCGACGGTGTCTGGACGCTGGCGATCCGTCCCACGCCCGCGACGGCGGAACTGCTGGTCGAACTGCGGTTGCAGGCGCAGCGCGTGGCGCTCCGCGATCAAGCCTTTCCGCTCCCCTATCTGCTGACCGACCCCGGCACCGAAGGGACCGCCTGGTTGGCCGAACTGACCCGGATGCCGCAGTCGCCGCTGGTGGATCCCGCCCTCGGACTTCCGACCGGCCACCCACCGGCGGACTGGGGAACCGGCCAATGGAGCGAGCCCACGCTCGAAGAGAACGATCGGCTGCGGTGGTGGTCGCTCCCCCCGACGGCCAGAGTGCTTCCGCTGGCCGACCCGAATCGTCCGACCGAAGCGGTCGCCATCCCCTGGTGGGAACATCATCTCTGGCCCGACCCCGTCCACGGCACCATCGGTCGCACGCAACTGCGGCTCGCGGCCCCCGTCTCGTTGATTACGGCCCAGTTCCCGGGCGCGATGGTCTTTGAAGGGGCCCTGATTGCGGGCCGCGCCGGAGTGACCCGTGTGGTCGACGATCAGCAGGTGCAGATCTCCGCCCGTGACGGCACCCCGTTTGTCGAGGTCTGGCTGTTGTGGCGCGACCCGGTCTCGGTCGCGTCATCCAGCCCGTTGACCACGCTGGAGTATCATCTGCCGCGGATTCCCGGGGCCCGCGCCACCCCGCCGGCGATCAGCATCATGCCACCGGCCGATACGCTCCTCGCCGGCATCGACGCCTGGAGCGTCGGGGATTGGATGGATCGCGCGCTCTTGCGGCTGGAAGTGCTCGATGATCAACGCCGCGGGCTGCCGACCGATTGGGCCGCCCGACTCGAGGGCTCGCTCCGCACCGGCTATCAACGCACGGCGGAACACCTGGGCGCGGTCCACGATCAGTTCGCCGCCGCCGAACCCCAGCGCCATGCGCGTTGGAAACAACTCGTCGACGGCGTCAACCAACTCCCCGCGACGGCGGCGTTCGATCCGCGCGCCGCCGACGCCCCCCCCCGCTGGGTGGATGATTTGCTCACCCATCGCGACGCGAAATACGGCACGATTCCGCTCGAAGTCGATGCCGGTCGTTACTGGTGCATCGATCGCGGTTGGCTGCGGGGCCTGGCCGCCGTCAGCCTGACGATCATCGCCTGGCCGCTGCTGTGGTTCCTGATGCGGCCCGCCGCCGCCGATTGGTGGCAGCAGCATCCCCGTCTCGCGGCGGCGTTCGTCGGCGCGGTCTGGTGGACTTGGCTCGCCCCCAGCCTCTTCGGGTTCTCGATCTTGATGGCGGCGCTTGGAACCGGCGTGCTCCGCCGCGTCACCAGCCCCACCCCGCCGGTCCCCGCGTCCCCATCCAACCCGTCGGCCTCCAGCGTCGCTTCCCGTCTCGGCGAACCGCCAAGCCACGGCTCCGCCGTCAATTCGTGATCGCGGCGATGTGACTCCGCCGGGTCGGCCCCTGGATCCTCCGCGCCCTGCATGGCGTGGCGGGGGGCGTTATGGCATCTTGCTAGGGGTCCACAGACGGCGTTTCGACGATTTCACGGAGCACACGGCGTCATGCCACGCTTGTCCGGCAAGAATGTGTTGGTCACGGGCTCTTCCAAGGGGATCGGCGCGGGGTGCGCGCTGGAAATGGCCCGCGAAGGGGCCAACGTGGCGATCAATTACCACTCCAGCCGAGCCGAGGCCGAAGCCGTCGCCGAGCAGGTTCGCGGCTACGGCGGGAAGGCGCTCGTCCTGCAAGGGGACGTCGGGAATCAAGCCCGCGTCGAGGAGATGATCGCCGAGACCGCCGCCGCGTTCGGCAGCCTTGACGTGTTCGTCTCGAACGCCGTCTACAGCGATCGGCAACCGATGCTCGAGGCCGATCTCGCCGGCTTCCGAAAGACCATCGACGTCAGCATGTGGGGGGCGTTTTACGGGGTCCGCGGCGCGGCGCTTCAAATGGTCAAGCAGGGCCGCGGCGGCAGCATCGTGGTGATCAGTTCCCCCCACGCCGTCATCGCCATTCCCACCGCGATGGCCTACAACATGGCGAAAGCCGCCATCGATCACATGTCGCGGACGGCGGCCATCGAACTCGCCCCGCATAAGATCCGCGTCAACATCATCCATCCCGGCTGGATCGACACCCCCGGCGAGCGGAAGTTCTTCTCCGAAGAGCAACTCGAAGAGGGGGCCAAGAATCTCCCGTGGAAACGGCTCGGCCGGCCCGACGAGATCGGCAAGGCGGTCGCCTTCGTCGCCAGCGACGACGCCGAATACATGACCGGCAGCACGATCACCGTCGACGGCGGCGTGAGCCTGCCGTGGTGGTCGAAACGGACCGAAGGGAAGCAGTAGCCCGATTCACTCGGGAGTGCGAGGACTAACGTCCCGGCACTCCCGCCTGCGCGTTGATCCGCAAGGTTCCCTGCTTCCGTCGACAATTTACTGTATCCGTCCGATACGGCGCGCCGACGCGCGCCGCTGTGGAATCCACGCGGCGACCGCGAACCCGGGGCTACGTGGCCCTCTCTCTTGCGGGCATGGGGGGCGATGGGTTGCCATGCCGCGCGGGGGGGCCTGGTCGGAGGGATTCGTCACCGAACAGCTCCGTCGACGTCCGCTTACCGCGTACCGGTCATCCGCCATGTCGTCCGACACGTCAGGCCACGATACTGCGTGCGGCGAGCATCAGCGGCGCGCCACGCCGGCACAACGAGTGGTCGACGCCCGCCGCGCGCGTCGCGCCCTCTTGTGGATCGGCCTCTTGTTCGTCTTGGCGCAGCTCGTCGGCAGCGCGTTCAACATCTGGTACAACCTGCTGCACATCGAGCCGCTGCTCACTCCGAGTCAACATCGGCGATTCGCGATCTCGATCTTCTGGGTCAACGCGCTGCTCTATCCGGCGGCGATCCTGGTGGGCGCCAGGATCCTCGCGTCGGTGCTTCCGGTGCTGCGGACCTTCGCGGCGGGAGAGACTCCCGACCAAGCCGCGCTCGATTGGGCCCGCGCCCGCTGCATCAATTTCCCGTGGTACGGGCTGGCCTTGGCGGGGACCTGTTGGCTGAGTTGCATCCCGCTGTTTTTGGGACTGTTGCGGACCTCGCCCGAGCCGCTCGATCCGCGGGTCGATTTTCATCTGCCGCTGTCGCTGTTGATCGGGGGCTCGATCGCCGTATCGATCGGTTTTTCGTGTCTGGAATGGGGTGTCCAGCGCTGGCTGTATCCGGTCTTGTTCGCCGGCGCGCGGCCGCATGGCCAACCCGGAGCGTACCCGCTGACGTTGCGGGGCCGCGGCGTGATGTGGGTCTGTTCGTCGTGCGTCAGCCCCATCGCGTGTCTGCTGCTGTTGATGCTCGAACCCGCCTCGCTGGAAGGCCGCGGTCAATGGTTCGCGCTGTCGGCCGGAATGATCGCGATCCTGTTCGGCTTGCTCGGCGCGTGGATGTCGTCGCATCAGATCCTCGAACCGATCGAAGCGCTGCGGCGGGTCGCCGGCGCGGTCCGCGAAGGAAACTCAACGTCTCGGTCGACGTGCTGCGCGCCGATGAATTCGGACCTCTGATCGGCACCGTCAACGACATGCTGCACGAGCTTCGCGAGAAGCAGCGGATCGAGGACCTGTTCGGCCGCCATGTCGGCCAGACCGCCGCCCGGCGGATCATGCAGGAGCTTCCGGGGACCACCGGCGGGGTCGTTCAGGATTTGACCGTCTTGTTCGCCGACTTGCGCGGCTTCACCGCCCGGTCGCAGCATCTCCCCGCCCCGGAGGTCGTCCGTCTCCTCAACCGGTTCTTCGGCGAGATGGTCGACGTCATTGAGCAAGCGCACGCGGGGATGGTCAACAAGTTTCTGGGGGACGGGCTGATGGCGCTGTTCGGCGTGATCCCGTCCGAACAGGCCCATGCCGACGTCGCGCTCCGGGCCGCCGTCGAGATGCAGACGCGGCTCGAACGGCTCAATCACGAATGGGCCGCGGAGGGTTTGCCGCCGCTGAAGATGGGGATCGGCCTATGCAGCGGATCGGCGGTCGTCGGCAGTTTGGGCTCGGCCCGCCGGGGCGAATTCACCGCCATCGGCAGCACGGTCAACCTCGCCTCGCGGATCGAGGCCCTCACCAAAGAGACGCAACTCGGGATCCTGCTCGCCGACACCACCTGCGCGCGATTGACGGCGGACTATCGCGCGGCACTCGGCCGGCAACTCCGCGAACTGGCCCCCACGGCGGTCCGGGGTTGGGATCATCCGATCACGTTGTACGGCCTGTTGCCGCCGAACGTCGCCGCGCAGTCGATACCATGACGCCGCGTGAGTGCGTGTCGGAGGCCCTTGAAAATCCCCACGCCCGTTGACATCCCGACGGCGAATCCCGCAGAGTGTTCACGTATCGCTCCTGTCTCGATGTGATTCACCGCGTCGTTGTTACGTCCGCTTTGGGAGGGCCTCCATGTCTGGTTGGGCGTCCGTTAAGCGACTTTCTCTCGGGTGGCTGTTCCACCGCGGCGGCCATGCGGCGTCCGGCCCCGGGCGGGGAGTCTGGCTGTTCGGCTTGATGTGTCTGCTGATCGGGGGAGACGGGGCGATGGCGGCGTCGTTCATCAAACTGCATGTCGAGTTCGATGGGTCCGCCGAACCTCCCGGCGATCGGCTCGACCTCGATCTCTTGTGGTACCCGGGTGATTCAAGCCTCGCCGCCACGGTGACGGCCGTGAGAGTCATCCCGCCTCCCGGCGAACCGAATCCCACCGCGGGCGCGACCCCTTGGAGCGAGCGCCCGATCCGCGCGGGGGGGGAGCGCCATCGCGCCGCGGATGGACGTTTCATGCTGCGCGACGAACGGACCCGGGTCGACGACGAACCGTCCGTCCGCTGGAGCTTCGCGATCCCGTATGCCGACCTGCAGTTGCCTGCGGGACGGCACCACGTCGCCTACGAAGTGGAGGTTCGCGAAGGGGATGAAGTCCAGTTCACCGCGTATTCCGAAGTGAGCCTCGTGACCGTGGGACCCCGGGCCAGGGCCCTGACCCAGCCCGTCATGACCACGGTGGCCAATCCCCTCGGCGAGAAGCCGCTGATCGGGCTCGTCCCGGAGTTCAACGACAGCGGTTCGCTGCGCGAGATCATCGCCGCCAACACGCTCGTCACCGCGATCCCCGAATCCGCGCCGCCGCGAATCGCCACCACGGTCATGATCGACGGGGGTTACGCGCGGGAAGCCGGCCCCGAGACCGCGGCACCCCCGCCCGATGATCCGATCAGTCCAGGGG
>CAYRVS010000129.1:0-15321 GCA_964427725.1 uncultured Planctomycetaceae bacterium | reverse complement strand
GCGTTGTCCACCGTAGAATGATGACGGCGGGACCGGCGGCGAATCGCAGCGGGGGCGGGACGATGCTCGAACTTTGGTTGATGCGGCATGGCGAGGCGGTCGATCCCGACGAGGCGCCGCGCGATGAGCTGCGACCGCTGACGCCGCGTGGTATGGCGCAGGTGGCAGGCTTGGGCCGCTGGCTGCGTGAGCGGGTCGCCCCGCCCGACGCAGTCTGGCACAGTCCGCTCACACGCGCTCGTCAAACGGCGTCGCTGATGGCGCGGGAATTCGGCGTCGTCGATCGACTGACGGAAACCCCGCTGATGGCCCCCGGCATGACAGCGGAGCGACTGCTGGCGGAACTGGCTTCGCGGCCGCTCGAACGAGTCCTCTGCGTCGGTCATCAACCCGACATCGGGCAGGCGGTGACTGCGTTACTGGGTGGCGGCCGCTGCGAGATTCCGCCAGGTTTTTGCGCGGCGCTAAGGTTTCCCACCCGTCTGCCGGTGGGGGGCGGCCAACTCCTGTGGGTCACCGATCCGAGTTGGTTTGGGGCGTGAGCCTCGGGTCTCTTTGGTGCTGCGGAGTCGTGTCGTCGCATGCCGGTCGAGGCGGCTTTACAATGCCGTCACGATGACCACGCCGCGCTGCGCATGCTTGTTGATCGCCGGAGTCGGCCTGCTGGGGGGCTCCCTCGCGGCGGCGGTGCGACGCCGCAACTTGGCGCGGCGCATCATCGGCTACGGCCGGAACGCCGCGCGGTTACAGGCGGCGAAGACGCGCGGCCTGCTCGACCACTACGTCACGTCACCGTCGGAGCTACCGGCGGACGTCGAGTTCGCCGTCGTCTGCACGCCGGTGACGCGGATCGTCGAGGACGTGCGGCAGTTACGGCCGCATCTGCCGCCGCGGGCGATCGTCACCGATGTCGGGAGCACGAAAGGGACGATCTGCCGGGCCCTGGCGCAAGCGGGACCGGCGGGCCCCTGGTTCGTCGGTTCTCATCCGATCGCGGGCTCGGAGAAACAGGGGTTCGAGCACGCCGACGCCGAGTTGTTCGTCGGCCGGACCTGTGTGGTGACTCCCGATTCGCATCCGCCGGACGAGGTCGTCGAGCGCGTCGTGACCTGGTGGCGCGACGTGGGGATGGTGGTCGAACGGCTCAGCCCCGTGGAGCATGATCGGGCGCTGGCGCGCACCAGTCATGTCCCGCATCTCGTGGCGGCGGGGCTTGCGGCGAGCCTCGATCCGCGCGATCTGCGTTGGGCGGGGACCGGGTTCCGCGACACCACCCGCATTGCGGCGGGGGATCCCGAATTGTGGACGGCGATCCTGCGGGAAAATCGCGAACAGGTGCGGGTCGGGCTCGCGGAAGTCGTCGCGAAACTGCGGCAATTCGACGCTGCCTTGGCGACCGACGACGCGGCTGCCATGATGCGGCTCCTCGCGGAGGGGCAAACGCTGCGAAACCAACTGCCGGGGACTCCCTCGACCGCCGAGGAGTGAGGCGCCGCGACGAGCCATGTCGTCGGCCTCCGGGTGCCGGATTCTGAAGGATCAAGACTGCGATGTTGTGGGGCGTGGAGATTCGGCCGGCCGCGGGTGAGGCCGATCGTGAAGGGGAGCGGGTCGTCGCCGGGGCGCGCGAACTCGGGGCGGTTTCGATCACCCGGGTCGACGCGGCGCGGCTCTTTCTGCTGCAAGGCGCGCTCGACGCCGCGACGGTCGAACGGGCCGCCACGACCTTGCTTGTCGACACGCTGGTGGAGACGGCGCGGATCGAACGGCTGGATGACCCCGCACGCACCGGCGAACACCTCCAGGCGCAGGTCCTCTACAAACCCGGCGTCACCGACAACGTCGCTCAAAGCACGTGGAAAGCCTTGGTCGATCTCGGCTTCCCCGTCACGGCGGTCGCGACGGCTCGGGCGTATCACTTCGCCGCCGGGACCATCAGCGAAGACGTCGTGCGTATCGCCCCCAAGCTCCTCGCGAATGACGCCATCGAACGGGTCTTATTCGGCCCCCTGAAGTTGCAAACCCTCGATGTGGGGCAGGGGTACGAATTCAAGCTGGGGCGGATCGCGCTGCGGGAACTCGGCGACGAAGCGCTCTTGAAGGTGAGTCGCGAACAGCAACTCTCCCTCAGTCTCCCCGAGATGCAGACGATCCAACGTCACTTCCGCGAACTGGGTCGCGAGCCGACCGACATCGAACTCGAAACGATCGCCCAAACGTGGAGCGAACACTGCTCGCACAAGACGCTTAAAGGGCGGATTCGCTATCGCGACGAACAGGGCGAGCGGCTCTTCGAGAACATGCTGAAGGAAACCGTCTTCGCGGCAACGCAGGAGATTCGTAAGTCGCTGGGAGCCGCCGACTGGTGCGTCAGCGTCTTCCAGGACAACGCCGGCGTCGTGAAATTCACCGACGACCATCACGCCTGCTTCAAGGTCGAAACGCACAACCATCCCTCGGCGATCGAACCGTACGGCGGCGCGAATACCGGGCTCGGTGGGGTGATCCGTGATCCGCTTGGGACGGGGCTGGGAGCCAAACCGGTCTGCAACACCGACGTCTTCTGTTTCGCCCCGCCGGAAACGCCCTACGACGCCTTGCCGCCGGGCGTACTTCATCCCAAGACCGTCGCCCACGGGGTGGTCGCGGGGGTCCGCGATTACGGCAATCGGATGGGGATTCCGACCGTCAACGGCGCCGTCTATTTTGACGACCGTTATCTCGGGAATCCGCTGGTCTATTGCGGCACCGCCGCCCTCCTGCCGGTCGAGCGGGCGGAGAAGTCGGTCCAGCCGGGCGATTACATCGTGGCGGTCGGTGGCCGCACGGGACGGGACGGGATCCACGGCGCGACCTTCTCGTCGATCGAGCTGACGGAAGAGAGCGAAACGATCTCCGGCGGGGCGGTGCAGATCGGGAATGCCGTCGCCGAGAAGATGGTCCTCGACGTGATCCTGCAGGCGCGCGATCGGGGCTTGTATCGGGCGATCACCGACTGCGGGGCAGGGGGGTTCAGCAGCGCCGTCGGCGAGATGGGGGAACAGACCGGAGCCGAAGTCTGGCTCGAACGGGCCCCCTTGAAGTACGCGGGCCTTTCTTACACCGAAATCTGGATTTCGGAAGCGCAGGAGCGGATGGTCCTCGCCGTCGCGCCCGAGCATTGGGACGCCTTCCACGCCCTTTGCGCGGCGGAAGGGGTCGAGGCGACCGCGATCGGGCAATTCACCAGCGATCGGCGGCTGGTCCTGAAATACGAAGGGCGACTCGTCGGGGAACTCTCGATGGAGTTCCTGCATGACGGCCGGCCTCCCGTCATTCGCGACGCGGTCTATCAGCCGACTCCCGCGACGCCGTTTCACACCACGCCGCTGGACCGGTACGACGACGTCCTTACGCGGATCCTCGCTTCGCATAACGTCTGCAGCAAGCACTGGATCATTCGCCAGTACGATCACGAAGTGCAGGCGGGGAGCGTCGTCAAACCGCTGGTGGGGGCGGCCTGCGATGGTCCGTCCGACGCCGCCGTCGTTCGGCCGCTGCTTCAGAGCCCGCGGGGCCTGGTGATCTCGAACGGGATGAACCCGCGGTATGGGGATCTCGACCCTTATTGGATGGCGGCCGCCGCGATCGACGAGGCGGTGCGGAATTGCGTCGCCGTCGGGGCCGACCCCGCGCGGATCGCGATTCTCGACAATTTCTGCTGGGGGAACACGCAGCGGCCGGAAACGCTGGGGACTTTGGTGCGGGCCGCACTTGCGTGTTACGACGTCGCGATCGCCTACGGGTTGCCCTTCATCAGCGGGAAAGACAGCCTCAACAACGAGTTCTCGTATCAGGGACCGGACGGCGTCCGGCGGACCGTCGCGATCCCCCCCTCGCTCCTGATCAGCGCGATGGGGCAGATCGACGACGTCGCCACGGCGGTGACGATGGATCTCAAGACCCCCGGCAACGCCCTCTATCTGATCGGCGTGACCAAGTCGGAACTGGGAGGCAGCCATTACGGGCTGGTGACCGGCGCGACCGGGGGCGACGTGCCGCGAGTCGACCTCAAACAGGCCCCCAGGTTGTTCCAAAGTCTGCATCGCGCAATCCAAGCCGGACAGGTGCGAGCCTGTCACGATCTCAGTGAAGGGGGCCTCGCGGTCGCGGCGGGGGAGATGGCGTTCGCCGGTGGCTGGGGGCTCGATCTCGATTTGACACGACTCGCGGCGGCGGCGGGTCTCGACGATGCCGTCACGCTCCTCTTCTCGGAGAGCCAGACGCGGTGGCTTGTCGAGGTCCCCGCGGCATCGGTCGCGGCGTGGGAACAGACGTTCGCGGGGCTGCCGTGTGTCGCCGTGGGGACCGTCACCAAAGGCTCGCGACTGAGCCTCCGCGGCCCCGGCGGACAAACCTGGGTCGACGCCGCGGTGGCCGAGCTGAAGACGGCGTGGCAGCGCACGCTCGATTGGAATTGACGCGATGCCCGCGACGGAAATCACCCCGATCACCCAGGCGGAACTGGGCCGCTGGCTGAAGGAGAACGCGGAAGGGCCGCGGCGCGTCGTCACCCCGACGGGGGGCCGCACCGCGCTCACCCTCCCCGCCCAGGTCGACGACCTCGCGTTGATCGACCTCAAGGAACTGCGGCGGATCGTCGACTATCCCGCCCGCGACATGACGATCACCGTCGAAGCGGGGCTGCCGATCGCCGAATTGCAGACGCAACTCGCCCGGGAAGGGCAACGGTTGCCGATCGACATTCCGCAAGCCTCGCGCGCCACCGTGGGGGGGGCGATCGCCTGCAATGCCAGCGGACCCCGCCGGTTCGGGCATGGCACCTTCCGTGACTATGTCTTGGGGATCTCGGCCGCCGACGCGCAAGGACGGCTGTTCAAAGGGGGGGGCCGCGTCGTCAAGAACGTCGCCGGGTACGACCTCTGCAAACTCCTCGTCGGCTCGCGCGGCACCCTGGGGGTCATCACCCAGGTGACGCTGAAGCTCAAGCCGCTTCCCGCCGCGAACGGCTGGTGGTGGTTCACGTTCGACACCTTCGCCGAGATGGAGAACGTGCTCGAGCGACTCCTGACCTCGGCGACCCGACCGACCGCGCTCGAGATGCTCGACATCCCCGCGGCGCGGTTGGTGGCGGCGGAGTCCCGCTTGCCGCTCCCTTGCGACGCCGCCGTCCTGGCGATGCATGTCGAAGGGACCACGCGGGAAGTCGCCTGGCAACTCGACACCTTGCGGAAAGAAGTCGTCCCGTTCGGTGTCCAGCAGTTGGAACGGCTTGAAGGGGACGCGGCCGCGAAACTGACCGCGGCCCTCACCGAGTTCCCCGTTCCAACCGAGGAACCGTTGACGTTTCAGGCGAATCTGCCGCCGTCCCAATGTTGGCGGTTCGCGGAACTGGCGACGCAACTCGACGTCGCGGTCAATTGTCACGCGGGGAACGGCGTGATCGTCGGCCAGTTGCCGGAAACGGTCGCGACGATCGATCAGGCTTTGGCGCGCCTGACGCCGCTTCAAGACCTGGCCCGCGAACATCGCGGTAATCTGCAGGTGCTCCATTGCGATCGGGAATGGCGGCTGAGTCCCGACGGCGGGCGCTTGCCGCTCCAGGGGAGCCCGGAACCCGCCTGGGGTTTGATGCAACGGCTCAAGACGCAACTCGATCCGCAAGGCTTGCTCTGTCCCTGGGGGACGTATCGCGGTGCTTGATGAATCCGAGGCCCAGGCTAGGCCTTCCCCGGGTTTCCGCGCGTATAATCACCATCTAAATCACACCGCACCCACCTGGATCGATCTCTCCCCATGACCCCCACCGCGCCTGCCGAACCCGCGACCCCTCGGCTCGGTTCGACGATCGATTACGACAAGTTTCTCGATTGCGTCCATTGCGGGCTCTGCACCGCCGCCTGTCCGACCTATCTGGAAACGGGTGATGAAAACAACAGCCCGCGCGGCCGCATCTACCTCATGCGGGCGATCACCGACGGCCGGCTTGAACTGACCGACGCCGTCGGCAGGCATCTTGATCTCTGCCTCGACTGCCGCAGTTGCGAGACGGCCTGCCCCTCGGGCGTGCAGTATGGTCGCCTCATTGAACCCTTCCGGATCGAGATGCAACAACGCGCGCGGCAGGCCGGCACGTCCCCTCCCGATGGCTGGTTCGAGCGCTGGGTCCTCTACGGGCTGTTCCCTTATCCGGGGCGACTGAAGTGGACCTTGTGGCCCGCCGCGATCGCGCAAACGCTGGGGCTCGACAAACTCGCGGAACGCCTCGGACTGGTGAGCCTATTGCCCGAAAAGCTCCAACGGATGCATCGGCTCCTGCCCCCCCTCAGGCGGCGCGAGCCGGCCCTGCCCGATGTCCTTCCCGCGATCGGTCGGAAACGGGCCCGGGTCGCCTTATTCACCGGCTGCGTCGCCGACGCCCTGTTTCATCACGTCAACTGGGCGACCGCCCGGGTGCTGCAAGCGAACGGCTGCGAAGTCGTGGTGCCGCAATCACAAGGGTGCTGCGGCGCGATCCACTATCACAGCGGCGCGGGCCAACCCGCGCTCGCGCTCGCCAAACGCAACCTGCGGGCGCTGGGGTCCGACGGGTTCGATGCCGTCATCGTCAACGTGGCGGGTTGCGGATCGATGCTCAAGGATTACGGACACATGGGGCACGAAGTCGCCCCGGAGCATGGCGCGCTCGGCACCGAACTCACCAAGTTCGCCGGCAAGGTGCGCGACGTCTCCCAATTCCTCGCCGAATTGGGTCCGCTCGATCCGCCCGGCGAAATCCCCCTCACCGCGACTTATCACGACGCCTGTCATTTGTGCCATGCCCAGCAGATTCGCGAACAGCCGCGCATGCTGCTGGCGAAGATTCCGGGGCTGAAACTTGTCCCGCTCGCGGAGTCGGAAATCTGCTGCGGCGCCGCGGGGAGTTACAACCTCACCGAAGGGGAGATGGCCGATCGGTTGGTGACCCGTAAGGTCGGCCACATCGCGGCGACGGGGGCCGACGTCGTCGTCTCCGGCAACGCCGGTTGCACGCTGCAACTCCAGGCGGGCCTGCGCGACGCGGGCCATCAGCTCCCCGTCGTCCACCCCATGGAACTCCTCGATTGGAGCTACCGCCGACTCGCTCCGCCTATCGCACGTCGCACCGCGCGGTGAACGTTTGCGTAGAACGCTTGTGCGATCGACGCTCCCTCATCAGGTCGAGTATGCACATCCGCCTTGGAGAACGTCTTGCACGGGGCCTCATTCGACTGAGCTTGGGGCGTTCGACCGCGAAGTCGCCGAGTTCCACGAATCGCGCGGGATCGGCGTCGACTGGTCGTCTGGCCTCCTTGCATCGTGACTGACTCTCGGCTTGCTGATTTCGACCGTCCGGCTCCACGCGCGGCATCGACCGCCGGCCATTTGGTTCAAATCGAGCTCTGCGAGCAGAGTCCGGCTGATCGGGACGACGGGCCCGACGAATCGCCCGTCGCCACGGAAACCTTCACGCTCCCCACGTTCGCGCTCCATCGGCTTCCCGCGAAATACGTCGGCGACGGTGTCCGGGGCGAACGGACGAGTCCTTCGTTCGCGCAGCGCGGCACGGTTTCACCCTTGGCGACACGCTGGTCGTCGAAACCCCGTTCCCTCCCCAAAATGGCGGGGATGGATCTCGGCACGACGCCGAACGCAAGGCCCCGCTCGATCTCGGACCCGATGACTCGAAGCCTACGTGGATGACGACTCTCCCGACAACCGGGCCCGCGCGATCGGCTACTGTCGGACCTTTGCCGGGCCGACGGCTGGATGCTCTTCCGGCAGGATCTGCCGGCGGAAAATCCGAACATCCTGAATCCGACCCTCAACAACACCGGCCCGTTCCGCTGGTGGCTCTACGACACCCGTCGTGATTGGTTGCGCACCACCTCGGCCGCCGATCAACGACGGGTGGCTGGAGCTGTCCGATTCAGGCCACCCCCGGTGGCCTGCGACCTTGCCGACTCGATGGTCCTACCGACCCCAGGAATCGCTCCCTACCCGCCGGATCGCAACCCCCACTACAATGCCCGAACGACCCACCGGCGACGCCATGGACACCGGTCGCCCCGACCCCAAGGACCACCCGCGGCATGTCCTCTCGTGATGCGATTCTGCAAAGTGTCCGCAAGCATTTGCCCGAATCGTCCCCGTTACCTCCGCTCGACGGCCCGTGGATCACCTACCCCGATCCCGTCGCCCAGTTCGCGGCGGTGTTGCAGATGATCGGCGGCACCTGCCTCCGCGTCCCCGATCACGCCGCGTTGCAGCGCGAACTCGACCGGCTGCCAGTCTACGCCGCGTCGACCAAGACGCTGTCGCTGATCCCCGGCGTGGCGACGACGAACGTCGCGCTCGACTCGGTGACCGATCCGCACGACCTGGAAGACATCGATTTCGCGATCCTGCCGGGCGAATTCGCGGTGGCCGAAAACGCCGCCGTCTGGGTGACCGACCGCGGCCTGAAACACCGCGTGGTCTACTTCCTCTGCCAGCACTTGGCCCTCGTCGTCCCGACCGCCGCCGTCCTCCACAACCTCGGCGAAGCCTACCAGCGGATCGCGTTCCACGAGCCCGGTTTCGGCGCCTTCATCGCCGGCCCGTCCAAAACCGCCGACATCGAGCAATCGTTGGTGATCGGCGCCCACGGCCCACGTTCGATGACGGTATTTCTCGTGGGGTGAGGGTAGATTATGATGGTGCGACAACCTGCAGGGTATGTCTCGAGGGGTGGCCCAGACGCTGCCTTCAGCGTCTGGGTTCACGAGAGCCCTGAGGGAAAAGCACTCGCGTCATTGCCGCAATGGTATTCCCGCTTGTTAACCCAGACGCCCAGAGCGGCGTCTGGGCCACCCGTCATTCTCACAGGAAACGCCGGGGATAATGATGCGACAGCTTGGGCCACCTGACATCCCAACTAACTCTGGATCGTGCGAAAACCACAGGGACGCTAGTTTCATAATGCGTTTTGAGCATACACTCACTACGTACGGACATACCCGGTTTAGTGGAGACAACGACTGCGGTTTGCCCGAATTCCAGCGGCCAACGATCGCCGATCACGTGCTTCCGGGGTGTGGCATGTTCTCGTGATGAACCTAACGGCAAGTGGGAGACGACCAAATGAATAGTTCAGAATTGCGATTATTGGCGGACGAGTATCTCGTCCCCTTATTTTCCGGCACAAAGATTCTGCCCAAAAGCGTCCCCTCGTCGGCGCGGGAACAATGCGTTGCGTTCATTGATCCATGCACTTTAGCCTTCAAGGTGTCCAAGGATGATCCTGAACGTGTTCAGCTTCAAAGGAGCCAGCCATTTGGTCCTGATAATGCAAGCGTTGTCAACGAGAAACGGGTCGTCACAGCGTTCATCGAAACACTGCGCAGCATTGAGCACGGCCTTAAACAACCCTACCGCGACGACTTGCTCGCACAGCTCAATCATCGAGTTGTATGCCGTACGATGTCAGATGCTGCGTTCGAGCCTCTCTTGCATGAAGCCGTTGGACGACTGGCGGTCTGGTCTTCACGATTGTATGAAGGACATCCGATCACCAGCGCGATTGGGTTTGTCCCGAACGACAACACCCAGACCGTGCTTCTAGGGAAAGTCTTGAAGTTCGATTTCTCTGCAGTTCTGACGAACGGACACGACACAATCCTGACAGTCAATCATAGCGGCCATGTGTTGGGCCACGAATCACTGGTGTTCCCAATCACGGTACCATCGTTTACGCCTTACCGCCTCGCACCGCTCGCTGACTGGGCGAAAAATGGACGAATGGCAGTCGCGCTTAATCGGACTGGTGAGATTCTTGTTATGCAGGATCAGAAGTTGCTCTTCGCTCGTCGGTCCGGAGTTTGGCATTTCTTGACCCCCGAAGCCGTCGTCACGCAGCTGAGGCGACCCGATGATCTAAGCGTAAGAACCGCTGTGCTGGAAACGGCTCTAGACGTCTCTTTCGCACGATCAGGTGGATGCATCGGCATCGTCTTTAGTGTCCACCAGAAGATGTGGAAAACGATAGTGGTGAGTGAAGACGATCATCTCTCGCCAGCCACATCCATTAAGTCGAAAGTGCTCAGTCAAGCCATTAACGGCCGGAAATTTCAGGATCTCGACCGAAGGCTGCGTCAGGAACTCGTCGGCATTGATGGGGCAACGGTCATCAATCACCTCGGCGAGATTCTTGCCGTTGGCGCGATCCTCAAGATTCCAGGCGGTAGTACAGGTGGAGGTCGCCTTGCGGCAGCCAAGGTGTTGAGCAGATGTGGATTGGGGATCAAAATCTCCCAGGACGGAGGGATCCGGTGTTATCAGGAAGAATCAGACGACCCAAAAGTGTCGTTAATGTAGAGACACAACAGGCAGCATAGGTCTGGGCCACCCGTCACGATGGCCACCGTAGGATCCAGGAAGGATCCCGGCTGGGAGCCGGTGCTCGCCGCAGGCGCACCAACGGACGGCGGTCCATCCAAGAGATGCACCCCGGCAGGGCTACCGGCCATGGTCGGTGGCGGGCTGATCAGTCTTGATGATTCGGCATCCGACCGTCCGGCACCCCTTGCGAGTGCGACATAGAATCCAACGCGGGTGGCCCAGGTTGGCCGTAGGCCTACCTGGGCGGCGCAGCCGCATGACCCATGGGCTGGGTTCTCAGTAACGTAAGCCGTTCGTTCGATGAGTCTTGCCCCTGCCGCGATCCCAAGCGCCGCGTCGGGTGCCGTTTGCCACCGGCGGTCGCTCTGGGCCGCCAGGGCAATTGTCGGAACGCACGGATAAAAAGCACTGGCGGATGAGTCCATTCGCCAGTGGCATCCGGCACAAAGCACTTCCGACGTTCTGGTCTTGCACGTCGGCCCCGTAGACCGGACGATGACTTATATCCATTCCTGTCAGGAGGCTCGCCATGGCCGTCGCCACGCCGCGGGAAGTCCGTTCAAGTACGATCCGACACGGCCTCCCGCCCTCTTTCAAGCGCGAGGGGACCGTGTACGCGATCGCGTTCGACATGGACATCGACCAACTCCGGGTCCACTACGGGGATCCGTACAACAATGCCTACGTCGAGATCCGGCGGATCCTGGAGCGGCACCAGTTCCAGTGGCAGCAGGGGAGCGTCTACTTCGGGGCCGCGTCCGTAACAGCCGCCGCAGTCATGGTCGCGGTCATCGACCTGACCACACAGTTGCCGTGGTTTGCCGCTTCGGTCCGGGACATCCGGATGCTACGGATCGAGGAGTTGAACGACCTCCTGCCCGTGGTCCAGCGTGTCGCCGGCCTGCCGGGCTAGCGCGGACGCCGTACCAGGCGCTGCAGCGGGTGGCCCATGTTGGCCGCAGGCCCCGACTTCGCGGCGCGGCCCGAAGACCCATGGACTGGGCTCTCGGCGACGGCAGCCGGTTCGATCCGATGAGTCTTGAACCTGCCGCGATCCCGGTCGCCCGAATACGGCCACTGGGGCACACTGCGACCCGCAATGTCCATTGGGACGCATCCTCACAACCTCAATGTCCCGGGGTGAACCGCTGCGGCATTCGTGACTGGGCTGCGAGAAGCTTCCTCGGAAAGCGGCATCGAGTCTGTAAGACCCCGTCGCCAGGCCGGTACCGATGGTCATCGAATCCACTCCAATTCGGGGTGGTCGACACTCGGAGGACCAGTTATGGCTCGGCTGCAAGGCAAGATCGCGGTGATTACGGGGGGCAATAGCGGGATCGGGTTCGCCACCGCCCAGCGGTTTCTGGAGGAGGGGGCCACGGTTTACATCACCGGGCGTGACGCCGGTCGGTTGGAGCAGGCGCGGCAGCAGCTCGGCGGGAAGGTGGTCGCGATCCAGGCCGACGCCGCCAGCGCCGCCGAGATGCAATTGGTCTACGACCGGATCCGCGCGGATCACGGAAAGCTCGATATCCTGTTCCTGAACGCCGGTGTCGCGCCGGCCGCGTCGATCGAAGCCACCACGGAACAGCTCTACGACGACCTCTTCGCCATCAACGTGAAAGGGGTCTTCTTCGGCGTGCAAAAGGCGCTCCCGCTACTGGCCAGTGGCAGCAGCGTGGTCATTAACTCCTCCACCGTGAATGTGAAGGGGATGCCGGGCTTCGTCGCCTATGCCGCCACGAAAGCGGCGGTCCGCAGTTTCGCCCGCGGGATGTCGGCCGAGTTGGCTCCGAAAGGCATCCGCGTGAATTGCGTCAGCCCCGGGCCGATTGGGACGCCGCTGTGGAGCAAGACCGGCATGAACGAGGAGCAGACCAAACAGGCCGGCGAGGGGATCGCCAAACAAGTCCCGGCCGGTCGTTTCGGCACCGACCGCGAGATCGCCGACGCGGTGGTCTACCTGGCGAGCGACGAGAGCCGCTACGTGGTCGGGGCCGACTTGTACGTCGACGGGGGGATGGCGCAGGTGTAAGCCGCTTCGTCCCTTTCCGACGGACGATTCTCATCTCCCGACCTGGAGACTTCTTATGAAAGTCATCACGTTCATCGAATTCGCCCCCGGTAAGGGCTTCCCCGACCTCGTGCCGCTTCGGGCTGCCGAGACTCAAGCCCTGTGGGAGCTGGTGAAGGTGGGGCGCGTGCGGGCGGCCCACTATCTGGACCCGCTCACCGGCGCGTTCCTTGAACTGGGGGCGGCGAGCGCGGACGAAGCGCGCGGGTGGCTCGCCGAACTCCCCGCCGCTCGGACCGCTCATCAGAGACCGATCGATCCGAGACGCTTTCGCCGATCGCTCGGGAGCAATTCGGGGCCATCCATCCCGGCTAGAAATCAACGCGGCTGACTTGCGGCGCGCACCGACATTCGCACTTGGCGGGGAGGAGCTTGGGTTCCGCGGGGCCGGTGGGTTCCGTGATCGCGAGGACCGCGGGCGTGAATGGGCTGGCGGCTTCCCGCGCGACGGCCTGAATCTTCGCGGTGACGACGCCGACTTCTCCGCCGATGACGCGCAATGTCGCCTTGTGAGTCGCGCCAACCGCGAGTTCCCCCACTCGTAGTTCCAGCTTGCGGCCATGCTGATGGATGACGCCGTCGGGAAGATCGGCCCAGATGCGGACATCGGAGAGCGGGGTCGAGCCGGTGTTCGAGACCTCGATCTCCCAGGCATTCACGTCATGCAGCGCGACTTCCGAATCCCCCGTGACCCGACACGCCAAGATGGTGGAGGGGCCGGGAATCGGGGCAGGGGGGGGCGAAACGATCCGTTCGGCGGGAGCGGGCACGACCTCCACAACCGGGGCCGGTTCCGGCGCGAACTCGGGATCAATCGGCTGATCGGCGGTCGCGGGAGGCGCGCCGAAATCTGCCGGCTCGGGTGTGGGTACGACCTCGGGTTCGGCGGTGACGGGGAGTTTCGGCCGACGACTCGGCGGCCGATAAGCCGGCCGTTCGCGCGGCTCTTCGATGACCGGAAGCGGACCAACGGCCGGGTCGGGGGCCGGTTCAGGGATTGGCTCGGGTGTCGGAGTCGGCTCGGGTTCAAACTCGAACGCGGGGTCGATGGGTGCCTCGGGCTCTTGCGCGATCCGGGCGGGTTCTCGGATGACGTCAACACTGGCGGCGACGAACGCCTCGGCCAGTACGCGCGCTTCGTGATGCCGATCTCCCGTTCCATTCGCGGTCCATTGCAGCTCCAGCGACTTCTCGCGGCCACGCCCCAGACGCAAGAGCTCTCGATACAGGATGCCATCGGTCAAGGCCGCCGGCGGTTCCGCGTGGGTCACCATCTCGAGCGGACGAACCGGCTCTTGGACTTCAATCCGGCGGATGGTGTCCGGACCGGTGTTTTTGATGACCAACCGCGACCGTTCCGCCTCCCGCGCGTTCGCGGTGAGCGGGGCGTGGAGTTCGACCTGCATCCCGATGTCGGCGCGGATGGGATAGGCCGAGAAGTCGTCCCATGCCGGCTCCTGCGCGACGGTGAGCATCACGCGGGTATCCCCGGGATAAGGCGGCGGTTCGGCGGTGGCGACCGCGCGCTTCCTTCGGGCCCGGTTCCAAGGATCATCCCCCCAGGCGGGGACATCGAGCGGGGCAGGGGGGCGGCCAAACTCCGACGCGGCTTTCAAGACTTGGATGGTGGCCCCGAGCCGACTGGGATCGAGAGGCTGATGCCAGAAGCTGACATCGACCTCGACCTCGGCAAGTTCCGAACTCGGTGCGGGAAACTCTTCGACGATCGGCGTCCGACGACGGGGCGGTTGACGAGTCGGCGGTTGTCCTTCATGGGCGAGTTGAACGCGCGAGAAGTCGAACTCGGCGGGATAACTGACGCGCGGTCGAGGAATTTCGAGGAGACAGAGCTTGCTGTCGAGGGCTCCGGCCGCCTGCGCGACAGGGACGAGCGGATCGATGATCGGGCGGACAAGTTCCACGCGCGGCCCGCGCATCAGCTCCTGGGCCAGCAGGAAGAAGAGCAGAATCGTCAGGACGATCCCGATCCCGCCGACGATGGCCACGAAAATCCATTCGGGCGAGTAGCGGAACGAGCGCCAGACGCGGAGGACGAAATCCTCGAAGTTGTCGAGCGTTCGCAAGACGCCGACAAGGCTGCGTCGGGCCGAGTAAGGCAGCTCCCGCCAGACCACGCTGCGCAATCGGTGTCGCACGTCGGCTCTTCCGTGTGCCGGGTGATGGAGTCGCGCGACGGACTCGGAATCCGGACGCGACCATGCCAGTCTCGGTGGAGCGCTACAAACGTCACCGCCGAGCGACACTCCGCGGATCGACGCGGCCCCCCACGTCACAACCGGCAGGATGTACCAGATTTCACGGCCCGGGGAAAGAGGGATTCGGGAGGGTTGATGGTCGAAGGTTGATGGTCGAAGGTCAAGATCGCTGGACCGCTGGATATCTGCTGCCGAGAGGATCATCGGATCGAGGATTTTATCTGACCCTCAACCCTCAACCCTCAACCCTCAACGATCCCCCGCGTCCTCCTCATCCGGCGGCATCGCGCGGCTCAGCCACCAGCCCCAGACGAGGTAGTGGCCCAAAATCATCGCCGAGAAGCCGAACACCACGACCACCAAACCCAGAATCTGCGGCGTTACGAGGGCCGCCAACAGCATCAACAGCCCGCACAGCAGCAAAAGGCCCCATAGCGCGGTCCAGGTCGACCAGTCGCGGGCGGCTTTCTCGGGGGAGCGCTCGGTCATGTCGGTCGCCTGGCTTTCTCCACAAGTCCACTGACGCCGAACCGCCGCTGCAGTTCCCGCTCGACCTCCGGCCATTCCACTCCGACCGCGGTCAGGACCACCAGCAGGTGATAGACCAGATCGGCCGCTTCATGAACCACATCG
>CAYRVS010000128.1:13443-15470 GCA_964427725.1 uncultured Planctomycetaceae bacterium | reverse complement strand
CCCGGGAAGCGCGCGGCGAAGGACGGCCCCGATCTCCCGGTGGCCAGCGCGGAGGCGCCGGCCGGTCTGCCGCCGCGCGCGCTCAAGGAGTGGAAGCGCCTCGCCCCGGTGCTGATCGCCCAGGGCGTCCTCACGGTCGGGGATCTCGACGTCTTCGAGACCTACGTGCGCCTCGTCGCCGACTGCGCCGAGATGGAGGCCCGCGCCAAGCGGGTCGGGATCCAGGACGCGCTGCGGCTCGGCTACACCGGGACGCTGCTCAAGCTGCGCGCCCAGAAGAAGCAGTACGCGGCCGAGCTCGGCCTCACCCCGAGCTCGCGGAGCGGCGTCTCGCGCGTCCCGAGCCCGACGCCCGGCGAGAGCAAGCTCTCGAAGTTCGGGCTCGTCCCCGGCGGGGCGAGCGTCACGCCGATCTCGCGTGCGCCGTCCGCCCAGACGGCCCCATCGCCGGCGCCGCCGGCGACCGCCGTGGAGGCGCGCGATGGCGAGTAAGGCCCGCGCCCCACGCCCCCCCCGTTAGTCCGATCGTTCCTCCGCGACGCCGGGCCGCAGGTCGATCGGGGCGAGGGGCCAGAAGTCGTCCGCATCCCCTGCCAACGCCATTCGCCTGGCCAGCGATGCCAACAAACGGACGGAAGGCTGCGCGGTCGCGGCAGCCACCATGGATCGGGTTGTTATCAGTGATGAGGCCACCTTGGTCACTCCCGGTCCCGTGACGATGTCGGTGGGACCGAGCGACGCTAACCACGACTCCGTGGGAACGATCCATTGCGGCCCTCGGCGACGCCATCCGATTTCATCGCGGAGATCCTCCCCGATAACGTGGTCGCCGCCTTGGCGATCACGCGGAACGTCTCGACTCCCATCACCGGACAACGCAGCGCGTCTGTCAACATCATCGCACACATCACGCCGCCTCGGAGCCCGGTGAGGCTGCCGCGCCCCAAACTGACGCCGACACCGGCCAAGTCGCGCGGCGTGACCTGCTGTTCTGACAACAGTTCACGAATTTCGCGGGTCAGCGCCTGGGCATGCCGCCGTCCCGCCTCTTCCCGCGAGCAGCCAGAGAGTTCATCCGCAACGGTCAGCGCGATCGGATCCGTCAGTCTGCTTGTCTTGATCACCAGCCGAGGGAAAACTGCCGTCGGATCCACGGGAATGGAGGCTCGAACTCGGCCGATGGCCTCCCGGAGTTCGATGGAGCATCCCCGTTTAAGGTCCGTGGTGACTTCGCAAGAACCGCGCGTCGATGGGCTGACGCCCGACGTCACGGACGGTTACGATATCGCTGCGGATTGGGATTCACCGACGGAGGGCGAAAGAAATGTCGATGCGACGACTGGCGGCATGCCTGGTGGTGTTGGGGGGCTTGGGCGCTTCTATGGCGGACGCCGCCATTCAGACGAAGACGATCGTCTATCAGGATGGGGCCACCGAGTGCCGGGGTTTCCTGGCGTATGACGACGCGGTCGAAGGCCCGCGGCCCGGCGTCCTGGTGGTCCACGAATGGTGGGGCCTGAACGACTACGCCCGGAATCGTGCCAAAGAACTCGCGGCTCTCGGCTATCTCGCCTTCGCGGCAGACATGTACGGCGAAGGGAAGACTGTCGAACATCCCAAAGACGCCGGGGAAATGGCGGGGAAAGTACGGGCCAACGTCGCCGCGTGGCGACAGCGGGCGCAGGCGGCCCTCGACGTCCTGAAGTCGCAGCCGCAATGCGACGCCGCGCGATTGGCGGCCATGGGCTATTGTTTCGGAGGTTCGACCGCGTTGCAATTGGCATATACGGGGGCCGATCTTAAGGCGGTCGCCACCTTCCACGCCGCCTTGCCGGAACCGAGTCCCGCGGAAGCGGGACAAGTGAAAGCCACACTTCTCGTCTGCCACGGCGCGAAAGATACGTTCATCCCCGAGCCGGCGATCAAGGCGTTTCGTGGCAAACTTGACGGGGCGAAGGTGGCTTACGAATTCATCGCCTATCCCAACGCGGTCCACAGCTTCACCGTTCCCGAAGCCGGCAAACACG
>CAYRVS010000128.1:943-13433 GCA_964427725.1 uncultured Planctomycetaceae bacterium | reverse complement strand
CAATATGACGAAGCGGCCGATAAGGATTCCTGGGCGAAATTGACGGCGTTGCTGAAGACTTCGTTCGCCAAGACTCCCTGAGTCTCAGCTTCGCGCCGAACACATCACCACGATCAGGCCCGTCCATGACTCCGCTCGCGATGTTGCGGCCGAAGCGCGCCGTCACTGGCGCGTCGGCGATTCTCCTCCCCTTCACGTCGACCGGAGATGTCGATTGGTCCGCGTTCGCGGCCCACGTCGAACGGACGGCCCATGCCGGGTTGATCCCCGCCGTCAATATGGACACCGGGTATGTCAATCTGATCGACGACGTCGTGCAGGACGAAGTTTTGTCGCGGACCGAGCGAATCCTCGGGCGGACACCATTCATCGCCGGAGCGTTCGTCGCTGATCAACCCGGCGACCCCTTCGCGTTGGACCGCTACGCCCGCCGCTTCGAGCGGATTCAACAGCACGGCGGTCTGCCGATCGTCTTTCAGTCGTACGGGTTGACCCGTCAACCGGGTCCGGAGATCGTCGCGGGCTATGCCGCTTTGGGGCGCTACGCCGACAAATATCTCGGCTTTGAGTTGACCACCGATCTCGCCCCGTTCGGCGCGGTCTATGAGCTCGAGACCTTCACCGGGATGATGCTCGTCCCGCAGTGCGTCGGCATGAAACATTCGTCGTTTCATCGCGAACCCGAATGGGCCCGCCTCCGCCAACGCGACGCCTTACGCCCCGAATTCCAACTCTTCACCGGGAACGACTTCGCAATCGACATGATCATGTACGGCAGCGATTACCTGCTCGGCCTCAGCACCTTCGCGCCCGATCTCTTCGCCATCCGGGACACCTACTGGGAGCAGGGCGATCCCCGCTTCTTCGAGTTGAACGACCAGCTCCAATACCTCGGGTTCTTCGCGTTCCGCACGCCCGGCGCCGCCTATAAGCACACCGCCGCGATGTTCTTGAAACTGCGCGGCTGGTGCGACTGCGACGAACCCCATCCGCGCGGCATGAGGCGACCATCGAGCGACGTCCCGATCCTGCAAGAATTAGGCGAACGCCTCGGCGTCCTCGACCGCCCCGCATGAAGCGAGCGGCGCGGCGTCAGCCCGCCATGGAGAGCAAGGTTGAAGGCGGAGGGGCGAAGGTTAGCAACCTCATGCCGTTCTGTGTTGTCTCGTCCGACCTTCAACCCTCCAACTTCAACCTTCGTCGATGCTTCCCCACGGCGGGCTGACGCCGCGCCGCTCGTTATTGCCCGTCGTGTCTGATCGCGTCCGCCGCGCGACCTTTACGCCTGCGCGTGGTAGCATGCCCTTTTCAACCACTTTCCGTCGCCGCTCCTCGATGGTTCCCCAATGTCCGACCTGGTCTACCTGATCGACACCTACTCGCTGATCTTTCAGGTCTTTCATGCGATCCCGCCGATGACCAGCCCGACGGGGCAGCCGACGAACGCCCTGTTCGGGATCAGCCGCGACCTCGTGACGATCCTGAAACAGCATCGCCCCGGGTGGATCGTCTGCGCCTGGGAGTCGGACGAGCCCGGCGTCCGCTACGAGATTTATCCGCAATACAAAGCCAATCGCAGCAGCACGCCCGAGGATCTCGCGCCGCAGATCCCCCGCATTCGCGAACTGATCGAAGCCTTCGGCATCCCGATCGTCTCGGCGGGAGGCTGGGAAGCCGACGACGTCATCGCCACCCTCACGCAACAGGGGCTCTCCCAGGACGCCGAAGTTCGGATCGTCACCAGCGACAAAGACGCCCGCCAACTCCTGGGCCCGCGGGTCCATCTTTACAACCTGCGCAAAAGAACTTCGTTCGGCGAGGCGGAGTTGCTGACAGATTGGGGCGTACGGCCCGATCAGGTGGTCGACTTTCAGTCCCTCGTGGGCGACGCCGTCGATAACGTCCCCGGTGTTCCCCTCGTCGGCCCGAAGAAAGCCGCCCAACTCCTGCAGCAGTTCGGCACCTTGGAGGCGGTCTTGGCTCATGCCGATGAAGCCCCCGGCGCCAAGCTCCGCGAGAATCTGAAGACCTACGCCGATCAGGCCCTCGTCAGCCGCCGACTCGTCCGGCTCAACACGGAATTGTCCTTGGGATTCGATTGGCAAGCCGCGCGCGGCATCCGCCCCGATGTCCCGCGACTGGTCCAACTCTTCCGCGAGTTCGGCTTCCGCAAACTGATCGACGACGTCCGCGCGTTCGGCGGTGCCGAAGCGCTCGAGCCCGACTCCGCGCCCGCCAAGCCCGCCGCGGCCAAACGACCGTCCAAATCCCTCTTTGACGAGGATCCCGTCGATTCGGCGGAACCTCCGGTCAGCCCTCCCGACGCCGTTCCGAGCACGCCCCACCCGGCGAGCGCCTTGCGCGCCTGGCAGGTGATCGACACGCCCGATCAATTGGCCTCCCTGGCCGACCGTCTGCGCCGCGTCTCGCGGGTCTGTGTCGATCTCGAAACCACGCACGTCGATCCACGCCGCGCCACCATCGTCGGTTGGGCCATTTGCTGGCAACCCGGCGAGGCGTTCTACCTGCCGGTCCAAGGCCCTCCGGGAAGCAAGTTGCTCGATCCGCAACATGTGGTCGACACCCTCAAGCCGATCCTCGAACGTCCCGAGCTCGAACTCGTCAACCAGAACATCAAGTACGACCTCATCGTGCTGCGGACCGTCGGCATCGAACCGACCCGCCTGGGGCTCGACCCGATGGTGGGGGACTATCTCCTCGACGCCGGGGCCCGGACCCACAATCTGGAAGTCCTGATCGACAAGTACCTGCAGCGCCCGTCGATTCCCATCAGCCAACTCATCGGCACGGGGAAACAGCAGAAAAGCATGGCGGAGGTCGCCATTCCCGCGATCGCCGAGTACGCCAGCGAAGACGCCGACGCCGCGCTCCAAATCGCCGATCTCATCGCCGCGCAGCTCCGCGAAGCGGGGTTGTGGGACCTGTATTGGGACCTCGAACGTCCGTTGATCCCGATCCTGGCGGATATGGAGTACACCGGCATTCGCGTCGACGCCGACGAACTCCGTCGTCAAAGCGCCGCCCTGACCGAGCAACTGGCGACATTAATGGTCGAAATCCACGACCTCGCGGGACGCGAGTTCAACATCGATTCCCCGTTGCAACTACGGACGATCCTGTTCGATGAACTGAAGCTTCCCATCAAGAAGAAAACCAAAACGGGAGCCAGCACCGATCAGGAAGTCCTCGAAGAGCTCGCGCTGCTCCATCCGCTCCCCGCGAAGATCATCGAGCATCGGCAGGCGACCAAGCTCAAGGGAACCTACCTCGACGCCCTCCCCGACCTCGTCCATCCCGCAACGGGGCGGATTCATTGTTCATTCAATCAGGTCGTCGCCGCGACCGGCCGACTCAGTTCGAGCGATCCCAACCTGCAGAATATCCCGATTCGCACCCCTGCCGGCCGACAGGTCCGTAAGGCTTTCCTCCCGCGGGCCGACGACTGGCGACTCCTCTGCGCCGACTACTCCCAGATCGAGCTCCGCATGTTGGCCCACTTCAGCCAAGACGAGGTCCTGCTCGACGCCTTCGCCCGCGGCCACGACATTCACACCGCCGTCGCCGCCGACGTCTATGGCGTCGCCCCCACCGCCGTCGATCCCGAGATGCGCCGCGTCGCCAAGGCGGTCAACTTTGGCGTCTTGTACGGTCAGAGCGCGTTTGGTCTCTCGGCGGCCTTGGGCATCCCGCAAGATCAGGCCGCCCGCTTCATCGAGGAGTATTTCGCCCGTTACTCCGGCGTCACGCGGTTCCTCGAACAGATTCTCGACGACTGCGTCCGCACGGGCTACGCCACCACGATCCTCGGCCGCCGTCGCCGCATCGAAGGCATCCGTTCCGAGCGCAACCGGAACCGCACCATGCCCGAACGGACGGCGATCAACACCGTCATCCAAGGCTCCGCCGCCGACCTCATCAAACGGGCGATGATCGATGTGACACAGGCTCTCACCGCGGCCCGCCATCCCGCGAAGTTGCTGCTGCAAATCCACGATGAACTCGTCTTCGAGACCCCGGCCGACGCAGTCTCCAGCCTCGCGACCATCGTCCGCGACAAAATGCGCCACGCCTTGCCGCTGAACGTCCCCCTCGACGTCGTCCTCTCGGTCGGCCCCAACTGGCTCGAAACCACCGACCTCCCCGACTGAGACTCCGCTCCACCCCCAATCCGGCAACGACCCGGATCGCTTCGTTGTTCATCGACGACCCTACCGACAAGACCCTACCGACAAGACCCTAACTACAAGACCCTACCGACAAGACCCTAACGACAAGACCCTAACGACAAGACCCTAACGACAAGACCCTAACGAGGGCCCATGTCACGGATCGCATCCGGGGCCCCCTCGCGGCAGCTCGCATCGCCGAACCGATGCTCTACGGTCGGACCCTGAAAAATTCCGATTGGTCCACCTGCTGGAAAAGCCCGATAGACTTGCCCCGCTCCGTTCCGATCCCTATTCTTAGCGAAACAACCACCAGCCCAGGTGGCGGAACTGGCAGACGCGCTAGGTTCAGGACCTAGTGGGGTTACACCCGTGCAGGTTCGATTCCTGTCCTGGGCAATGTCTTACGGCTCAACGGTTTACGTTACCTGTCGACGGTCGGCAGTGCAGCCTGAAAACCTTCGGAATGTCCGTAGTCACTACGGACCAACGAAAGGCTGGCTCGCATGCCCCGTCCAAAAGCCGCGATTCCCGCTTACCGGCTCCATAAGGCGACCGGCCAAGCCGTCGTCTACCTCGACCGCCGGGAACACTACCTGGGCCCCTACGGCTCGCCGGAGTCCCGCAAGGCGTACGCCGCGATCCTCGACCGACTGACCGACGGCTCCCCCCCGCCCGAGCCCGGACACCCCGCGAATGTCCGTAGTCCTACGGACAAACCCCCCGCCTCGATCACGGTCGCGGAACTCTGCCTGCGGTTCGTGACTGAGGAACTCCCCCGCTACAGCGACGCCGAGCAACATTGCTTCCAAATCGCCATCCGCATCGTCCGTCGGATGTTCGGGGCGACGCCGGCCGACGGCTTCGGACCCCTGCGGCTGCGGGCCGTCCGCAAGCTGATGACCGCCGGTGAGTCGTCGGCCGACCTCCCCGCCAATCCCGACGGCACACCCGCAAAGGATCGCAAGCCGTGGTCGCGGTCCTTCACCAACAAACAGGTGAAGCGGCTCCGGCTGATCTTTCGGTGGGGCGTCTCGTGGCAACTCGTCCCGCAAGCCGTCTGCGACGCCCTCAAAGCGGTCCCGGCCTTGGCGGCGGGGGAATCGGACGCCCCGGAACGGCCACCACGCCGAGCGGTCCCGGAAGCCGACATCGAAGCCGTCAGGGCGGTCATCAACGAACGCCACCGCGACATCGTCGACTTGCTCTTGCTGACCGGCGCAAGGTCGGGCGAAATCCTCGACCTGACCACCGGGTCCATCGACCGGACCGGCGACATCTGGCGGGCCGACCTCTCCCGGCACAAGACCCGGCACATGGGGAAGTCGCGGACGTTGTTCTTCAACGCGACGGCGCAGTCGATCCTGCGCAAGTATCTGTCGGCGGACCCGGCCGCGCGGCTGTTTCCCCTTCGCCGTGATGGTTTCAGTCACGCGATCAAAGCGGCCTGCCTGAAAGCCGGAGTCACGCCGTGGGTGCCTCACGCCCTGCGGCACACCGTCGCGACGCGGTTGGCGGACGACGTCGGGACCGAAGCGGCACAGCGACTCCTGGGCCACGCCACACGGGCGATGACCGAACATTACAGCCGGTCGGCGGAACGGGTCGCGGTGGAGGCGGCCAAGCGGCTCGGCTGATCCCCGTCCGCACTGTTGAAACGTCCGTGGCGGGCCGAAGTCGGTCCGCGCGGCTCGTCGCGGCTTTCCTCGCGCGGACCAAGGATCGAACCATGTACGCGCATTTCAGTGAGGGGCTGTCGTGCGACCACGTCCCGGCTCACGCCACGGGCAACCGGCGGTACTGCGTTGGTGACGGCGTCGAATGTCTGGCGGTGCACCGCACCGAGAGCGAAGCCATGGACCATGCCCGGCGGTTGAACCGCGAAGGGGACACGGACTGTTACAAGGTCTACTGCTGCGATCTGGACGAACGCGACGACACGGGCGAGTTCGTGTATCCGCATGAACGTCGCGCGGCCGGACTGGATGCCGCGACGCCCATCACTGACGAACAGACCGCCGACGACTTCGCGACGATCAGCATCGCCATGGATGGGGTCTGGGCCGGCTCCGGCAAGCTGCGGGACGGGACCATTCAGGACTGCGGGGCGCAATTCTGCGACGACAACGACGCCAGTCTCTCCGTCTATCCGCTGATCGAAGCCGCCATCGCGGCCGGGCTGGATGATCTGGTCACGATGATCGACGGCACGCAACGCCGTCTGACCTGGACCATCGTCGAGCGGCAGTAGCATAGGCGAAACCGCACCCGCGGTATGATGGAGTGACAGCCTGCGGGATACCCCGACGGGGGGACACGTTGGACGTTCCACCAACTTCCCGCAGGCTTTTGACTCATGGAACAGACCCCAGCGGAACGGGGGCCACGCATGGATGCTTTCGACGCGGTCGAATCCGCGATGATTCAGCTTCTCGCCAAGCGGTACAAGGATGGAAACTATGCGGTATTCTGGCCCGAGATGGTCGCAACACTCGCAACGGTGAGTGATGATTGCAAGTTGATCGCGAGAGTGCAGGCGCATCTGGCGCAACGGAAGCTGCTATTGCGTGGCACCATCGAGCCTCCCAGCCGAATAATGAACCCATGGCGTCGGACTGGAGAGGAAGGGTACGACTGCGTTCCTTGCCCCGCGATTCGAGAAGTCGCGGCTGCCATCGGCGCGGAGCGTTCCCCGGGAAGCCCTGACGAACCGCCGGCGGAAACCGTCACCCTGTCGCCGCAGCAATTGCGGGCGATCTATGACATCAATCAAGACACCCTGAGGAAGCGGCTGGGCAACGGCGTAATCCCGGCGGAGAAGGTCAACAGTAAGTCCTACCGTGTTCGCGTCGACAAGCTACCAGAGGGCTGGCGGGCCATGCTGGACAAGGCGACCGGCCGCAACCGGCGGTCGTAACTACGACGGAACTACGAAGCAACTACGACGTAAGTGCGAGAACTACGAATCTCCGCGCGGACGGCGTATCACGTCTATTCATTCGACTCTCGACGTGCAGAATTGCCCCGCAGTGATCGCCGCTTCGGTGATCCGATCATTAATGGGGCTATCTCAATGTCGACGACAACGCTCAATTCACTTAGCAACGCTGAACCGCTCCGCTCGATTTTAATCCCGGGCCATCCTTCGATTGCGACCCGTCATCGCTGGCACTTGACCGGGGTTCGTACCCCGAGCGGCGAACGGGTTCGTCTTCAAGCCTGGCGCGCGGGGGGGAAGCTGCTGACCACTCCGGAGGCGGTCGAACGCTTCATTCTCGCGTTATCTGGCGATGCCCCTGCGACTGAAGCTGACGACGCAATCATTCGTCGCGGTCGCGAGGCGGGAAAAGCCCTCGAAGCGCTCGGCTGCTGAGTCGACTCTCATCAAACGACAACGCCCCGGGGCGCAATCCCGAGGCGCGTCTCAATTCATTCACGATCGCTGGAGGTGATCGCATGTCTCATGATAGCAGTCTCGGCGACGATGACAAGACGTCTTTCACAATCACGTTGACCCCCGTCGCGGGCGATTTGCGACCCCCTGCCGCGCGGCTCAAGCAACTGTTGAAACTTGCGCTCCGCGCCTGCGGGCTGCGTTGCGTGGCGCTGCGAGAAGACACGACCCCCGCCGACGAAGGGGGCTGCGATGTTGCTCGCTGATGACCCGATTTCGCGTCGCCTCGATGCCGACGACTACATTAATTTTGTATCTCGCTGCATCGACGAGCGACGCCCCATTCCCGCGCCCGGCACGTTCGCGCAACTGAAAGCGTTGACGGAGACGTTCCCCGACCACGCGCGGGCTTGCCTGCCGTCGCGCGATGAGTGTCGGCGGCTGGGTTTGTACGTCGACCCGCCGCAACCCTTCGGTGCGGAGTTCCGCCGGCGTTTCATCGCGACACTACATGATGACCAAGAGTTTCGCGAGGCGGTCGGCGCGTGGATTGCAGGTGCGCAATGAGTCGATATGTGCTGCCATCTGCGACGCAACATAACGACGATGACCCGAAGCCGAAGCCCAAGCGCAAGGCGAATAAACCGCCGCGACCGCCAATCACCATGCCCGGCGGCGACAGCGGCGGCGCTGATGACCGGCTGTCTCTCGAATCGCTCGACGGAAAAACGCAACTCAGCAACGCGCGGCGGCTGGTGAAGCTGTTCGGGGCATCGTGCCGGTTCGTCCCCGCCTGGGGCTGCTGGCTCGTATACGACGGACGGCGCTGGGTCATCGACACCGGCGAAGTGCGGATGATGAAGCATGCCGGCGCAGTCGCCGACATCGTCTGGCAGGCGACCCGTCAGCATATGACCGCCGAGGCTGTCCGGTTCGCGATGGGGACCGCGTCCGGCGGCGGCATGACGGCAATGGTCAAAATCGCCGAGTCGCTCTTGGCAATCGATTACGCGATACTCGACACGCAACCGCTGCTCTTGAACTGCCCGAACGGGACGATCGACCTGACGACGGGGACGCTGCGGAGGCATGCGGCAAGCGACTACATTACGAAGTTGTGCCCCACGCGGTTCGACCCGCAAGCCGAGTGTCCGCGCTGGCTGCAATTCCTCGACGACGTCTTCGCCTCCGCGCCGCTCGTGGACTATACGCGACGACTGTCGGGTTGGTGGCTCACGGGCCTGGTGCGGGAACATCTCCTGCACATCGCGCACGGCGTCGGCGCGAACGGCAAATCGACGCTGTTCAACGCGCTGTCCGAAGTCCTGGGGTCAGACTATGCGATGACGGCGATGCCGACGTTGCTCGTGGAGTCGCGGCAAGAGTCCCATCCGACCGAACGGGCCGACCTGCACGGCAAGCGGTTGGTGCTCGCCAGCGAGACCGAAGCCGGGGCCAAATTGTCGGAGTCGCTGGTGAAAAGTTTGACCGGCGGCGACAGGATTCGGGCGCGGCGGATGCGCGAAAACTTTTGGGAGTTCGCGCCGACACACAAGCTCGTGTTGCTCACGAACCACAAACCCCGTGTTCGCGGGACCGATCACGCCATCTGGCGACGGCTGCGGCTGCTGCCGTTCAATCAGGTATTCGACGGCGACCGGGCAGACAAGACGCTCCCCGAGAAGTTGCGGGCCGAAGCCGAGGGCATTCTCGCCTGGGCCGTACGCGGCTGTCTGGAGTGGCAGCGCGACGGGCTGCGGCCACCTGCGGAAGTGACCCTCGCCACGGACTCTTACCGGACCTCGCAAGACGTCTGCGGCCGGTTCGCGACGGAGTGTTGCGTCGTCGGGTCATCGTCTTTCGTCACCAAATTCGCCGACCTGCGGGGCGAAATCGAACGATGGTGCGATGACACGGGCGAACGTGTGCCATCCGCGAAAGCCTTCGCGCAGTGGCTGCAAGATCAAGGCATGGAAGCGTTTCGGTCGAACGGGATGAGGTATCGGGGCATCGGATTGAAGACCGACGACGCGGAAGGATGGAACGATGGAACGTAGTTTCGAGTTAATCCCCTACGCATATAGAAATTTAGTCTATAGGGAAAGTCCCTTCCATCCTTCCATCGTTCCACATCGCGGACGGGTCACGACTTGATACCCCCCCCCCCCACCCTTGGGTCCTCCTGCGGGGTACGGCCCGTCTGGGGTGCTCCGCATCGCGCGTTTTTCCTCCAAAAACGACCTAAAACCCGGCCATCACCATCCCTACGCCCCTTGCGGATATTGCCATGACGACGCCGACGATCGCCGACCGTTGGACCGTGACTTCCCGGGCCGAAGCATCCGCGATCCTGGGTGTTTCCACCAGCATGCTGCAGACGCACAGCAAGCGCGGGATGCCCGGCGACCGGGGACGCTGGCCGATCCCGCAAATGATCGCGTGGCTCCGCGAAAACGTCTGGGCGGCGGCTGCGGTCGCGGATGACGAACTCCTCGCCGACGGGGACGGCTCGCCCGCCTTGGAGCGCTACCGTCTGGCGCGGGCACAACAGGAAGAAATCAAGCTACAGACGATGCGGTCGGACTACGTATCCATCGATGATATCCGAACACTGCTCATGGAAACCGCCGCGCTGTATCGCGGGGCGACGGAACGACTCATCCGGGAATTCGGCAACGACGCGGGCGACATCATCGCGACTGCCATTGATGAAGCCGACCATCGCTGGTCCCAACGCTGGAGCGGAGACACTCCGGACGCAAATTAACGCCTCAGGGACGTTCCCAGAGGCACGCCACGTCATGATATGAAGGAAAGTATCCATGACTACAAAACCGTCTCAAATCGTCGCTGAAGCGGCTCAACGGCTGCGGGAGCGGGAGTCATCGCGGCTGGCCGATCGGCAAGCCGCGATCGAAGCCCTCGAAGGTACACGGCCGCCGTCACCGGAAACCGTGTTGAAAATCGTGGATGAATGCCTTTGGTCAGTGGATGAACTTCAATCAACCCTCGAACTGCGAGCCCAACGGCGGGAGTGGCAAGCCATTCTCGCCCGCGAACCGGAACACCAAGCGACCATCGCCGAGGCTGACCGGGAGATCAATGCGGCCCTCGAAGCGATGAACAAAGCGATTGCGGCGGCGAGGGTGACCTGCAGCGCGGTTCAGCAGGCGGCGCGGGCCCGGCTCGATGCGGCGCAAGCGGGTCTTCGTGCCTGCAACGACGTCCGGGTGAAACTCCTCGAAACGTCCGGCGTCCTGACGGCGCTGCAAACGGCGGCGAACGACGGGGCGCATGCGGCGGCCGAACTGCGGAACAATCCGGCAATCGACCTCTACGCGGAACGGCGACGGCTGGAGGCGGCAGTTCGGGCCACCGGCGCGGAACTCGAACGGGTCGGCGGCGAGCGGGCCGAGCAAATCGCGCGTGAAGGGGCCAAAGAACAAGCCGAGTTGGACCGTATCAACGCGATGATCGACGTTCGCGAAGCGGCGGTGACGGCGGCGCAACAGCGGGTCCGTGACCTCGAAGCCAAGGCGCTCACGGCATGCTGACCGCATGGGACCGGCAACGCGGCGAGTGGGAGCAGATTCTTCGGGAAGTCTTTCCGTTGGACCTGCCCCCTACACGCCCCGTCTACATTGTCGATGCCGTGGACGCCGGTCCCTGGATCGCGGCCGAGGTGGCCCATGGTTGGGCGGCGACGGGTCCGGCGTTGGATATCCGGCTGCGCCCACGATTGGAGATGCTTGGCGAGTGGCGGGGTCGCGGCTTCGCGGTCGCGATCCCCGACCTCGCTGCGTTCTCGTGCCGGTTCAGCGCGGCCGAACAACTCGGGATCATCGGTCACGAGTTCGCGCATCAACTCGACGCAGGGGACCATTGGGCCGATTCCGAGGGGACCGGCGAACTCCTGAACGCCATCCGGCCCGAAGTGGTCGCGACCGTCATGGTTGAGATGGCGACCCGACCACGTCCGCCATGGATCGGCCACGAAGCGAGGTTCACGCGGGCGGGGCTCCACGTCCATCATCGGCTCCAAGCTGCCGGGCATCGCGTTTCGCTGGAGTCGATGCACATTGCCGGGCCGACCTTCGGGTTGTCAGCGACGGAGGCTTACCGCGCCGCCCTGGGCGATGAACCGCACGACCGTGCGGACGAACCGATCGGCAGCATAATCGGTGATCCCGCGCCGCCGACGTTTTCGGCATTGTGGGAAGCTGACACGGCCACTCAATCCGCGTGAATGCCATCGTCGCGGCAGTGTCGGCAGAAAACCGACCGCACAAAATCGCGTCTGCGGGGCGTTCGGCTCGCGGGATGATGATTCTGTCGTCCGGCGGCGAGGGTCGATTGTAGGGCCATGTAGAGCGTCCCGGCGTTGTGCCTGTGCGGATGAGCATTTATCGGCGTCTTTCCATGACGCGCCAGAGGCGGTATTTCAATTTCCGGTCGGCTGACTATCAACCTCTGGCGGGTCATGTAGGAATGGTGGCGTCGATGACGGCCGCATCATCGACGGTCGCAACCGGATGGAAGCCTGCCGGATCGCCGGGAAGGTGCCGCAGACGGAGGTCTTTGACGGCGACGACCAGCAGATTTTCGACAAGGTCATCGCGCTGAACCTGCATCGCCGACACCTGACGGAGAGTCAGCGGGCGATGATCGCGGCAGAGATGGCGAACATCGAACATGGAAAACATAAGCTGAAAAGTGATGATGCGCCATCTGGCGCATCATGTCCACCATCGATTGACCAACCTGAAGCGGCGAAGGCGTTACAGGTATCACGTCGTACCGTTCAACGAGCCGCGAAGGTCCAGAAGACCGCCGTTCCCGAAGTCGCTGAAGCCGTGAAGTCCGGCGTGGTCTCGGTCACTCGTGCGGCCGAGATGGCGAACATCAAACA
>CAYRVS010000128.1:0-933 GCA_964427725.1 uncultured Planctomycetaceae bacterium | reverse complement strand
AACATAAGCGGAAAAGTGATGCTGCGCACGCGTGCGCAGCATGTCCGACTCTCTGTGCCGTCACCCATCACGGTCGGGGTTTCTCCCCGACATCCGAGGGTCGCGCTGACAGAAGGGTCGATTCCAAGCTGCAAACGGGGCTTCTGTCAGTGTCGGCGCTGTGTGCGAGTCTCCGGTTGGCCACCCCCGTAAACCTCTCGACAACCCCGACCGACGCCATGCCCCGACGGGGAGAATCGTTTGTCCGTAGTACTACGGACAAACCCCCCGAAATACGGACATTCCGAGGGGGTAAAGGAGGTCGAGTGATTCGACTTGAAACAGTGAAAATAGCCTGATATTGTAGGGAAATCTGTTGGTTTTCAGGCATCGTGGAGATGTACAGACAAGGCCTTCAGGACCTAGTGGGGTTACACCCGTGCAGGTTCGATTCCTGTCCTGGGCAATGTCTTACGGCTCAACGGTTTACGTTACCTGTCGACGGTCGGCAGTGCAGCAAAAGAAGACGGCGAACCGGTGCAGCGATGCACCGAAAACCCGGAAGCTGCACCATGCCCCGTCCCAACAACGTGATTCCCCGGTTCTTCACCGACAAGAACGGCCGTGCCTTCTGCAAGGTGGACGGGCGGTCCGTCTCGCTCGGTCGGGCCGACGACCCCGGCTCGAAGGTTCGGTATGCCGAACTGCTCCAGCGGCTAGCGCAGGGACTCCCGGCGGTCCCCACCGCGAAGTCTGCGGCCGCACCTGTCGGGCTGACCGTCAACGAACTCGCCTTGGCGTTTCTGCCCCACGCCAAGGATGAGTATCTCGACCGGCGGACCGGCAAGCCGTCAGCGGAATACGACTGCTATCTGTCCGCGTTGCGGCCTGTCCGCGAACTGCGATAGCCCAGGAGTTTCGGATACCGGCGGGTGTGTTGGTTTACGCCGCTGA
>CAYRVS010000127.1:0-15853 GCA_964427725.1 uncultured Planctomycetaceae bacterium | reverse complement strand
GGCAAGAGCCGCGCGGCTGGTTTCGAGCCGTTCGCCGAATTTGAAGAGATCAAGCCGTTCGGCCGACTGCCGTTGTTCGAAGGCTTGCGCGGCTTCGAGCGCGGCCGTCAATTCCGCATCGGCGGCGGATTGCCAGGTGGCGGACCGCGTCGACTCGGCCCGCAGCGCGGCAACCTCGTCGGTCAAGTTCGTGAGTTCACGCGTCAGGCGACTCGCGTCCTCTTCCGCGCTGCGGCGCTGACCGACCAACTGCTCCACTTCGCGGCGCTGCCGATCGGCGTTCTGGTCGGCGGTCCGCCAGGCGTTCATGGCGTCTTGGAGTTCTTCGCCGAAGGCGTCGAGTTGCTGCTTTTGGAGCGCGAGTTCCTCGTCGGCCGCTTCGGCCTGCCGCTGCAACGTGGCCGCTTGCGACTCATGGACGACGACGTCCCGCTCGAGCCGCAGCAAGTCGTTCTTGATCCGGCGCAGCTCGCTTTTGCGCGACAACAGCGAGGTCTCGCTGCGCACCGTTCCCAGATGCAGCACGCCGGGAGCTTCGACCAACTCCCCTTGGAGCGTGACGAAGCGGAGACGATCGGCGAACTCGCGGGAGAGCCGGACCGCCGCGTCGAGATCGTGGACGACCCAGGTGTCGGCGAGGAGCGACCGCGCCAGACCAACGATGCCATGTTCCGACGAGATGAGTCGATCGGCCCGGGTCACCACACCGGGACGATCGGCAAGATCGATGTCATCCATGGCCGCGGGGAGGAGATGAATCAGCCCTGTCCCGGCCATGGACGAGGGAGTGTTCCGCTCGGGGATCGCGAGGAACCCGACGCGCCCCGTCAGCACCACCAAACCGCGGGCTAGGTAATCGAGCAGCGGCTGATATTCGCGGAGGACGATGAACTGGGCCCGCGGTCCCAGCGCGACTTCGATCAGACCGGCGTATTCCAGATCGACGTCCAGCAGCTCGGAGACGCTGCCGACGATGGTGTTCCAGGGGGGCTCGGGGGAATGCTTGGCGCGATGGAGCAGTTCCTTGACGCCGAGGCCCATCCCTTCCTGACGAATTTCGAGGTCTTCGAGCAGACTTTTCCGCGCCAGGGCGGCGCTGCGGGCTTCGCGCAGCTCGGCGATCGTCTGCCGCAACGACTCTAGCCGCGTGGCCAGTTCGGTTTGGGCCGAAAGGCGAGTGCGATGTTCGGTCTGAAGTCCGACGATGTGCTGCTGACGAGTTTCGTAGTCGCGGAGCAGTTCGGCGCGGAGTCCCTCCGCGAGGGTCAACTCCTGTTCCAGTTCGTTCCAACGTGCCGTGAGGCGTTGTTGCGCCGCTTCGAGCGACTCCTGTTGGTGCCGGAGCGCCAACAGGGCCTGTTCGCGCGCCGTCAGCGTCTGTTGCGCGGCGGCGCGTTGTTGACGAATCGACTCGACGTGTTGTCGCGCGGCGGCCACACGATCGGTGATCGAGTGGTGTTGGCCATCCTCGGCGGCCAAGCGGGATTCCAACCGGACGATCTCGCGCTCGTGTTCGGCCAGTTTCTCCCGCTCGGCGACGATCTGACGCTCCGCCTCGGCTTCGCGGCGCAACAGCAAGAGATGTTGCTCGCGCTGTTTGACGAGCTCGGCCTCGAGTTCCTGGAAGCGGGCGGTTTGAAATTTGACGCTCGCTTCCAGACTGGCGAGTTCCTCGCGATGGGTCGCCAAGGCGCGTTCGGCGGCGCGGGTGAAGTGGTCGAGCTCAGCCAACCGTTGGTCGATGGCCGCTTCCGCGGCATCGCACGCTTTCTGGGCCTCGGTCAACTCATTCATCCGCGCGTGGATCGCGCCAACCGATTGCTCGATCGCGGCGATCTCGTGCGTGACATGGCGATAATCGTCGGCCGCGAGTCCCTGCCACCAGCGCTTCAGTTCGCCGCTGAGCTCGCGATATTTGACGGCTTTCGCCGCCTGGCCACGGGTGGTGTTGAGACGAGCTTCGACTTCGTCGACGATGTCCGAGAGCCGCTGCAGATTCTGCGCGACCCGTTCGAGCTTTCGCTGCGCTTCAACGCGCCGGGCCTTGAAGCGACTGACTCCGGCGGCTTCCTCGAAGACGCCGCGACGCGCGGCGGGATTGGCCTGCAGAATCTGATCGACGCGGCCCTGTTCGATGATGCTGTATGCGGCGTTCCCCGCGCCGGTGCCGAGCAGCAGATCGCGGACGTCCTTGAGACGCGCCGCCTGCCGGTTGATGAGGTATTCCGCGTCGCCGCTGCGGTAGAGCCGACGACCGATCACGACTTCGGCGTCGTCGACGGCGAGGATCTTCGCGGAATTGTCGATGGTGAGCGACGCTTCCGCGTAGGGACACGGCTTGCGGGAGGCCGAGCCGTTGAAGATGACGTCGGTCATCTCCTTGCCGCGGAGGCTTTTGGCGGATTGATCGCCGAGAATCCATTTCAGGGCGTCGACGACGTTGCTTTTCCCGCTGCCGTTGGGGCCGACGACGCCGGTGATGCCGGCGGCGAAGTCGAACCGCGTGCGGTCGGCGAAGCTCTTGAAGCCGAACATGTCGAGCGACTTGAGCATCGCCTTATCCGTCACGGACAACGCCCACGGGGGACGATGTTGGAATCGTCCCCCCTGGGGCGTTGACGAGTCGCGATCACGAATCCGCCGTCCGCCCGCGACACCGCGATGGCGGCGTTACGGACAGACGGTGTTTGGTCAATCGTTCGAGGAGGACTGCTCCCAGAACTTCCAGAAGGGGCGCGATTTCTCGGGACTTTCCTTGATATTCAGCATCGCGCCCGGGGTCGACGCGCCACGTGGTTCGTCGGGATCGTTTCCATCGGCGTCGCGGGCCCCCTTGTCGTCGTCGAAGCGCGGGAACATGTTGGGCGAGAGATGTTCGCGACCGACTTTGGTCCGTTGCCCCGGTTTCCCCGTGTCCGTGGGCCGCACGTACATTCGTCCGGAAGACGGCAAGGCGTCGACTTCGAGGGGCGTCTGCAAATTGCGCTGGTTCGACGCCTGCGCGAGCATGTTGACGACGTCGGGATAGGTCGCGCCGAGTTCGTCGACGGCGAGAATCACGTCGGCGAGCTTGAGCGAGACCTCTTTCCGGACGTCCTCCTCGTCGGGAGCGAAGCGCGTGATGGTCACCGTATTCGAGCCGGGCTGCGCGCTGACCATCACCTGCCGCCCGGCCGACAAGACCAGCGGCGGAATCAGTTCCTGCTCGGCCCCGAACAGGACGACCTCCGGCCGGGTCCGCTTGGTGCAGTGCACCATCGGGGGACCCTGGGTCTTCAGGATATGGAACTGCCACAACGGTTGCGGCCGCACTTTGGGCTGCGTCTTTTCCAACTCCGTGAACTCATCTTCCGGGGGCAGCCCCATCGGGACGCCGCGGATGAACGGATCCTGCTTGTCGAGGGTCCACAAGGAGCGGAACGCGCCGTAGCGGGTTTCCGGCGTTTCGTCGCTCATCAGTTCCCGCAGGGAGAGATGGCTTTGGGCGTCGTCGACGGTCGACATCGCCGCGAAGGCGAAGACGCGGAACGAGCGTTCGGTTTTGGCGGCTTCGGCCAACACGGGCAGGCAGTCGGCGTCTTCAAGATAGGCGAGCGCCATCGCCGCATGGAACCGGACTTCCAGATTCGGGGACTTCAGGCCGGTTTTCAGGACCGGCAGCGCATCGCGGCCGATCGCTTCGAGCTTGAGGGCGGCCGTGTCGGCGGTTTCGGGGGTCAGCAACTCTTCGTGCAGTTGCTGCATCCGGACGCGCTGGCTGACGGTCGTCTCACGGAACGCGATGCTGCGGATCACTTGGAGATAGCGGGGATAGTTTTCCTTGTAGCGCGGATGAACCTGGAGCACGATCTTCTGATCGGTCTTGGCTTCGGCCATCGGTTGCTTAATGCCATGCTTGTCAAAGTGATGGAACCGGCGGCCGATCGCTTCGGCGATGCGGGTCGAATTGCGGATGCTGCGGAAGTCGTTGCGCAGGTAAATCGACAGCTCGCGCTCCTTCAGGACGCGGGCGCCGCCGAGAATTCGCGCCCGGCGGAGCAGCGGGTCGTCCTTCTTCAGCTCGCGGCCGATCCCCTCGACCAACAGCGAGCCTTTGGCGCGCGCGAACGGATGGCCTTTCAGGACGCCGCGACCGGGGACGAAGGCCTGCTCGTGCAGTTCGGTCTCCATGAGCCAGCCGCCGGCAAGGCTGGAGGCTTCGGCGGAGTCGGGGAGAATGATCTCGACGTCGAGTTGATCGCCGGGATTCATGAGCGGGGGGAGATAAGCCCGCACGATGACGAGGGCGGTGTTGGGGGATTGCAGGATGGTGTTCGGCTGGGGGACGCCGCGCTTTTTCATGTCTTCGAGCAGCGCCGTGCGATACATCGAGGGAGCGGGATCCCCGCCGGTCCCCGCGAGGCCGACAACCAGCCCCACCCCTTCGAGCAACACGGGGCTTAAGCCCGCGAAGTTGGTGTAATCGCCGATCAGAGGCGTATCGAGGACGGTGTTGTAAGACTCTTCCGCGGCATGCAGCGGCATCGTGGGAAGCCGACCACCGAGCCGCGCGACCGAGATCGCAAGCAGCAACGCGGCGACGAGGCGATATCGAACGGAACTGGGGTGGGGCATGCCAATTCTCCGTGGCACGAAAACGACTCGACGAACCATGGTCGTCCGGTGAAGTCGTTTGGTCTGGACGTTAGCCGGGGACGACGGACGGTATGTCAGACCTCCGGAGATGGTCAAGAGGAACCCTGCCGGGATCGTGAAGGAAACCCCTGTTGCGACAAGGGGTTCGGCGATTTCTGCCGATTGAAGATCGGCTTGTGGCGGTTCGCCCGGCAGGCGGAAAACATGATGGGGGCCGGCGGCCATCGAGCCGTTTCGGATCGGCCCTCGCCGGGGTACCGTAAGCGGCGACGAGTCCGACCATTTCCAAGGCCCGCCGGCGATGACCGACGAGATCGAAACCGAGATCGAAACTCTCCGCCGCGAGATCGCCCGGCACGACGCCTTGTACTATCAACAGGCGCAGCCGGAGATCAGCGATCTCGAGTACGACCGGTTGATGCGGCGGCTGATCGAGTTGGAGCGGACCCATCCGCAATACGATCGGGACGACAGCCCGACGCGGAAGGTGGGGGGGGCCCCGATCGATGGCTTTGTGACGGTGACCCATCGGGTCCCGATGCTGTCGATCGAGAATGTCTACAACGAGGGGGAACTGGCGGAGTTTGGCGAACGAGTGGTGCGGCTGATCGGTCCGGAACCTCGCGCCTGGGTGGCGGAATACAAAGTCGATGGCGTGGCGCTCTCGCTGATCTATGAGCATGGCGTCCTGACGCGCGCGGTGACGCGGGGAGATGGTCGCCAGGGAGACGACGTCACCCACAACGCCCGCACGATGCACGGCGTGCCGCTGCGGCTCCTCGGAGAAGCTCCGGCCTTGTTGGAGATCCGCGGCGAAGCGTTCATCGGGAATCGCGACTTCGCGAAACTGCGGGCGGACGATCTGGCCCGCGGCGTCGAACCCCTGAAGAATTCCCGCAACGGAACCGCCGGGGCGCTGAAGCTGCTCGATCCGAAGGAGTGTGCCCGACGTAAGCTGCGGTTCTTCGCGCATAGTGTCGGAGCGCTCGAGGGGGCGAACTATGCGCGGCATGTGGACTTTCTGAAGGCGGTTCGCGGACTGGGCTTGCAGACGGTCCCGGGCGTCGATGTCCGCCCGAGTTTCGCGGCGGCCTGCGACTACACGCAGGAATTGATGCAGAACCTGCATGCGCTCGATTTCGAGGTCGACGGGATCGTCCTCAAGCTCGACGACCTGGCGTTACGGGAGGAGCTGGTATCGACCAGCAAATGCCCGCGGTGGGTCGTGGCGTACAAATGGGAGCGTTACGAAGGGTTAACCCGCGTCGCGAGCATCGGCGTGCAAGTCGGCAAAACGGGGACATTGACGCCGGTGGCGAATCTGGAGCCGGTGGAGATCGCCGGGACAACCGTCTCGCGGTCCAGCCTGCACAATCGCGACGAGATCGAACGGCTGGGGGTGATGATCGGCGATTGGGTCGTCGTCGAGAAGGCGGGGAAGATCATCCCGCATGTCGTCCGGGTCGAAACGGCCCGCCGCACGGGAGCGGAGCAGCCGTTCGTCTTTCCGACCAATTGCCCCGAATGTGGCACCGCGGTCGAGCAGGATGAAGGAGGTGTTTACATCCGCTGTCCGAATCCGAGTTGCCCCGCGCAGTTGCGGGAGAGCGTGCGGTACTTCGCGTCACGGGCGGCGCTCGATATCGAAGGCTTGGGGATCAAGCTGATCGAACAACTCACGGCGAAGGGCTGGATTCGGAATTTCGCCGATATCTACCGGCTGGCGGGCCATCGAGAGTCACTGATTCAACTGGAACGGCAAGGGGAAAAGTCGATCGACAATCTCCTGGCGGGGATTGAGGCCTCGAAGCAGCGACCGTTGTGGCGGCTCCTGACGGCGCTCAATATCCGGCATGTCGGCCAGCGGACGGCGCAGCAGTTGGCCGAGCATTTCGGAACGATGGAGGCCATCGCCGCCGCCGGTTTGGACGAACTGAGCCAGGTCGAAGAGGTCGGGCCGGTGATCGCCGCATCGTTGCGACATTTTTTCGACAGCGAGTATGGCCGCGAGATCGTCGCCGAGTTGCGCGAGGTGGGGCTGTATTTCGGTCAGCCGGTGGATCGCGCGGTGACAGCCACCATACCGACCGGCCCGCTGACGGGGAAAACGCTGGTGGTGACCGGCACGCTGGAACGGTACTCCCGCGACGAGATTCAGGAACTCATTCGGCAGCATGGGGGGAAGGCGGCGGCGAGCGTCTCGAAGAAGACGGATTACGTCGTCGCCGGCGCGGAGGCGGGAAGCAAGCTTACCAAAGCGCGCGAGTTGGGCGTGCCCGTGCTGACCGAAGGGGAGTTTCTCGCGTTGATTGGTGGGACGATTTAGGGCGCGGTCCAGCACACAATCCATGGGATGTCGAACGTGTGCCACTGGCTCCGCCAGTGGTCTTTGTCAATGGACAGCAACTTCAAGGCACTGGCGAAGCCAGTGGCACGCGAAAAATGCGCCGCGACGGTGTTACGCAAGCCGGTCGATGCATGACGCCGGTGCGGCCGAGAACTCGGGGTCGAGGGACGGCGCGGGGCCGCGGTTGAGGCGACGGAGGCGGTGCGGCTTCAGGTCATGCATGAGCGACGCGCAGCCCGAAACGAGCAACGCGAGAATGACGACGGTGACCCACCACTTCAGCGGACGCATACCCGTTCTCCGAACGATGACCACGCGGGATCATCACGACGCGGGTTGTAAAGCGGGGACGGGCGATGCGTCGAGGGGGATGGTGCCGTCGGGTCGTCGACGAGGGGTGAAAAGGTGGTAGTCATGTTCCGTGACGGCACGATCTGCCGATGGAGTGTGCCGCGCTCGCCGATGGCTCGCGGTTAAACGGTGGTGAGGATCGGGAGGGTGGTGGGCGCCGCGATGGGGCGAAGGGCGGCGCCGACGGCGGGTTCGACCTGATCGAGATATTCGTAGTAGACGTTGCGTTGTCGCGGGATGTAACCGGCTTCGCGGATCAGCCGGCGGATCGTCTCCAACGTGAGGTGATGGATCGTCCCCGCCTGGGCGACGACGTTCTCTTCAATCATCAGACTCCCCATGTCGTTCGCCCCGAACAGGAGCGCGAGCCCGCCGATCTTCTCGCCTTGGGTGACCCACGACGATTGGATGTTGGGGATGTTGTCGAGATAAAGCCGAGCGATGGCCTGCGTCTTGAGGTACTCGAACGCGCCGGCTTCGGGAAGTTGCGACATGTCGACCCCGTCGCGACGATTGTCGAACCAGGGGGCGTGGGTCGGGGGTTGGAAAGTCCAGCAGATGAAGGCGGTGAAGCCGCCGGTCTCATCCTGGAGTTGCCGCAGGCGATCGAGATGTTCGATCCGTTCTTCGAGAGTCTCGACGTGGCCGAACATCATGGTGCAGGTTGATTTTCCTCCAAGCTTGTGCCAGACACGATGGACGTTGAGCCAGTCGTCGGTCAGCACCTTGCCGCGGGTGATCATGTCGCGGACCCGATCGACGAGGATTTCCCCTCCGCCACCGGGAAGGCTGCCGAGCCCGGCGTCTCTGAGCCGACGGAGTACGGTTTCGAGAGGCTGTTTGGCGATCTTCGTGAAGTGATGAATCTCCGGCGGAGAGAACCCGTGGACATTGACCTGCGGGAAGGCCGTTTTGATGGCCCGCAGCAGATCCTCGTACCACTCCAAGGGGAGCGTGGGGTGGAGGCCTCCCTGCATCAGGATCTGTTCGCCGCCGAGGTCGACCGTTTCCTGAATCTTTTGCAGGATGGTCTCGGTGGGAAGGACGTAGGCTTCCTCGTGCTTCAGGGGGCGATAGAAGGCGCAGAAGTCGCAAACGGCGGCGCAAACGTTGCTGTAGTTGATGTTGCGGTCGATGTTGTAGGTGCGATAGGGCTCGGGGTGAAGCCGCCGCGTGACGGCGTCGGCGGCCTGACCGATCGCGACCAGATCGTGCGAGCGCAATAACGTCAGCCCCTCGGCGGGGCTCAAGCGTTCTCCGGCGACCGCCTTAGCGAGCACCTGCGACAGAGCTGAAGACAAGTTCGCCTCCTTGGGGGGCCAGCCCGTTGCGGGCCGCCAATTCGTGAAACATCCGCAAGCCGGTCCGTTCCGCCGACCCGAAGCGGAAATGCAGATTCTTGGTGAGATAGTGGATCGTAGTCGGCAGGGGGAGGCCCAACAACGGCGACTCCCGGCGGGCGATCGCTTCGATCCGCGCCAGGCCCCGGTCGCGCGCGGCACCTAGCGCCGTTTCGATCCGTTCGAGGTCCAGCCCCGGCCGGGCGACCCACATCGCGAAGACGAACGGCAACCCGGTCCAATCGAACCATTCCTCGCCGAGATCCCAAGTGATGTCGAACCGCTCGTCGAGGGGGAACATCGCCCGATCGCCGATGAGGAGAATGGCGTCGGCCGAGGTGTCGCGGGTCGAGCAGGACATCGGCAAAGGTTCAATCCGCGGCTCAACGCCGTAACGCTCGGCGAGCATGATCCGGGTGAGGGCGGCGCTGGTGCGGGAGCCTTCATCCAAGGCCAGCGTACGGATTTTGCCGGGGGGGACGCGGCTGTATAGCTTCACGCTCATTACCGGGCCGCGCGCGGCGACGCAGGCATCGGAAACGACGGTGTAATGCCGCCGTTCCCCGCGGAAGTACTCAATGGACGGGATCAGCGCGACGTCGAGCTGATCGGCCGCGAGTTGATCGGCGAGCCGACTGGGGTAGTCCAGAGTCAAGACGGACCCGGCGGGGAGTCCGCCCGCCAACTCTTCCAAGAGCGGCTTGGAGTTCAGGTAACTGACCGCACCGACACGCAACGGCTGATCCATCCACCAAATCGACATGGGAGCGCCTCGCTGTCTTTCGGGGCGGCGCTCCGGTTGCCAAGCGGAAATCGACCCGTTTAGGATGCGTCAACCCGTGCACCGCCGCAAGTCTGGAACCGTGATCGCGGGGCTCCTTTAACATCAACACCCCGAAACTTCGGGGTGAATCGCAGGATCAGTGGATGTCGTCCGCCCCGTTGCAGGTGGGAATCGTCGGATTAGGGAATGTCGGCACGGGCGTGGCCCGGATTTTGACCGAACACCCCGAACGGATCACCCGCCGCGCCGGTCGGCCGATCGTGATTCGCCGGGCGGTGGTGCGCGATCCGCGGAAGCTGCGCGATGTCAGTCTCCCCGCGGAGGCGTTGACGACCGACGTCCAACGAGTGATCGGCGATCCGGAGATCGCTGTCGCCGTGGAATTGATGGGGGGCTTGCACCCCGCGCGGGAGGTGGTGCTGTCGCTGTTGGAAGCCGGAAAAGACGTCGTCACGGCGAACAAGGCGCTGTTGCACGAACATGGGGAGGAACTGTTCGCCACCGCCAGGCGACTCGGGCGGACGATCGCTTTCGAGGCGGCCGTGGCGGGGGGGATTCCGATCATCGCCGCCGTCGGGCAGTCGATGGCGGCCAATCAGATCGTCGGACTGCAGGCGATTTTGAACGGCACGAGCAACTTCATCCTGTCGGAGATGTTGCTGAAGGGGCAGTCGTATGCCGCGGCGTTGGCGCAGGCGCAAGCGCTCGGCTATGCCGAGGCCGATCCGACCTTGGACGTCGACGGGACCGACGCGGCGCAGAAACTGGGGATTCTGGTCCAACTCGCCTTCGGGGCGAAAGTGGGGACGTCGCGGTTTCATGTGTCGGGGATCGACAAGCTCGAGCAGAGCGATATTCAGTACGCCGCCGAATTGGGCTACACCATCAAACTGCTCGCGACGGCGCGGTTGCACGCGGGGCAGTTGCAATTGAGCGTCCGGCCGACGTTGGTCCGGAAGGATCGCCCGTTGGCGCAGACGCATGGGCCGTTCAACGCGGTGTTGCTCGAAGGGGATGTCGTCGGAAACGTCTGGTTCTCCGGACGGGGGGCCGGACAGTTGCCGACGGCATCGGCGGTGACGGCCGACATCATCGATTTGGCGATCGGCCGCGCCCAACTGACCTTCCGCCAGTTGGACCTGTGGGGCGGCAGCCCGACCTGCACGGTGCTGGCAGCCGAGCAATCGACCCATCGGTACTACCTCCATCTGACCGTGGAGGACAAACCCCACGTGATGGCCGACGTCACGCATTTGCTGGGGAAACAGGGCATCAGCTTGGCGTCGGTGATTCAGCCGGAGGCTCCGGAAATCGCCGAGGGGACCGAGGTGCCCACGGTGCCGCTGATCATCATGACCCATCGGACGACGACGGGTCAGTTGGCGGCGGCGGAACGCGATTTGGCCCAGTTGACGACGGTCAGGCCGAATCGGACGGTGCTCGCGGTGGCGGATTGACGGGTGATCGACACCAGTGATGTACCGGTGATGGTGGCTGGGGTCGGGCCTCAGGCCTCCCCCGTGTCGATCCGGGCTTGTGGTTCGGCATGCACTGGCGAAGCCAGTGCCACACGAAAATCGAGCCAACTTGTGACACTCCCGAGGAACAGACCATGGGCGGATTCGGACATGACCCGGTCGTAGGCGGCGCGCCGGAAGACGTCGCCGTCTCGCGGCGCAACGCCCGGTATGGGTTGGTGCTGTTCGCGCTCTACTGCGCCTGCTACGCAGGCTTCGTCGGGCTGAACGCGTTCGCGCCGGCGACGATGGCGTGGAACGTCGCGGGGATTCATCTCGCCGTGTGGTACGGCCTGGGGTTGATCCTCGCCGCGATGGTGCTGGCGGTCATCTACACGATCCGCTGTCACGGTCCCGTGAAACGGCCGTCCGACACCCGACATTCGTCATGACCCCGGAAGTGAACGCCCCCCTGCCCCGCTTCGGCTCCCTTCCCCGCGTTCCGTCTCCACGCATCGGGCCCGCATGATTCCGCAACCTTCGTCGCTGGCGGTCGTCGTCTTTCTGATCTTCGTGGCGATCACGCTCGGCCTCAGCTTCTACTTCGCCGCGCGGGCCAAATCGGCCGCCAGTTATTTCGCCGCGGGCGGGCAGATTCACTGGTTCGTCAACGGGGTCGCCTTCGCCGGAGATTATCTCTCGGCGGCCTCGTTCCTGGGGATCTGCGGCATGCTGTCGCGGTTCGGGTACGACGGCTTCCTGTATTCAATCGGGTTTCTCGCCGGGTGGGTGGTGGCGCTCTTCGTGATCGCCGAACCGCTCAAGCGATTGGGGAAATACACCTTCGCCGACGCGCTGAACAGCCAGTTTCAATCGCGGGGGATCACGTTCGCTGCGGGAGTGAGCGCGCTGATCGTCAGCTTGTTCTATCTGATTCCCCAGATGGTCGGCGCGGGGGCGCTCATTTATCCGCTGCTGGGCTTTCCGAAGTGGCTGGGGGTGGTCTCGGTGGGGGTGGTGGTGACGGTGATCGTCACCACGGCAGGCATGGTCAGCACCACCTATGTGCAGTTCATCAAAGGGGCGCTGTTGGTCGTGTTCAGCGGCATCCTGACGGTGTTGATCCTGAACCGCGGCCTGACCGTCGACGATCGCCCCGAAGCGACCGCGTCCCAAACGATCGTCACCAAGCAGGGACAGACGCTAGTCAACGGACTCGTGCAGGGCCGCGGCCCCGGCGAAGGGGATTTGCGACCGGTGGGGTCGGTCAGCAAGTTGCCGGGGGACGTCAAGTCGACCGGTCCGTTGGGGCCGCTCGCGTATCTGTCGACACTGCAGCAAAGCGAAATCGTCCTTTGGACCGAGAAGTCGGAGATCGTCGACGGCGCGAAGACCGTGACGTACTCGCCCAAACCGACGCCGGGGACCGAGGTGATGCGGCCCGGAATGAGTCCCCTCTTCAAGGGGCTGCGCGGCGATTCGCTGCCGGCGAAGCTCGATTTCCTGTCGCTGATGCTGGCGCTCTTCGCGGGGACGGCGTCACTGCCCCACGTCCTCATTCGCTATTACACCGTGAAGGATCAGGCCGCGGCGCGGCTCAGCACCGTCGTCGGCATCGGGACGATCGGCACGTTCTACGTCCTGACGTTGTTCCTGGGTTTGGGGGCGATGACCAGCGGGACGATGGACCTGACCGACAGCAACATGGCGGCGCCGCTGCTCGCCAAGAGCTTCGGCGAACTGCTCTTCGCGATCATCTCGGCGATCGCCTTCACGACGGTGCTGGGGACGGTGAGCGGATTGATCGTCGCCGCCAGCGGGGCGGTGGTGCATGACCTGCTGACCGGCGTCCTGGGGATGGCGCTCACCGACCATCAAAAGGTCCGCGTCGGGAAACTCTCGGCGATCATCGTGGGAGTGATCGCGATCGGCCTGGGGATTTGTTTTCAGGGGATGAACGCGGGGTTCCTTGTCGGCTGGGCGTTCAGCGTCGCGGCGTCGGCGAACCTCCCCGCCCTCGTCATGATCCTGTTCTGGAAGCGGACCACCAAGCAGGGGGTGACGGCGGCGATCCTCGTCGGCATGGTGGCGTCGCTGGCCTGGATCCTCGTCAGTCAGGAGACGATGCAGAAGGTTTATGGCTTCACGGCGGAGCAAGCCGCCAACCTGTCGTTGGTCCCGTTCAGCCAGCCTGGGTTGGTGACGATTCCGCTCGGGTTTCTGACGTTGGTGCTGGTGTCGTTGATCACGAAGCCGCAACCCAAGTAGGGTGCGTCTCGACGCACCTGTTGCGCGGCTCAAGGGCTGATGGTGCGTCAAGACGCACCCTACGACTACGACTCGACGTCTCGTTGATGAGGATCATTCGAGCATGATCGCGAAAGTGGTGGTTGTTACGGGCGGGGAATCGGGGATTGGGCGCGCGACGGCGGTCCGGTTGGCGCGGGCCGGTTGGCGGGTCGTGGTGGGGGATGTGCGGCTGCTCGCCGAGAATGAGACTCCGTACCGCGAACATGAGATCCATCGCCAAGTGACCGATGTCCGCCGGGAAGCCGACGTCGCGGCGCTCATTCAACATGCCGTCACGACTCATGGCCGGCTCGATGGGCTCGTCAACAACGCCGGCGTCGTACTCGTCAAGCCGATCACCGAGGTGACCGAAGCGGAATGGGACCGGTGTCTCGACACCAATCTCAAGGGGGCGTTCTTCGGCTGCAAGCATGCGATCCCGCGACTTCGCGAAGCGGACGGAGGCTCGATCGTGAATGTGGCGAGCAACGCGGGCCTCTTGCCCCGCGCGCACGATCCGGTCTACAGCATCAGCAAGTTGGCGCTCGTGGGGCTGACCAAGTCCCTGGCGCTGTGTCATGCCGGCGAGCGGATTCGGGTCAATTGCGTCTGTCCGGGGCCGGTCGGCGAAACCGGGATGATGAACGAGGACCTCGATCGCGCGGCGGATCGTGAGGCGACGCGGCAGGCGCGAATCGCCGCCAGTCCGGGCGCGTGGGCGTTCGGACGGATGATCACGCCGGACGAGGTGGCGTGTTCGATCGAATACCTGCTCGGCGACGCCGCGATGATGGTGACCGGCACCGCGATCGCAATCGACGGCGGGAAATCGCTGGGGGTCCCGCCGCGATGAGGCTCGTCGCGGGTGCCCAAGTGATCGCGTTGTGATGGATGACCGAACCGGCGGCGTGATCTTCCGGTACCTCGGACATAACACGCGGCCGGGGCGAGTGCCCTGGACGATCTTGTGGATGGCATCGTATTGGTTCACGCCAAAATTGGGTGGACGATGTGGCCGTGGACGTCGGTCAGGCGGAACTGGCGGCCTTGGAAGCGGAACGTCAGACGTTCGTGGTCGACGCCCAACAAATGCATGATCGTCGCCTGGAAATCATGGACGTGGACCGGATCGACGACGGCGTTGTAGCCGAACTCGTCGCTCGCTCCGTACGTGATGCCCGGTTTGACGCCCCCGCCCGCCATCCACACGGTGAACGCGTACGGGTGATGATCGCGGCCCCAGGCCTTCACGTCGGCCATGTTCCCCTGGAGGAACGGCGTGCGGCCGAACTCGCCCCCCCAAATGACGAGAGTGTCCTCGAGCAGGCCGCGCTGCTTGAGATCCTTCACCAACGCCGCCGAAGGTTGATCGGTGTCCTTGCATTGAATGGCGAACTGCGTGGTGAGATTGCGGTGATGGTCCCACCCGGCGTGCATCAGTTGGACGAAGCGGACGCCCCGTTCGATCAGTCGACGGGCCATCAGGCAGTTGTAGGCGTAGCTCCCTTGGCGATGGACGTCGGGGCCGTACATTTCGAGGATGTGGGCCGGTTCGGTCGAGAAGTCGGTCAGTTCCGGGACGCTGGTCTGCATCTTGTACGACATTTCGTACTGGGCGATGCGCGTCAGGATTTCCGGGTCGCCGAACTGTTCATAGTGCTGCTGATTGAGCGCGGCGAGGTCGTCAAGCACGCCGCGACGGACGCTGCGATCGAGCCCCTCGGGGTTCGAGAGGTAAAGGACCGGATCGCCGCTGCCGCGGAATTTCACGCCTTGATACTTGGAGGGGAGGAAGCCGCTCCCCCAGTAGAAGTCGTAGAAGATTTGGCCGCAGGAGGCTTCCTTGTCGCGGGAGGTCATGACGACGAAGCCGGGGAGTTCCTCGGTGTCGGACCCGAGCCCGTAGGTCAGCCAGGCCCCCATCGACGGTCGGCCCGGAAGTTCGGCCCCGGTCAGAAAGAAGCAGATTCCCGGAGCGTGATTGACCGCCGTGCTGTGCATCGACTTCACGAAGCAAAGGTCATCGACGATGCCGGCCGTGTAGGGGAGAAAATCGCAGACCCACGCGCCGCATTCGCCGTGCTGTTTGAACCCCGGGTAGGGCGGCAGGACGAGCTTTTTCTGCCCCTGGGTCATCGTCGAGAGGCGTTGCCCCTTATGGATCGATTCGGGAATCTCCTCGCCGCGATGCTTCTCCATCTCGGGCTTGTAGTCGAACGTATCGATGTGCGGCGGCGCGCCGTTCATGAAGAGATAGATCACCCGCTTGGCTTTCGCGGTGTGATGAGGGAGCCCGGCGAGCCATCCGGCGGCGTAGCCTTGTTTGGCGAGGAGCGAGCCGAGCGCCATCGCGCCCAGGCCGGTCGCCGACTTCGAGAAGAAATGCCGCCGCGTCAGGTGAGGCGACGCGGGACGGTCGGATTCGAGCATGGCGTGATCCTTGCAAGCGGACGCCCAGAGGGGCGCGGCGCGCGGCCCTTCACTCTTTCGACAACGTTTCGTCGAGATTGAGGACGATCGCGGCGATCGTCGTCCAGGCGGCGATCTCGGCGGCGGGAAGCGTCGGATCGATGGCTGCCTCGCCGACTTTCAGGAGCGCTTCGACCTCGGCGGGTTGCGCGGCGTACCGCGTGGTCATCGCGTTCAGACG
>CAYRVS010000126.1:12871-15884 GCA_964427725.1 uncultured Planctomycetaceae bacterium | reverse complement strand
CGTTCCACGGCGGCCGGCGGAAGCTGATCGCGCGGCGTCTCCGGCCGGGCCCATTCCGCGGCGCAGTCCGACTCGAAGGCCGCGAGTTCTTCGGGCGTCGGCGGGAGCCCCAACAAGTCGTAAGTGGCGCGGCGGAGAAAGACGCTGGGCTCGGCGGGACCGTTGGGCGTCAACCCTTTCGGCACCATCGCCGCCACAAGGAAGCGATCGATCGGATGAATACGCCAACCGGTCGGACCGTCACTCGGAGTCGGCGGCTCCACCGTGGCGATCGGCTGAAACGACCAGAAGGTTTCATCGGCCTTCGCCCGCTCTTTCAGGACCAACCCCTCGGGCCATTCCGCTCCCGCCGTGATCCATGCCCGCAGCATCGCGGCTTCCGCCTCGGTCAGCGGGTCCCCTTTCTCAGGCATCTCCGGGCGCTGTCCCGCCGCGGCGATCGAGCGGGTGTAGACCAGGCTGTCCTCGGGCTTTCCGGGAACGACGCCGGCCCCCAGTTCGCCGCCGCGTAGCAGCCCCGCGCGGGTCGAAAGATCGAGCGTCCCGCGCGCCAGATCGGCCCGATGACAAGCGACACATTTCGCTTCGAGTAGCGGCGCGATCGAGCGTTCGAACGAAATGTTCGCGGGGGATTCGGTCCGCGTCGGCTCGTCCGCCCCTCCGGTCAACCAGAGACACGCGAGTCCCACCACAGAACCGACCAGCGAACGCCGCGGCATCGGCACGTCCATCCTCAACGAGTTCCCTCGGACTCCGCGACCTGGAATCAGGGCCGCCGTTGATCGCATCAAGAATGGATGATTATGCATCAGCCACCGTTGATCTTGCCAGCTTAACCCGTCGATTCGCGTCGTCATCGTGATCGGGTAAGGAATATGCCGCGCGTAGACGTCGGGATGCTGGAAGTGACATGCTCGATGTTCGGCATCCGTCGAACAGCTGGATCGATGGCATCCCAATACGGTGGTGTGCGAGAGGCGCGGCTTGCCGGGTACTGTCAGACAGCGACCGAGTCGACTTGGCGAATCCCATCGGGGCTGCGATAGTATCGAGGACTCCAGATTCAACGGGGGACGAGGCGGGCCGTGGGGCACGTCATAGCCCTCTCGGAAAGCCCGCCCGCATGTCGCACGCGCCCGATGCTCCCCCCCGTCGTAAGCCTTGGGAAGAGAAGAACCTCTTCGTCTCGGGGCTGTTGGCCTATCTGATCCCGGGGCTGGGGCACTTCTATCAAGGCCGCTGGTTCAAGGGGTGCGTCTACTCGGTCTGCATTCTCTCGACCTATTTTCTCGGCTTGAAGCTGGGGGAAGGGGCCGTGGTCTACAGTCCGCCGAAAGCGCGAGGCAACTCCGCCTTGATGCTCTACATCGCGCAAGTCGGCGTGGGACTCCCCGCGCTCCCCGCCGTGTATCAGCAACGCCGCGCCGCCGACCCGGCCAACCGCGCGCTCTATGAATTGACCCAGCCGCTCGAAGCCGACTTCACGGGCGACTTGTTGACCACCGGGCCGGGGGGGACCGTCCACGACGGCGTCCTGGCGGGACGATTATCCCTGAAACCGGGAGGGGATGGGCCGATTCCCGTCACCCGCGGGACATTCGTGGGGACCTTGAACGGCAAACCGATCGAACTCGACATTTCGGGCGGCATCGAACTCGATCGCCCCATCTCGGCGGGATATCGGCGGCGGCTTGAATGCAGCGTGGCTCGGAATTCCGACCAGCATCCCCAGGAAACCAAGGTCCTCCGCGGCGCGATCCCCCGCCCCTTCCTGGATGGTTACTGCGCCCCGCCGGATGACGAGCAGATCGAGGATCTCAATCGTCGGCTGGGCAAGGTCTACGACTTGGCGATCGCCTGCACCCTCATGGCTGGGCTGCTCAACATATTGGCGTTCTGGGATGCCGTCGACGGGCCGGCGTATGGGTTCGGCGACGAGCCGCCGCCGGAGACTCCGACCGAGAAGAAGTGAGGCGGGACCCAGCCATGACCATGGCTGGGCATCCGGGTGACAGCATCACGCGAGTACGGCATCACGCGAGCAGGGATCACACGACCATGGCGGTAGGCGCGGATTTGCAAGTCAGCCTGTATCTGATCCCCCTTGCGGCGGTGATCAGCTTGGTCTATAGCGCCAGCCGCTATGAAATCCCGGCGAAAATCCTGACGCGGGCCGCGAAACTCTTCGGCCAGATCGTCGGGTTCATGGCCGTCGTGTTCGTGGTGCTGTGGTATTTCTCGCGGGGCATGTGAGGCGGGTTGATGGTCGAAGGTTGAGGGTTGATGGTCTAAGACAGAGGAAATCGTCTTGACTGACCCTCAACTCTCCCTCAGGCCGCTTCCGGCAGCGGGACGATCTCCACGTCGGCGGCGTGGCCGTGGATGCCGCGCTTCGACGGGGCTTGCAGGAATTCGAGGAACTTGCGGCCGATCGGGGTTTGCAGTTCCCCGCCGAGCGATTCCAGCGCCGCCGAGAAACTCCCCGCCACGCGGTAGAGCCGGCGGTAGGCGGTTTTGATCTCGGCGCGATCGGCGGCGGGAATCCCCGCGCGTCGCATCCCGACGACGTTGAGTCCCACGCAGACGCCGTGGCCGTCGAACATCAGAAACGGCGGAATATCCTGCGTGATCTTCGAGAGTCCGCCGATCATCGCGAGCTCGCCGATGCGGACGAACTGATGGACGCCGGCGTTGCCGGAGATGATCGCGCGAGCGCCGACCGAGACGTATCCGCCCAAGAGCGCGCCGTTGACGAGGATCGCATGATCGCCCAGCGTGCAGTTGTGGCCGACGTGGGAATGGGCCATCAGCATGCAGCCGCGGCCGACGACGGTGTGCGTGCCGGCTTTGGTGCCGCGATGAATGGTGACATATTCGCGGATGATGGTTTCCTCGCCGACCGAGACGAAGCTTTCGCCGCCGGCGTAGGCCCGATCCTGCGGGAGGTCGCCGATCACCGCACCTGCGTGAATCACGCACTTCGCGCCGATGGTGGTCGATCCGAGGAGATGGG
>CAYRVS010000126.1:0-12861 GCA_964427725.1 uncultured Planctomycetaceae bacterium | reverse complement strand
ACAGTGTCGCCGAACGCCCCGCGATCGATGCAGGTCCCGGCGCCGATGGTCACCGGACCTTCGATGACGACATAGGGCCCGATCTCGGCGGTCGGGTCGATCGCGGCGCGGGAATCGACCACGGCTGTGGTATGAATCGGCATGCTGCGGCGTCCATTCCGCAAAACGAACGGGAGTCCACGCGACGCTGGGCTGAGGACGCCCGATTCGCGCGGCCATAGGCTATCGACTCTCGTCGGGTGCCGATAGGTCAGAACTGAAGGGAAACAGATCCGCGGCCTGAACGATTGTGATGTACGGGTCGGCGAGGCGGTAAGGTCGCCGCAATGTGTGGCGGAGGAGAGCGCGTCCGACAGGGCCCCACAAGGAGCGGCGCGGCGTGAGCCCGCCGTGTTTGGATTGATGACAAACGAAGCCGCCATCATGGCAGCAGGAGTGGTCGGCACGGCGTGAGCCGGCGGGCTGGAGCGCGATGTGCTGGGTTACGCCCAGCCTACCGAGGACTGCGGACTCCGAATCATGACACGGCGGGCTGACGCCGCGCCGCTCCTTATCGGCTTCTTGCAGGGATCGGTTCTTCTCCCGGGTGGGGGAGTCGTCGCGGCATGCGCTGTGTTGCTATGCTGACGTTGTTCCACGTGATCGCGCGAATCTGCCGACGTAGTTCCTTCCGGCCGCGGGTGGGTCATGACCGAGTCGCTGCTGTTGCTGCTGGCCTTCCTGGGGGCGGATGCTGAGTTGGTCCCGCTCCGCGAGCATCTTGCACATGGACGGTACGTCGAAGGGGCGGAAGCGTGGGAGTCGCTCGCCGCCGAAGTTCGGCAAACGCCCGAAGGTCGTTGGCTGCGAGCGCGGTTTCATGCCGCCGTCGGAGAAGACGCCGCCGTCACCGAATTGCTCGCGAAGTTGCTCGAGGAATTCCCTGATGCGGCGGTTTGGTGGGGCCGCGCAGCGGAGCATCAATGGAACCAGGGACTGATCGATCAGGCCGCCGAGTCCGCCGCGAAAGGTCTGACCCTCGATCCGGATGAGCCGCGCTGCCGCTTGGTGCAGGCGGAGGTTTGGACCGCCCGGGGCGACCTGAAGCAGGCCCTCGAAGGCTATCGCTGGTTCGTCCGGTACTACAACCGGGCCCAGCCGACCGACGCCGAGACGCTGCTGCTCATCGGTCGCGGCGCGGCGATGTACGCCCGCTGGAAAAGCGTTTCACAGATCTTCAACTTCATCGTCAATACCGCCTGCGTCGACGCGCTCAAGGCCGATCCACTCTGCTGGGAAGCGCATCAACTCGCGGGAGCGTTGCTGCTGGAGAAGTACAACTCGGCCGATGGTGAGCCGGAACTCGAACGGGCCCTCGCGATCAATCCCCATGCCGTCGACGTTCACGTGACGCTCGCGGCGACGGCGCTCGATGACCTGCGGGTCGACGACGCCCGCCGGCATCTCGACCGGGCCCTGGAAACGCACCCCACGCATCGTGAGGCGTTGCGGTTGCAGGCGCGCTGGCTGCTGCAATCGGGAGACCTCCCGGCGGCCGAGCGAATCCTCGAACAACTCAGACAAACCGCGCCGCTCGAGCAACGCGCGGTCGCGGTGGAAGTCGCCGTGGCGTGCGCGCGCCAGGGCGATCCGCCGCTCGATCGACTCGGGAAGTTGCTCGGGTCGTTCGAGCGGATCGCGAGTTGGGAACCCAGCGACGCGGCCTGGGAGCGGCCGATTGTCGAATTGGTGAAACGAAATCCGCGTCCGGGGTACTTCCTGCAAGACTTTGGTGCGTTCTTCGAGCAGCAACGCAAGCTGCGTTACGCCGAGGTCTGCTATCAGGCGGCGATCGACCACATGCCGCAACTCGCGCAGCCGAAGACCGAGCTCGGCATGCTGATGTTCCAGTCGGGCCGACTCGACGAAGCGCAACGGCTCCTGGATGCCGCGTTCGAGGCGGACCCGTACCACGTTCGCGTGAGCAACATGCGGAAGGTGCTGAAGGTGCTCGATGGGTATGCCGCGATCACCACGCCCCATTTCGTGATCCGAGCCGATTCCCAACTCGACCGGGTCTTGGCGAAATATCTCGCCGAGGAACTGGAGACGGTCTACACCCGCGTGACGGAAGAGTACGGCTACGAACCGCCGCAACGGACGCAGATCGAGCTCTACAACAAGGCGCGTGGCCTCGCAGGGCATCAATGGTTCAGCGCCCGCATGACCGGCTTGCCATGGCTGCAGACGATCGGCGCGTCGACGGGGTTGATCGTCGCGCTCACTTCGCCCGGCGCGACCGATGAACCCTACAACTGGGCCCGCGTCGTGCAGCACGAATTCATCCACGTCGTCACGCTGCAACAGACCGACTTCAACATCCCGCATTGGTTCACCGAAGCCTTGGCGACCCGCGCCGAAGGCTATCCCATGCCGAAGTCATGGAACCGGTTGCTGATCGACCGCGTCGCATCGGGAAAGCTCCGGAATCTCGACAATCTGCACTTGGGCTTTCAGCGGGCCGAGTCGCGCGAGGACTGGGACTTCGCCTATTGCCAAAGCGTGCTGTACGCGGATTACTTCCTCGAACGCTACGGTCCCGACGCCTTGCGGAAACTCCTCAACGCCTATCGAACGACCCGCTCGACCGAGCTCGCGCTCCAGCAGGCTTACGGCGCGCGGCAGGCCGAGGTCGAAGCGGGATATCTGGACTTCCTCAAGCGGCGCGTCGCGGCGTTACAAGCCAATCCCTTCGAGGATCAGTTCGACGAGGAAGCCGTCGTCGCGGCGTATGAAGCCGATTCGGAGGACCCCGCTCATCGGGCCGATTTCGCCCGCTTGGAACTGCGTAAGCGGCGGTTTGACGAGGCGGAGACGCTGGCCGCCGCGGTCCTCAAGGATCATCCCAAGCAGGCGACCGCCGCGATCGTCGTCGCGCAGTGCCGACTGGTCGACAAGGAACCGGACGCCGCGTTGGAGGTCTTGACGCGGGCTTATGATCCGCAGCGGATCGAGCCGACGTTGGGACTGTTGCTCAGCCAACTCCATCGGAAGCGCGATGAGCCGGAACAAGCCTTGGCGATCCTGCGTCAAGGACTTCAAGTCCTTCCCGAGGAAGTCACCTGGCTGCGGGCCTTGGCGGAAGCGGCCGAAGCGGCGGGCGAGCTGGAGCTCGCGCGACAGACCCTGGCGCGAGTCTGCGAACTCGATGCGGAATCGCTGGCCGAACGACGCCGACTCGCCGAACTCGTATTGGCGGCCGGCGACCATGCCGCCGCCGTCAAATACGCCCGGCTGGCGCTGCATATCGACGTCCTCGACGCCGCGATCCATCTCACGCTTGCCCGGGGATATCGCGGGCTGAACGATCTCGCCGCGGCAAAAGCCGAGTACGAAGTCGCGCTCGAGCTGCAACCGAAATCGGCGGAGATCGAAGCGGAACTGCGGGCGTTGTCGGCCACGCCCCCGGCGGCCCCCTGAAATCGCGCCGCGTGGGTGTAAGATTCTGACGGTCACACGGTACGGACTGCGGAACCGGCCCGCCGGTCTCCCGCCACATCGGCGGTCCGCGGGCCTGACGTTCTCTCGGAGGACATCGATCGTGAACGCGCGCACAATTTCAGGTCTGGGTTCCCGTTGGGCACTCGTCGGCTCTTTGCTTTGTGGCTCAAGCATCGCTCCCGCGGCCGATTGGCCCCAATGGCGCGGTCCGCAGCGCGACGGCGTCTATCGCGAAACCGGCATCATCGACCAGATTCCCGCCGCCGGGCTCCCCGTCAAATGGCGCGTCCCGATCCACGGCGGCTATTCGGGTCCGGCGGTCGCCGGCGGGAAGGTCTATCTCACCGATTATGTCCGTACCGCGGGCGAGGCCGGCAACGACCCCGGTTCGCGTAACGAACTGCAAGGCCGCGAGCGCGTCCTCTGCTTCGAGGCCAAGACCGGCAAGCCGCTGTGGGAACACGCTTACGATCGACCCTACAAGATTTCGTATCCCGCCGGGCCGCGCGCGACGCCGACGGTCTCGGGGGGCAAAGTCTATACGCTCGGGGCCGAGGGGGATCTCCTTTGTCTCGATGCGAACACCGGCAAAGTCGTCTGGGAGAAGGACCTGAAACTGGCCTATCGGACCGAGGCCCCGATCTGGGGGTTCTGCGGCCATCCCCTTGTCGACGGCAAGCAGTTGATCTGCCTCGTCGGCGGCGAAGGGAGCGTGGTCGTCTCGTTCGACAAGGAGACCGGCCGCGAACTTTGGAAAGCCCTCTCCGCGAGCGAGCCTGGGTATTGTCCGCCGTCGATCATCACCGCCGGAGGGGTTCGCCAACTGCTGATTTGGGATGCCGACAAACTCAACAGTCTCGACCCCGCGACGGGGAAGGTCTATTGGTCGCAGCCACTGAAGCCCGGCTACGGCATGTCGATCATGGCGCCGCAGCTCTCGGGGGATTTGCTCTTCGCCAGCGGGATCGGCAAGGTCGGGGCGGTCTTTCGGCTTGCCGCCGACAAGCCCGCCGCGGAGCTCGTTTGGACCGGCGAGGCGAAAACCGCCGTCTACTGCGCCAACAGCACACCCCGGTTGGGTGACGGGATGATTTATGGCGTCGACTGCGACAGCGGCCTGCTCGTGGGAGCCAAACTTTCCGACGGGGAACGGGTCTGGCAAACCGCCGAGCCGACCAGCGGCGGCCGCCGCGCCGGCCATGCGACCGCGTTTCTGGTCCATCACGAAGGCCGCGATTTCCTGTTCAGCGAAACGGGCGATCTGATCCTCGCGCAGCTCTCCCCCACGGGGTATCAGGAACTGGGGCGGTTCCATGTCGTCGAGCCGACGGGGGAATGCTTCGGCCGCAACGTCGTCTGGAGCCATCCCGCGTTCGCCGACAAGTGTGTCTTCATCCGTAACGACAAAGAGCTGGTCTGTGTATCCCTCGCCAAGTAACGCGTTGTAGGATGAACTAGCGACCAAGATGACGGCCGCATGCCGTGGGCCACCGGCTCCGCCGGTGCGATACTTTACTGCGCGTTCGTTCGGGAGAACCCACGGGCAAAGCCCGTGGCACACGGCTTGTTCCCTCCGTTAGGAATTCCCTGATGCCGCAAGCCGTGGTGGATCCCGAAGACCTGCGCCGGTTCGCGGCCATGCTCCGCGACTTCAACGCCGATTTGCAGGCCCGGCTGGCGGCGGTCGGCGGGCAGCTCAACACCCTCACGCAGACCTGGCGCGATCAGGAACAGCAGAAGTTCGCCGAAGAATTCTCGCAGCATCTGCGGATGGCGGCCCGCTTCGTCGAGGCGAACGAGCAGCACATTCCGTATCTGCTGCGGAAGGCCGAGCGGATCGAAGAGTACCTCAATCAACGGTGACCTTCGCGGTGGGGTGATCAGGGGCGATGACCGGAGCCCGCGTCGAAACGACCGAAGCCCTCGAGGAAGTCCGCACCGCTCTCATCCTGTTCCAGGAGCGGGCGCAGGCGGCGCTGGGAAGCTTGCGCCAAGAGACCCGGTCGACACTCCGCTGGCTGCAGGAGGACCAACCCCGCTACTGGCAGTTTGAGCTCCGCAAAGCGTATGACCGCGTCGCGACGACGCGGCAAGCGTACGAAAGCTGCCGCCTGCGAACCGTCGCCGGCCACCGCTCGGCGTGCATCGAGGAGCAAGTCGCCCTCCGGAAGGCGCAGCAACGGCTGGAGTACGTACAGGCACAGATCAACGTCACCCGCGGCGTCGGGATTCAGGCGGCCGATCAGGCGAACGAGTTCTTCGGCCAACTCGGCCCGATGGAACGGATGCTCGAGGACGAGCTCCCCGCGATGGTCGCCGTCATCGAACGGATGCTGACGGCGATCGAGGCGTACGCGAACGACCTCCCGGCGGAACCGCCGCCCCCAAGCGCCTGAAGCCCAGGGAAACCGTTCCCTGGGCTTCTGCAACCCATCACGCGCGCCACTTCTGGATCTGATCCCACACCAAGGCGACCGTGATCCCGCCGTACACAATCACCGACGCCCACAAAAGGAGTTGTCGCCAGACCGCGGGCCGACACTCGGGCGGCAGGAACCGCGTGTTGACCCGCCAAATCTGAATTGCGGCGACCGCCATCAACGGACTCGCGACCAATCCCAACACCTTGAACAGATCGAGCACGCTCCCCAGATGGATCGTCGCGACGGCCCAACCCGTGAGCACGATCAGAATCGACGCGTAGATCTTGCGTGGTGAACGCCGTCGATACCGAGGAGACGCCCCCCAGAGTACATCCGCCGAGGTCCGCACCAGGACGTCGGTGTTCCCGAGATGTGTGGAAAAGAGAATCCAAAATCCGTTCAGCAACGTGAGCCACCAGAGCGCGGGGCCTAATCGGGCCGCCAGATGCTCGGCTTGAAACGCCCCCACCGCATAGCCGGTGATGTCGGTGTCGTGCGGAATGATCGCCGACGCGAGGTTCACGTTGAGAAACATCCCGATCAGGCAGCCCACGCCCCACAGTGCCTGTTGATCGAGGACCGCATACCGCCACCACGCCTTCCAGCGACGGCGGTTCTCGTCGGTGTCGGGGAAGATCGTCCCGACGGGTTGCAACGTCGCGTCCTCATGCGTCCAGGCCCCGGCGATCCGACCGACCCGCGCCCCCATGCCGAAGCCTTTATCGCGGAACCAATTCGAGACCGCGAGGTTGCCCAGTCCGCCCGACCCCGCCGTGGCCGCGAACAGCCCCAGCATCACCAGGTTCATCGATTCGGGGAGCGCCTGCACCTCAAAGAAACCCAGCATCGTCCGCTGCGTGATCTCCGCCGGCACGCACAACAGGTTGACCGTAATCAGAAACGTGAAGATGAACAGGACCATCCCCCACGACAGTTTCTCCAGCAGCCGCTCGATCGACTTTCCACTCATCAAGAGCACGGCGGCCAGGATCACGACCGTCACCCCGATCTTGTGGAGCACGCCGGCGTCGGCGGCGACCGGCATCCGGCCCCACATCGCGCCGAACAACACCGTCGCGCAGCCGGCGGCGATCGCGGGGGTCGCCAGTTGGGCCGTCCCGATGGCGATGTAATACGGCGCCCAGACCGCCGGTCCCGGCCGCAATCGCATGATCCCCGTGATGATCGGCTCTCCGGTGACCAGTGTGTAACGGGCCGCCTCCAGGTTGAAGATCGTCTGCAGCAGAATCCCCAGCGTCGCGATCCACAAGATGCCGGGTCCGTAATCGACGACCATCAACGGGCCGACGATCCATTCCCCGCCGCCGATCGCCCCCGCGAGGAGGATCGCTCCGGGACCGATCGTCCGGAGCAGATTGAGGAACGAAAACGGCAGCGGTTCCGGCAGATCGGCAACGCGCCACGGGGGGAGACACCCATGATCGCGATCCGTCGCCACGGGCCAGGTCGCGGGATCGGTCGTGGGTTCGGAGTCGTTAAGCATGCGGGCCGATCTGCAGCGCTGAGACGTGATGACGACCGGGCGACTCCCGGTCCGATGCTCTGTCAAGGCATGACCCGTGGTGCACTGTGACCCATGACCTGAGTGTGCCACTGGCTTCGCCAGTGCGATGAACAATAAGACGACCGTCCAGCGATCACACTGGCCAAGTCAGTGACACACGTCCCGGATCAGCCATTGTTGAAGCAACCGGTCGCCCGGCAGCTTCGCATCCCCCCGCGCGAGTTACAACCGCTCGACCGCCTGCATCAGCCCCCGCATGTAACCGTAGGCGAACAACCGACCCAGCATCGTGTAGCCCGGTTCGCCTTGCTCGCCGACGTACATCGGGACGTGATCGGGACGCATCGGTCCCTCGAACCCGCAATCGCGGTACGCCCGCATCGCGGCGACCATGTCGGTCGGGCCGTTGTCATGGAACGTCTCGGCGAAGTCGGTCGGATTGCCGCGCACATCGCGGAAGTGGACGTACCGAATGTGCGGCCCCAATCGACGGATCGCGGCGGGAATGTCGACCTGCATCGTCGCGAACGAACCTTGGCAGAAGCAGATGCCGTTGCTGGGGCTGGCCCATCGCGTCACCAGCCGTTCAAAGCTGTCGATCGAATTCATGATCCGCGCGCGACCGCGGAACTCGGGGAGCGGGGGATCATCGGGATGCATGACCAAGCGCACGCCGACTTGTTCCGCGACGGGCAACAGCTCGGTCAGAAAGCGATCGAGATGTCCCCACAGCTCGTCGGCGGTGACGCGCGGACCTTCGGGGATCGACGAGGCATTGAGCGACACGGCGTGGGCCACATCGGCGAGGCGAAACTGCGTCACGGTCGCCCCGCCCCGCTCGGGCAGATCGCTCCGCGTGCGGACCCAATCGGTCCCCGACATGAAGTTGTAGCAGACGAGGTCGATTCCCGCGTCGGCGACCTGCCGGATGAGGCGTTTCATCGCGGTCAGTTCCGCCCCGTCATGATCGATCCCCAACTTCAACCGTTCGATGGGGAGATAGCCCTCGACGACCGTCACCTTCAACCCGAAGCGTTCGGCCTGGGCTTGGATCGCATGGAGCGCCGCGGCATCGGGACCGTAGTACCGCGCGACCAGATCGGTCACGCCGCATTGCGCCGCCAAAGCCAAGTTCTCCTCGGTGATCGGGGTCAAGACCGTGGCGAGTCGGGCGGGCACGGCGGGTTCCTGCATGGGGTTGTCGGGATCGAACGAGCCGATCCGACGGATGGGCTCCCTGGAAAGATCCCATGGTCAACGCATCAAACCCGGTACGGTTCACGATTGCGAGTGACCGCCGGCCCGTCCACAATAGAGGAAATGAGGCAATCGCACCGACGCGCGCCCGCGGGGCGGCTTGGGTTTCCAAGGCAATTTGATCGTTCCGCCTCGTTTTCGCAGGGAAATCTCGGCAAGGACACCGTCCGGAGATGAGCACCGACGCCGGAAACCCCAAACGGATGATCGGCCCCTTCGAGCTGGGCCCCAAAGTCGGGGTCGGCGGCATGGGGGTCGTCTATCGCGCCACCTACATCAAAACCGGGCTCCCCTGCGCGATCAAGGTCCTCTCCCCCGATGTCCTCGGCCCCGACAACAAAGGCTCTGCCCAACTGGAACGCCGGTTCGAGCGGGAAATCGATATCCTCAAGAAACTCCAGCATCCCCACATCGTTCGCTATTACGGCGGGGGAAAGGTTGGTTCCCAGCGGTTCTATGCGATGGAGTTGGTGACCGGCGGCTCCCTGGAAGGCTATCTCAAGAAGAAGAAAAAACTCGGCTGGGAGGAGACGATCACGCTGTCGCGGCAGGTCGCCGTCGCGTTGGAACACGCCCACGCCGCCGGGGTCATTCATCGCGACCTCAAACCCGCGAATCTGCTGATGACGCCCGATGGGCAGATCAAGCTGACCGACTTCGGGATCGCCCGCGACACCACGGCGACCGCGCTGACCGCCGCCGGCAAGACGGTCGGGACGTATGCCTACATGGCCCCCGAACAGATTCGCGGCAAGCCCCCCGTCGATCGCCGGACCGATCTCTACGCCCTCGGCTGCGTGATGTTCGAAATGCTCACCGGCGAGACCCCGTTTGAAAGCGAAAACGCGGGGGAAATGCTGGTCAAACATCTGCAGGAAGAGCCGTCGCGGGTGACGTCGCTGGCCCCCGATGTCCCCATCTGGCTCGAAGAGCTGGTCCTGCGGCTGTTGGAGAAGGACCCCGAAGAGCGTTATTACGACGCCCTCGCCTTGCAGGTCGCGCTGGATGACGTGAAGGAGAAGGTCTCGCGGCAGGCGAGTGTCGTCGGGCAGACGCTGGGGGGCGGAACGACCAAAACGGCGGGGGTCGACGGCGTCACCAAGGAAGGGGGCGTCAAGAAGAAGAAAAAGAAGAAGCGGGACAAAACCCCGGTCTATGAACAACTCTGGTTCCTCGCGACCGCCTTCGCGCTGGTGCTGGGCCTCATCGGCTGGCAGATTCAACGGGCGATGTATCCCAGCGAAGAGTCGCTGTATGCCCGTGCCGTGGAACTGATGTCCCAAGAGGATCCTGGCCGCTGGGTCGACGCCAAGAACAAGTACCTGCCCGAGTTGCTCCGTCGCTTCCCTCAGGGGGCCCGCGCCGCCGACGCGCAGGCGCTCCTCGACAAGGTCGAGATGCATTTCGCCGTCGAACAGGCGCGCAATCGGGGAACGCGGCCGTCGAAATCGGAAGGGGAACGACTCTTCCTGGAGGCCGACAAGTTTGAACGTTTCGGCGACAGCATTTCCGCGCTCGATGTCTACGAGTCGATGATCACGCTCCTGGAATCGGCCCCGGAAGAACGGGTCTACGTCCTTCTGGCGAAACGGCAGCGGGACGCGATCACCGCCAAGGGGGGCGACAAGCTCGACCGCGAGACCCTCATCGAGCAGGCGCTCGCGAAGGCCGACGAGCAGTTCGACGCGGGCAAAATTCTTGACGCCCGTTCGACCTGGAACAGCATCGTCACCCTCTACGCGGAAAATCAGGAACTCGCGCCGTACGTCGACCGGGCCAAGGAACGCCTCGAAGAGACCCGCCGCGGCCGCAAACGCGACGAATAGCACGCACTCCCGACAAATATCGCGCTCGCAATGAGCGGGGGGACGTCAGTCCCACCGGTGATCACCCGATACAGTGTCAGCCATGCCCCGCTGGCCATGTGCCACTGGCTTCGCCAGTGCTCTTCGATGGGAACCACCGCTTCACGACCCACGGGCCAAGCCCGTGGTACACGGAAATCCTCGTCCGACGATGCTCAAGTTGCCTCACCGTTCCACCCGCCATGGGAACGCGCGCTTCAGCACCGCCGTCCGATCCGCCGGATCGATCACCCGGACATCGCCCCCGAGTTCGGGCCGTTCCCAAGCCAGTCGAAGTTGCTCGGCCGACAGCGGTTTCGCCCCGCCATCCACGCCCCCCAGCACCGTCACCTGACCACGTACAAGCCCCGCGAGATGCGGGATATCCCCCGTCTCGCGCAGGATGCCCGGCACGAGCAAACCAAGATACATCCGCTCGTACGGGACGTCGGAGACATAACTCGACGGCGGTTGGACTAAGACGATGTTCTGAACCTCGTCGTCATACGCGGCGGCGGCCAAGGCCACCACGCCCGCCGGACCGTTCGCGATCACGCTCACATCGCCGAGGGGCGTATCCGGCCACCGCGCCTGAATGGCCCGCAAGGCGCGATGGACATCCCAGGCCCATTGGCCCAACAGGGGCCGACCAATCCACAACGACCATTCCGCCGTGTTGTGGTCGGGCGCGCGACCGATCTTGTCCCCCGGTTGCGCCAACTCCCCGGTCGCGCGGAGGTCGAGTGTGAGCGCTCCGGTCATCAGCTCCGGATCGAGCTCCTTGAGCGCGGTCGCCTGCATCGCGTGCTCGGCCCCCCCCAGATCGAGCAGCAACCGGATCATGTTCGGCGGATGTTGCGGCCAGACTTTCGTCGGTTGAGGCATCCGCAGTTGCAGCCGGATCCCAGGTTCGGAAACAAACGAAAGGCGTTGTTCGGTCCCGACCGTCACCACCTCGAGTTCCAACGGGACCGTCTCGGGCACCCCGCCCAGCAGCTTATTGACCAACCGCTCGCGGGCCGCCGTCCGATCGGGCGCTCCTTGGCTGTCGGTCGGCCAGCGATGTTCGGCGAGCAGTTTCCGTCCTTCGCGGGCCGCGAATTGGGGCAACGTCAGCCAGTCATCGGGCCGCGTTTCCCCCGGAAAGAGCCGCAACTCCTCGATGGGCACCGTCTCGTGCGGCGGTTCGGCGATCGGTGAACCGTCCCCCTCGTCGCGCAAATGCTTCGCCATCCAACCATACATCGCTTCGCGGATCGGCTGATGATAATCGTGATGCCAATGGAACGTCGCGTGGTAAAGCTGATCGGGTTGTCCCAGGACGTTGTAGACCTCTTGCGTCCAGACCATCGACTTCCGCGCCTCGCGGATCGCGAACTGCGAGGCGTCGCGTGTCGTATTGCACGGCATCAGGGCTCGCGGCGCGGTGAGTCCCAACACGCCCGCTTCCTCGGTGAAGGTCAACGCCCCGGGGACGACTTCACACATGCAGCACGCCGGACCGAGATAGGCCTGATAGTTCCCGACGGAACAGACCGGCACGACGGCGGCGAACCGCTCATCCCACGCGCCGGCGTACATCGTCTGATTTCCCCCGCCGCTCGCCCCCGTGATCCCGATCTTGGTCGGATCGACCTCCGGGCGGGATTGCAGGTAATCGACGGCGCGCATGTTCTCGTAGACCTGAATCCCGGACAGGGGCCGTCCTGTGGGGAACAACGTCGCCGCCGACATCTCGCCGTGATACTCCCCCAACGCCTTCCCGATCGCCCGTTCCCCGGCCCCGAAGGCATCGACGCACAAGACGAAGAACCCGAGCTTGGCCGCGCCGATGCACCGCGACTGCACCACCGGTTCGACCTTCGCGTGTTTCCAATGACCATGGACGTTCAAGATCGCGGGCCGCGGTCCCGGACCCTCGGGGACATACGCCAGCGCAGGCATCCAGACCTCGGGCATCGTCTGCAGCAGCAGCTTCTCGATCCGATAACCATCCCGCTGCAGCTCCCCCACCTTGCGCGGTTCGAGGGGGCAGGGCTCCGTCGGGAATCCCCCCCAGGCGGCTTCCAGCCGCTCACGGATCTGCTCACGCCGAGCTTGCCATTCCTCGGCGGTCGTCGGGGGCCGATCCTGCTCGCGGAGCTTCGCCGCCCGCGCGCGAATGAATTTCAGAAAGTCGGTCTCGCGCGGCTGAGCGGCGACATCGCCCACCAAGCCGACCAAGAGACCACACGCCAAGCCGATTGCCGGAAAACCGCCACGAATCACGCCACGCCTCCGATCGATGATTGTTGATGCGTGGCGTCATCGTAAACCATGTCACACACCACGG
>CAYRVS010000125.1:5969-15900 GCA_964427725.1 uncultured Planctomycetaceae bacterium | reverse complement strand
CGAGCGCTGCGTGTACGGGGTCGACAAGAACCCGCGCGCCGTGCAGCTCGCGCGAGAGGACGGTCAGTTCGCCGTCGCGGACATGGCGGAGCGCCCCGATCAACGTCAGAAGCGTCGTTTTGCCGCTGCCGCTGGGTCCGGTGAGGAGGACGATCTCGCCCGAGAGGACATCGAACGTGACATTGAAGAGAATCTGCTTCTGCAGCTCACCGTCGCCGAAGGCGAAGTTGACGTCGCGGGCGCGGATCACCGAGGAGCGATCGGTCGCGGCGGCGGGGGGTTCGGAGGCGGGTGCGAGGAGTGATGGCATGCGGGAACTCGCGACGAGGATCTAGCGTTGACGACGGGGACCACGTCAACGTTCGGACTGCGTGTGCCACTGGCTCCGCCAGTGGGCTTTTCGTGAGATGTCCGTCGACAAAGACCACTGGCGGAGCCAGTGGCACACGCCCCAAGGGGACGTCGATGAGACGACCCGATGATTCTAGCCGCTGGGACCGGCTGTGGGGGAGCAGAGACCGCCGGGCTCACTCCGGTTCGCTGGGAGGAAGCTCTTGGACGCGTTTGCCGGCCTGCATCAAGCCGTAGCCCAAGAGCGCGGCGAGGAGCAGCAACCCCACCGTCAAGGCGAGGGGATCGTTCCACCACGGCGTCCACGGTTTCGCCGACGGAGAGTCGGACAAGACCATCGCCGGTCCCAAGGTCGCCACTTCCCACGTGGTCGTCTGACGCATCGCCTGCCGCAGCGCGGCGGTGTCGTAGTCCCCGGCGGCGGCATCGTCCGAGCCATACTCCAGCCGCAGCGATTGACCGGGTTCCGCCAGACAGACGAGCTCGTACTCGGGGCCGTAGGCTTCGATGCCGGTGATGTCCAGCGGGCCGCTGTCGCGGTTTTCGATCCGTATCCGGAGCCGCGACGGACGATCTTCCCTTGAGCCGTCGACAGCGGAGACGGCGGCGAGCCGGACGTCGCAGATGACGTCATCCCGTTCGAGGTCACCGAGCGAAAACCGCGTCAACGTGGTGGTTCCGGCGTCTCGAAAGTGCTCCTTGCCCGTGGCATCGGCCTCGATGACCTCGACACGACAGACTCGGCTGAAGTTGCGCGAAGTCGTGAGGAGTTTGATCCGGTCGATCGGTTGCCGATCGATGTCGCAGGTGAGGACCGTCGACCGCGTCTCGGGATCCTCGGTCACTTGGAAGTCCTTGACGGGGTAGGTCCGGCGCTCGGGTTCGGTGGCCTTTGCAATCACGTCGGTACGGGCGAACGTCACCGTGTCGATCTTGAAGGGCCGGCGGTCGATCGTGAGTCGCTCCGTGCGCTCCACCTCGCGACCATCGGCCAGACGCTTGGTGAGCTCCAACAGGCGTGATTCCTGTTCCGCCGTCACATCGGTCACGTGCAGTCGATAATGCCGATAGGGGCCACGTTTCATCGGCACCGTGAGCTGTCTTACGGCGAGATACCGCTGGTAATCGAAGATCAGGCCGGGGCCGCCGAGCGATTCCCAGAGTGAGCCATCGCGGCTCCCTTCGACCGTGACTTGCAGCTCGAAATCGACCAGCGGCGTTCCGATCCGCAGCGCGTCGGGGATCGGATCATCCGGCTTGCGGGAGACTTCGACCACAAAGCCCCGTTCGGGATCGCGGCGGCCGGTGAGTGATTCGGGGGGAAATGTGACCGTCCGCTCCTCGGGCTTGGTCTGCTCGACCATCCGCAGCACGAAGGCGACGTTGCCGCCGGCCTGATCCTTCAGCCGCAGGTCGGGCCAGTCGGCGCGGGTCGCGGCGTGAATCGTCTCATCCAGCGGAATCCGCAGCGGCGTCGTGGTGATCAGGTTCGGCAGCGCGACCGGGCGGGCCCAACGATAGACCGGCTCGGCGGCCGTCGTCCCCGCGGGAAACAGGACTCCGAGCAGCAGTCCCCACAACATGCGATTCATGATGGCTCCCCGGGAGTGGTGGTGTCGGGACGATCTTCGGTGAAGCTTTCGCGGTACTTCAGATACAGGAACGACCCCGCGAGGATCACCACGCCCAGCACGATGAAGGCAATGATCCGATAGAACTGATCGAGTTCGGCGAGATCGCGGAAGAAGACCTTCCAGATCACCACGCCGAACAGGATCAGGCCCGCGTACCGCATCGACCGTTCCTGCTTCCACAAGCCGCGGACGAGCCAGCCCAGCGCGAAGAGGGACCAGACGATCGACAGACCGCCGGCGCGCAGGCCCGGCAGGAAGGCCTGGAACAGGGAGTTGGCCTCCAACGTGGCATATCCGAACGCCACCACCATCCCCGCGATCCCCAACACTGACGCGGCGGCGGTGTCCTGCAACCGGCGGCCGAGCATGCGGGCGGCAACCATGGCGAACAGGATCACCGCGCCGAAGTCGAGCAGCCGGAAGCCGGCGTCATGAAAGGTGTAGGGGCCCCGGAAGAGGAGGCTCCCCGGAGCGAGCCAGCTTCCCAAGTCCCAGATCAGCAGCTTGCCGATCACGATCAACAGGCCGACCGCCACGAGCCCCGACAGACCGGCGCTGCGGCGGTCGAGGGCCACTTTCAAGGCGACGACGCAGCCCCCGAGCCATAGCAGCGTCAGCAGCGGCAGCCGCAGCGGGTCGTACAGGAAGCCCACCGTGCGGTGGCATTCCAGATGGAGCGACACCAACAGACACCCGGCGGCGGCGGTCAGCAAGACATGGGCGAAATCGCGCGATGTGCCGAACTCGGGGAGCTCGTTCTCGGGCGTGATGACCGGTTCGGGTTCCTCCGACGACAACAAGCGATACGACAGGGCCAGCGATCCGATCGGCACGCCGAACATCACCAGCCGTTCGATCAGCAACGGGAAGTAATCGCTCCAGGTCATGCCGGCGGCGACGGCGGCGCCGTACTGTCCGGGGAGATCGAGCATCATCAGCCGACCGAGAACGATCGCGTAGAGCCCCAGCCCGATGTACCGCAGGGTCTGGCTGCCGAGTTGGCGGCTGAGCCACATCAGCAGGAGCGCGAGGACCGACCAACTGACGGTGAGCCATTCCCGGGCCAGGACGATCGGCACGGTCAGGATCACGTAGGTCGAGGCGAGCCCGAGGAACGAGACGAGGAGCTCGCGGTCGACCAGTTTCCTCCGGAGAAAGTAGACGACGTGCAAAGCGTAGAACGCGCCCAGTCCCAACGTGATCACCGCCGGCCACGGCTTACCGTACTCCAGCATCATCAGCCGGTACCCTTCCCAGGAATACAACGCGGCATTCGCAAGCAAGGCGAGGAGATCGAGCAGATTCGACCGGCTGCGATTCACCAGCTTGTACAAGAAGGTCATCGTCGAGAAGAGGACGAAGAAGGCGGTCAGGAAGCCCAGGACCACCGGGAAATGTTCCGGCTGATAAGCCCGCAGCGACAGGAAATAGAGGCCGTAGGTCCCCAGGAAGCTCAGCAGATTGACCAGCGGCCAGTTCCGGCGATAACAGACTCCGAGCACCCCCAGCCCCAGAATCAGCAGATAGCCGTAGAGGCCGACGAAGTTGACCGGCCCCGAAGCGAGCAGGATCGGCGTGCCATACCCCCCGAGCACTCCCAGGACGGCGATCAGCATCGAGCGGAATCGCACGGCCAGTCCCCCGGCGAGGACCGTCACCACACCCATCAATCCGAACGCGGGGAGGACGTCGATCAGGTGGTAGAAGTTCTCGGCGGCGAAGACGCTGAAGTACAACGTCGCCAGGCCCCCCCCCATCAAGCCTTGGCCGAAGATGTGATACCGGCCCCCCAACAGCCGCGTCCCCCCGATCAACAGGGCCAAGCCACTCGCAGCGGCGAGCGCCACCCGGCCGATGGGCGCGATCAGGTTCTTGTCGAACGAGTACTTCAGGAAGAAGCTGATCCCCAGGACCAAAATCAGGATCCCCAGCCGCAGCAGCCATTGGCTGGCGATGGCGTATTCCATCGAGACCCCGGCGGGGACGTGTTCCTCGCCGACGATGATCCAGTTCCAGATCTTCCGCAGCGTTTCCCCGGCGGAACGTTCCCACGCGGAGGGTTCTCGGGACGCGGGACGTGGAGCGCTCGGCGTGACGACCGGTGTCTCGGCGACGTATTCCGTGGCGACGTGCTTCGCGGCGGCCGCGCGTTGTTCCCGCAGCACCGTCAGCGGGTCGGCCTCGACGGTGATATCCCCTTCGAAGATCGGTTCGTCGGAAGTGACAGGCGGCGTGGGATCGGAACCGCTCGGAGCCGCGATTGAGACCGCTTCCGTCACGACCTCCGTTGGCGGCGACCCCGTCTCGACCGGGCTCTGGGATTCGAGCGGCGGGACAAGCGACTCACCGGGACGCGGCGGCGGTGCGTAGATCGGCGCGGCAGGTTTGACGGCGTGGCGGTCCCCCGCGTCCCCCGCGATGCGCAGTTGCAATTGCCGCACCTCGCGACGCAGCTCGGCCAGCCCATCGCGCGACTGAACGAGAATTTTGTTCAGCAGGGAAATGATGTAGCAGAAGGGGCCAAAGAACAGCATCGAAAAGGCGATCAGCCCGCAAAGCCATCCATCGGACATGGTGGGCCGTACTCCCGCTGAGGTTGGAAATCGTCCATCGCTGGCACGGACCGGAGGGTATCTGTTCAATGATACAGGATTTGCGGGTTGTGCCGAGGCTTCGTCGCGCCAACCTGCTCCCCTATCACGGTCCTAGCTCACAAGGCGGAATCGGAACCGGGATGTCACGCGCAATACCGTGAAGTTTTCGTGAGATTTTTCATGTTGTCCCCCTTCCCGAGTTGGCTCGGCGTCTCCGGACTCAGCTTGGCCATCACAATGGTCTGCCTCACGCTGACCTGGGTCAGCGGCCGACTGGTGCTGTCCGGCTGGATTCACGTTGGGTACACCCGCAAATTCAATCACTTTCTCCTCTTCTTTCTCCCGGCGCTCCTGCCGCACCTCGAACGGGTCACCACGACCCGGCTCCATCCGGTCTTCGTGCCGCTGATGGTGCTGCATGCCGTGCTCTTCGCGTGCACCCCGTGGATGGTGCGACACAGCCCGGTCTGCCGCACGATCTTCGCCGCGCTCGATCGGCCTGAAGATCGCCCCCATACGCTGCTCTGGCTGTGGAGTCAGATGGTGGTCGGGTACCTCGCTCTCATCCCTTGGCTCCTGGCGTTACGGCACCTCGGCATGCTGGAACTGATCCAGATCCCGATCTTGATCAACGGCGTGGGGGACGGACTCGCGGAGGTCGTCGGCGTGCGGTACGGGCGGCATCGTTATCGCGTTCCCAGCTTCATCCGCGACCGCGTTTACACCCGCAGTTACGAAGGGAGCGCCTGCGTGTTGCTGACGGGTTTGGGCGTCGTCACGCTGTTCGCCGACGGATTTTCCGCGCCGCAGTTCTGGACCGTTTTGGCGACGGTCCCGCTGCTCATGACCCTCGCCGAGGCGACCGCGCCCCATACCTGGGATACGCCGATCCTGTTCACGGTCGGCGGCGCGGGGACGACGGCGGCGGTTTGGCTCTTGTGAATGATGATCGAGCCGAAGCCTCATCACGCGCGCCGGTTGTTTCTCCGGTTCGGTTCGCGTTGTGATGGGAATGGCGCACAAGTTCCGCACACTGGGAGTCCCCCTGCCATGCTCGCTTCGCGACGACGGCTGATAAGCGGGCTGGTCGTCTGTCGGCTGACCTGTGGACTTGTCACGGGAGCGCCACCGACCATCGCGACCGGGAAGAACTTGGCGGTCGATACCGTCGCCCTCAAGGGAGGGGCCTCGCTGCGGGGGGCGATCCTTGAACAGAAACCCGATCGCTCGGTCACGATCGGCGTGACTCGCGCCTGGCTCGAAGCGGCTCAGCCTGAACTGGCGAAGGCGCACGCCGCCGATGAGGTGGAAGAACTTCGCAAGCTGTGGACCACGGCGCGCGATCGCGCCGCGAGCGCCGCCGAGACCGAGCCCGCGGAGTCCCCCTACGGTCGGTTTCTCCGCGGCGAAGTGGAACGGCTGGAGGGCCTGCTCGCCGCCGATCCGCCACCACTTCCCATGTTCGTGGTGCTGGAGCTCGCCGGGGCCCGTGTGCAGCGGGTCACCCGGCCACCGCAAGAGCAGCAGCGCTGGGCGGTCCTCGCCTGGAAGCATGGCTGGATCGATGTCGAGCACAAGGCCGCGTCGACGCTCAAGCGGGAACTGGTTGACCGCGACATCCCGCTCGACGGGCCGCTTCCCGATCTCTCCGATCGCTTCCCGCCCCTCCCGCAGGATGAGCGCGAATGGGGCGCGCGGCGGGCCTTGCTTGCGTACGCTCATGGCCGACGACTCGACTTCCAAGGAACCCGGGAGGTCTTGGTTCCCGTCTCGGACGAGGGGCCGCCCGCGCTCGCCGCGATCCTGCCGCAACTCTTGCAGTCGCAACTTCGATCGCAGCTGCAAGGCCTCCTGGGGGAGGGCGCGACGCCGCAAGCCCCCGAGTTGCCGCAGCCACAGCTCGACGCGGCGATCAAGACGGCGAAAGAGCGCGACGTTCGCGGGTTTCGCGTCACATGGTTGGACCTCGCCCCGGAACGGCAGCGCGTGACCGTCGAGACACGGTTCTACGCCCAACTCGATAACCAAGCATGGCGGCCGGTCTGGGGCCATCAAGAAGCCGCCGACACCAGCCAACCGCGTCCCGAGCTCGAGGCCCAAATCGCGGTCGATCCGCAGATCGCGACGCTGCGGACCTCGCTGGCCGAGGTGGGCCTGCCGACCGACTCACTGGACGACGCCTTCCGCACGGGGGCCGCGACGATGGCCGCGCTCACCGCCGCGAACCGCACGTTCGAGGCCTTCCTCAGCCGGTATATGACGGCGGTCGAGCGACCGAAGCTGTTGCTGCCGTGACCATAACCGCGACCCGAGCGCTCCCATAGCGAGGGGCACCCGCCCCTCGCGCGGGCTCATCCGCGGAAGGATCGGCGAACGCGGTCGGGGCGGGTGCCCCGGCGTATGGCGCAATACGGGGCCGAACTTGACCATTCTTGCATGCTAATCGTGTCCAACGAATCAACCCCCGCGGTCCACCTTGCTCGTGCCGCGCAAGGCGGTGGCGATCGTCTGCATCACCGGCAGGGTTCCGCCGAACAGTTCTTCGCGGATGCGGTCGCGTTCGCGGTCGATCTGTTCCGCCGTCGCCCCGAGTTGCCGCAGCAAAAACTCGGTCATCCCCAACGCGACTTCCCCTTCCCCGGAGAAGACGACGTCGGCCCCGGCGGCCCGCAGCGCGTCGACTTCCAACAGATACGCCGACCGCGCGAAGACCTTCAACTTGGGGTTCACCTCGCGCGCCTGGCGGATGATCTCCGCCGCCCCCGTCATCCCCGCGGCGCTCAGGATGAGCGCGATCGCCGATTCGGCATGGGCGGCCCGCAGGATGTCGGGATGGGTCGCATCGCCGTAGACCGCTTCGAGCCCCGACTCTCGCAATCGCCGCGCGGTTTCAAGATTGAGCTCGATCAGCACGGGATGCAGGCCGTTCGCCCGCAGCAGCCGGACGACCGTCTGCCCGACGGGACCATAACCGACGACGATTACCGTATACCGCGAACCGCTGGGCGGAACGTCGTCGGAACCGGATTGTTCGGGGGACGATTCGGACGGCGTGCCGACGTCGCGCGGGAACCAGGGCGTCAACCAGCGTTCCAACGGATCGATGCAGCGATACAACAGCGGATTCAGGCTGATGCTGACGATCGCGGCGGCGACCAGCGCGTTCGTCACGCGGTCATCGATGAGGTCGAGCCCCTTGGCGAGCGTGGCGACGATGAACGTGAATTCGCCGATCTGCGCCAGCGCGATCGCCACCACCAGGCCGATCCGCAGCGGATACTTCATCAACGCGATGATCGCGAACGCCGCGAGCGGCTTCCCGATCAGCACGATCGCCAGCGTCCCCAGGATCAAGCCGGGCGACGTCGTCAAGGCGAGCGGATTGAAGAGCATCCCGACCGACACGAAGAACAAGACCGCAAAGGCGTCGCGCATCGGCAAGGCTTCGGTCGCGGCCCGCAGGCTGAATTCCGACCGGCCGACGACCATCCCCGCGAGAAACGCCCCCAGCGCCATCGACGCCCCGAATAGCTTCGCCGAGCCGACGGCGATGCCGAGCGCGATCGCCAGGACCGCGAGCGTAAACAGCTCCCGCGAACGGGTCGCCGCCACCTGCGACAAGATCCACGGGACGACCCGTTGCCCGGCGATGAAGGTGAAGGCGACCAGCACCCCCAGCTTGCCGACCGACACCACCAGCGACCACGCAATGGACGCGGTGCTCCCGCCGGCCCCGCCGAACAAGACCGGCAACAAGACCAGCACCAGGACGGTGAACAGATCCTCGACCACCAACCAGCCGACGGCGATGTGTCCGCCGGGGGTATGCAGATCGTGATTGTCGGCGAGGACCCGCAAGAGGACGACGGTGCTGGCGACCGAGATCGCGAGCCCGAAGACCAGCCCGCTCGACCAGCCTTGGCCCTCCAGGCCCAACAGCAACACCCCCAGCAAAGTCGCCACCAGACTTTGACCGACCGCCCCCGGAATCGCGATCCTTCGCACGCGGAGCAGTTCCTGCAGATGAAACTGCAACCCCACGCCGAACATCAGCAATATCACGCCGACCTCCGCGAATTGGTCGGCGATCCCCTGGTCCGCGACGAACCCCGGCGAGTGGGGCCCGACGATATACCCCGCGAGGAGATACCCGACGATGGGGGACAAGCGACAGAGATGGCTGACATAGCCGAAGACCAAGGCGACCACCATGCCGCCGGTCAAGGTCATGATCAAACTGAGTTCGTGATGCATGCGGGCAGACTGCTGTTTTGAGGACGGAGTTAGACCAAGCGTGTGCCACTGGCTCCGCCAGTGGTCTTCATCGACCGAGGCGTCGACAAGATCATCAGGTTCACCTCGTGGGCGATAAACGATGACGCGAGGCCATGGTCAACGGCGAGCCACAGCGGCGCGGCGCTGGCCCCGCGATCATCATGGGTCCGCGCGTTGGTTGGTCCGAATGTCGCCGCCGGAACCGATGTCAGGCGATGGCGTCAGGGTTGCTCCGCGCCGGCGGGGAGCGTGACGGTGTCCCCCGGGGCGGTTTCCGGATCGATCTTCCGCACCGCCAAGAGCGCGGCGGCTTGTGTTTCGGGATCCTCCGCCTCCGCGAGCTGTCGCAAACTCGGCAAGAGCGCGGCGGCCACGGGCCCCCACCGTCCCGCCGTGGTGATCGCCGCCTGACGAATTCGCGGATCGGCATCGTCCAGCGCGCGGCGCAATGCCGCTTCGGCGGCCGAGGCGTCTTCCGCACAGTTGCCGAGCGCGCTCAACGCCGTCAGCCGGACGTTCGTGTCGGGATGTTCGAGCAAAGTCAGCAGCGTGTCGATCAGTCCCAGCGGCCGCGCCTGGAACGTCGTCAACAACGCCGCCACGTTGACCTGCACGAACGGGCTTGGGTCGGTGAGCAGCGCTTCCAAGGCGGTCGCGGCGGGAGCGGCTTCGGGCCCCAATTGTGCGAGAAACATCACCGCCATCTCGCGCGGCAACGGGGCGTCCCCTTCCAACGCCGGGATGAGCGCCGGCACGATCGCCGCCCCGAGGGCTTGCAGCTCTTGCTCGGCGGCCGACCACGCCTCGGGATCGTCCTTCTCGGCGGCGGCGAGGAGATTCGTGAAGGCTTGCCGCGCCCGGCGGGTCTCATCCGACTCCGAATCGGCGGTCGTCGGCACCGGACGCAGGGGTTTCGGGGTGGCCGTCGTCGATTCGTCCGCGGACGCGGTTTCCTGAGTCAAGTCCGCAGGCTGCTCAGCCGTCGCACCCGCCGGTGTCGTTTCGCCGACTGCCGGACCGGGAACCGTGGAGTTCCCGCCGCAACCGATCAACAGGGCGCCACCGAAACCCCACATC
>CAYRVS010000125.1:0-5959 GCA_964427725.1 uncultured Planctomycetaceae bacterium | reverse complement strand
CGAGACATCATGTCCTCCTTGACGGTCTCGCGAGCGACCGCCCCACGGAACTGTACGCCATGCCCCCGTGACGCTCAACGCCATTCGACCGGCAAACCGACGCGACGATGTGATCAGCGATCCTCATGTCCGCATGCCGCGCGTGATTGTGATCAGTCATCGCGGCCTGCGTTGCGGTATGATCATCCGCGGCTTCCACCAGTCATATCCCGTGCTGGTGGCCCCAGATCCCGTTTTGACCGATGCCGTAAAGATCACGGAATGGCCCGCTACTACAAGTTGAAAACGACCGCCGAGCTCCTCCAAGAGGCGACCGCGCTGGGGGGCGAACTCGCCTGCCGAGACGACCTCGCTCTATTGTTTCAGCCGATCACGATTCATGGTCGTCCGGTCGGGAATCGGCTCTGTGTCCAGCCGATGGAAGGCTGCGACGGCACCCTGGCGGGTTTGCCGGATGAGCTCACCCACCGACGTTATCTCCGCTTCGGGGCCGGCGGCGCGAAGTTGATCTGGGGCGAGGCGACCGCGATCTGCGACGACGCCCGCATGAACCCCCGCCAACTCTGGCTGCACGAGGGATCGCAAGCCGCGATTGCGACGATGTTGGAGGGCTGCCGCCGCGCGCATCGCGACGCCGGCTTCGACGACGGCGATCTCTTGGTCGGATTACAACTGACCCACTCGGGACGTTACGGCTACCGCGGCCCCCGACTCGCCACCCGGTGTCCGTTGCTCGATCCCCTCACCCGCGACAAATCGACCGGCGAACCGATCGGTCCCGACTATCCGATCCTGTCGGATGACGATCTCCGCCGGATCGAGGATCAGTATCTCGAGGCGACCCGCCGCGCCGTCGCCATCGGCGTCGATTTCGTCGACATCAAGCAGTGCCATCGCTATCTCCTCTCGGAACTCCTCGGCGCGCGGAATCGGCTTGGCGACTACGGCGGCTCCCTCGAAAACCGCACGCGGCTGGTCCGGAACGTCGTCCAACGGATTCGGGCCGAGTTCCCCCACCTCATCATCGCCACGAGGATGAACGTCTACGACGGCGTCCCCCATCACGGCGTCGGCGAGGCGTTCATCGGCGTGCCGCGACCGTATGTCACGCCCGTCACGACGGCGTTCGGGGTCGATCCGCAGGATCCATCACGGCTCGATCTCACCGAACCGTGTGAAGTCGCCCGGCGACTACGTGACTGGGGGGTGAATCTGATCAACGTCTCGCTGGGAAATCCGTACGCCAATCCCCACTTCGTCCGGCCCGCCGAGTTCCCGCCGATCGATGGCTATCACGCGCCGGAGCATCCGTTGATCGGCGTCATGCGACATCTCGACGCCACGGCGACGATTCAAGCCGCCGTCCCGGAAGTTCCCGTTGTCGGCAGCGGCTATTCGTGGTTGCAGGACTTCTTTCCGCAGGTCGCCGCGGCGCAAGTCGCGATGGGGCGGTGCGGGTTCGCGGGACTCGGTCGCGGCACGTTGTCGCAGCCCGACTTCGCCGCCCAGTTGCTGCGGCATGGGAAACTCGATCGCAAAACCGTCTGCCGGACCTTCTCTTACTGCACGAACCTGATGCGGACGAAGGATCACCCGCTGGGGCAGTACGCCACGGGGTGCCCGCCGTTCGACAAAGAAGTCTACGGCCCGCTGTGGAAAGAGGCAGAGGCGAAACGGTCCGCGGGCAAATGATCTCCAGATGATTCCCGGGGATCGCCATCCTTAGGCATCCGAAAGTTTCACTTCACCAACGTCCACGCTTCCGCCGACGCCTCCACGCCGATCGCGCCGGCATGCGCGTCGTACACCGCGTGCATCTCGTCGATGGTGTCGAAATACCCGACGACGAACGCCGCCGAGAAGTGGTCCCCCGGCTGAATCGGTCGGCCGCCGAATTCTTCGATCAGGCAGACATACCCGCGCTGATGGCACCACGCCTCGCTCACGACATCGGCCCGCAGCGTCATCCCCGCCAGCCACGGTCCCGACTTCCCCGTTTCGCGATCCTTGATGTGATACGCCCGAATCATGCGGGACGGCGGCGGAACCTTCCCCCGCGTGTAGTTGAACTTCGCATCCGGCGCGAAATCCTCGTGGAACTCGGTCGAGGGGATCACGCCGAGATAGCTCAAATAAAGCTCCGAAAAGCTGTCCCCTTTCGTGTGCCGGATATGCCCGGGCATGTCGACCCGCAAAAACGCGGCGTCGCTCGCGTTCACGCTGTCGATCTGCTGCATCGACACGAAGTACCGCCGCCCCACCGGAAAAACCAGCACCTGCGTCCACTTCGACCCCGTCTTTTTCCCCGGCGCGGCGGTCCGATAGTGAAACGTCTGCTTGATCGCGACGAAGTCGGGCCCCCGCAGAATCTCGGGTTTCAATTCCTTCGCCTGCGTGCAGATTTGCGGCCCCTCGATCGCCCGCTTCGCCGTGTGGCCGTGATAGAGATTCCCGGTCTGATAGATCAGTTCGTCATGTCCGGCGGCCTTCAGTTGATCGCGGTACGCTTCGTCGCTGCCGGGCTCCATGATCCAATCGGCGATATCGAGCCCGAACCCCAGGTCGCGCGCGCCGGTCGCCTTGTCATGCAGCGAACCCGCCGCGACCCCCGACACATACCCCCGCTTGCGGACCGCCGCCTCGAGCTGCGGCGTGCTGATGCGGACCTCGTCGTCGGTCTCGGTGACGGTGTAGTCGGCGGCGAAGAGCGGCCGCCCCACGAACGCTCCGGTCAATCCGAGCCACGCCGTGACGATCAGTCCGGCGCATGACGTCATTCGGTACGATCCGCGACGATTCGAGGGCATGGATGCGACTCCGATTGGCGGGCTCGATTGGGATTGAGGGACGATGTCTTGGTGTGCCACCGGCTTTGCCGGTGCGTTCCCCGGGATGCTCTGATTCGGGCTTGACCGAGCGCCAGCATAGCGAGGGGCACCCGCCCCTCGCGCGGGACGAGGACCAATCAGGTTGGCTTACGCGGCCGGGGCGGGTGCCCCGGCCTATGCCGCGCAGTTTCGCGCGACAAACATCGGCCGCCATGTCCCATGCTTACGTCGCAGGCTGCTCCCAACTGCGGCCGTCCCACGCCACCACCTGCTTCAGGAACCCCGCGACGCCTTGCGCGAACGTGGCGAGCAGATGCTCCCCCTTCTCGGGCGTGGCGGCTTGCGGCGAACCGATATGCCCCGGCTGCGTCCGGTCTTTCGTGATCCAGCCCCGATACGCCGGCTCGAACGCGAACCCGAAGTCGACCGTCCGCAGGTTCGCCACAGGCTTCACCAACCGGGGGGCGATGACCTGCATCATCGACGTTTCCCATTCGCAAGCATGCCCCATCTGCCGCTGGACGAGGTCGCCGCGGGTTTCCCACGGTTTGGCGAACTCCCAGTAAGTCCCGAACAGCAACAGCAGGTCGTCCCGCCGGCGATGCTGCTGCCTCAACTCGAAGACCGCCTGCTTGCCGGGGGTGATGTTCCCCCCGTGCCCGTTGAGGAAGACGATCCGCTTGAACCCGTGAGTCAGGCAGTTCTCGGCGAGATCCCGCAGCATGTCGAGATAGCCGCGCGGGCTGCCCGACAGCGTCCCCGCGAAGTCGAGATGATGATCGGAATTCCCCAGCCATTGCAGCGGCGTGACGAGCACCCGCTGGCTGACCAGCTCATGCGCCCGCCGGACCACCTCCCCCAGCAGATAACTATCGGTGTAGACCGGCAGGTGCTCGCCGTGCTGCTCGACGGCGGCGACCGGAATCACCACCGGCGTGTCCGGAGCCAACCGTTGAAGCTCCGGCCACGACAAATCCCCCCACAGCATGTTCGCTCCAATCTGCTCGAACTCGTTTGATCGAAGGCGTGACGGAATCGACCTGCGACGCGCTCCCCGGGTGAAAAAAGTCACCCCTCGCGGAAGGTTCGCTCCCACATCCCGGAAGGTCGATCACATGGTTCACGCGAAGCCGGGATGTGCCGGGGGCTCCACCTCGGTCATGTGTGTTGCGTAGGGAATGCCCAAGCCCCACCCCCGGAGCCGATGATCCCCTCGAACCGGTGGACAACCCCGGTCAGGGGTTACGCCCGGAAGCTGTTCATATAGGGAATCCGCCCGGCGGTCGACTTCACCTCCGCCGCCCCGTCCAGGAGTTGTCCCAGAAAGTCCCAGTTCCCCGTCACTAACGAACTCCGCGCCGACTCCAGCGTCTCGACCGGGAACCGCAACGCCCCACAACTCACCGCCAAGCCTTCGAGATCGATCCGCACCTCGGCCGACGGTTCCGCCTGCACCGCGGCGCACAACCGATCGAGATCGGCCCGCGTGGCCCGCACGCAGGGAACCCCCAACGCGGTGCAGTTGCCGAAGAAGATCTCCGCGAACGACTCGGCGATGATCCCTTTAATCCCCCACCGGACGAGCGCCTGCGGGGCATGTTCCCGCGACGAGCCGCAGCCGAAGTTGCGCCCCGAAATCAGGATCGACGCCCCCTGGTAGGCCGGCTGGTCGAACGGATGCCCGGGATCCTGCTTGCGATCATCCTCGAAGGCGTGCACGCCGAGTCCGTCGAACGTCACGCACCGCAGAAACCGCGCGGGAATGATCCGGTCGGTATCGATGTCATCCAACAACAGCGGCACGGCTCGCCCCGCCACCACCCGAATATCCTGCGGCATCACGCTCTCTCGCTTCCTGGCTCTCAACGCGACCAACCCGACGGCAACCCGCCGATGACAGGACTCGCGTGCGTCACAGAATAAACGATCCGCGAGACGCTGTCTGCCGAACAGCGAAGACAAGACGCAACCGGAAGGAGCACGATTGATCGAGACCCGCGACTGCTTGCCACGGACTACGAGCCACGGACTACGGGCGAGGCCTTGATTCAATCCTGCAGCGGGCTCTTGCGGTCGCGCCACTCGCTGGCCGCCTTCTTCACGTGCTCGTCCAAAAACTTGAACAGCGTCTGTTCCAGCCCCAGACCCTTATTCAGCATGTCGGTCCCATGCACGTTCGTGTCGAGCTCCACCAGGAACGAGTGGGGCTTCGCGACTTCCTTCGGCATCAACAGGTCATGCAGCTTCTTCGCGTTCCCCTTGTCGAGGTTGTCTTTCTTCCCCACCACGATCAGGACGGGAAGCTGCAACGTCCGTAGCTTCGCCACCGCCTGATTGGTGACCAATCCCGGCACCTTGGTGTCGGGGGAAACCAGCGCCAACGCCTTCACATCCTGGCCCCGCGGCGTCCGCTGCGCCGGGACCACCGCATCGTCGTACGGCTCTTTCGACCAGTCGAGATCCGCGTACAGCAGCGCGACCGACGCCGACATGTCGACCCCGACAATCCCCAGTTTGTTCATGTTGAGCTGCTGCTTCTGATGCTCCTCGAAAATGAACTTCTTCACCGCCTCCATGTCCATCGCGACCATCGCCTGATGATCGCGCGCGGTGAGGTTCGTGTTCTTCGATTTCGCGGTCGCTTCGCCCGACAGATTCTCGCCATGCAGCCGCAGATCGACGTTCACCACCGCGAACTCGTTCGCCTGCATCGCCTGGGCGAACCCTTGGTATTGCCCCGAACCGGCCTGCCACACCAACCGGTTGCCCCCCTTGCCGTGCAGCAAAATCACCACGGCGGCGTTCTTCCCCGCCGCCGACGGATAATACGTCAGATGCAGCACCGCCCCATCCTTGGTGGTCACCGTCGACTTCTGCACCGTCGCCGGTTTTTTCGCCGGAGCCTGGGCGTAACCGGATGTGGTGAAACTGATGCCCAACACCAAAGCGCCCAGCAATCGCAGAGTCATGGGAGTTCCTTCGATCGAAGTCATGGCAAGCCGAGCCGGGGATGGGATGGGATGGGATGGGATGGACCATATTTGGAACACGCCGAGTTTCCCGCGAATGCGCCTCCCAAGATCACATGAAATCCTGAGTGCCAGACGAATTCTCAGGAAGCGCGCGTGAAC
>CAYRVS010000124.1:9519-16050 GCA_964427725.1 uncultured Planctomycetaceae bacterium | reverse complement strand
GGTCATAACAGACCGCCGCGAGACAGCGATAACCATCGACATCATCCGGAGACTCGGTGGTCAGCGCGTTGAGGAACGGCAGCGCGGCCCCTAAGGAACCGGTTCGATACAAGGCTTCTCCCGCCAGAAACAAGACCAACGGACGCAGCTCACCCGTCGGGGGGACTTGCGACACCCGTTCAAGCGCCGCCGACCAATCCTGTCGCCGCATCCAATAGACCGCCTTGACGAGCGCGAGCCGCTCGGCGCTCCCGCAAGCCGCTTCGCCCCGCAACATCGCCGCACGCAGGGTTTCGTCGTCGGCTTGACGGACGCGGACCACGAATTCGGCATCGGTCAGTCCCGAGAACGCTTCCGGCTTCGACCGGCAGCCGCTCCAAACCGTCAGCGCAACCCATCCGGCGAGCAACACGCCCGCACACATGCCCCAGGAGCGATTGTGGCTGACGCGACGGTTCGTCCGTGCCGCGGCGGGCTCAAGGACTCGGGACATCTCGGGTCAGATTCTCCCAGACCGTGAAAGGGGGCCGCGGACCGGCGGTCAGATTTCCCAGCAGAAGATCCAAATCGCCGTCATTGTCGATGTCGACCAAGAGATGGGCCGCATGCAGCGGGACCCCCACCTCGATGAGGTGCGGGTTAAACTTTCCGGGGGCGAGTTGTTCGAGCCAGACCGCCGAAGGCCAGACGGCGCGTGCCGCTTCCGGCAGCGACTCGATGGCCGCCGCCGGGAAGCACGCTCCCGTGACGATGTCGAGATCACCATCCAGATCGAGGTCCCCCGTGGCGCAACCATGAACGCCCGGCATCGCCGGCAGCGGATGTTCGACGAACGCCAGAGCGCCGACGTTCTCGAACCAACGCAACCCATGGAACGCACGGATGAAGTGATTGTCGAACATGTCGCCGTTCGACGCGATGATGTCGGTGTCGCCGTCACCGTCGAGATCGCACAGCTCCATCCCGCTGGACCCGAACGCGGGATCGGCGGGGGGCGCGATCAACCGGGGTTGAAAGCGTCCCCCGCCATCGTTGAGGAAGACCTCGATCCGTTCATGTTCCTGGGCGAACAACGTCACGAAATCGATCGCCCCATCGGCGTTCAGATCGACCGGGGGAACCCGGATCGCTCCATGTCGGGGATCCAGAACCTGCTTGTCGAACGCCACCCGTTTGGATTGGTCGGCCAAGGCCTTCAACAACAACACTTGCCCGGTCTTTTGCCAGCCGAACTCCGCCACCAGCAAGTCCGGCCGCCCGTCCGCGTCGACATCGGCCGCCCGTGTTTCACTGACCCGACCCAGCCCGATCGCGATCGTTCGCGCCGGCTGCAAGCCCGCTTCGGACCCCGACAGCCACGACACACCGCCCAACATATGATCAGCCGGTTGAAAGGAACCGAGATCGGAGATCACCGCGTCGAGCCATCCATCGGCATCCAAATCACACCATTCGATGTGTGCGGGGTGCGGAATCTTCGCGAGCACATCCGCCGACATGGTGGTGGGATCCCACGATTGGACAAGTCCTTGTCGCATATCGCACGTGAACACTCGGGGTGCGGTTCCCGCCCGCAGGGTCCGCCAACTCAAGTGCGCGATCGCCGGCCCATCGGTCACAGGGGGTTGGATGGTCGCCTGCTGAAACCGAGCGGCCGACTCCGCTGCGATTTGCGGGACGTCCGGGGGGGCCAACCGCTCGGGGGCCGATCGCTGGAAATAGGCGATGATGTCCTGCGCCGGCGGGGTTGGGATGTTTCGTTCGGGGGAGACCGCATGGAACCGCAGACCGCGATAGACTTCGTCCACCCAGCGACTCTTGGAGAAGTACTCGCCGCGGGGCATGGCGTGACAGCGGGCACATGCGGCGCGAATCTCGGGCGCCAATCGCGCCTGCCGCGCGGGATCGTGGGGATCCGCCGAAAGGTCAGTCCCCGTGTCGCAACCGGCGATCATGGCCGTCATGATGGTCAGTGACATGACGGACAGGACTCGGCGAGTATGTCCCGGCATGGGCGGGCGATTCCTGACTTGATCGACGGCCGGAGCGATGAATCGCACCACATCTTGGGTCTATGATGGGGCTATGACGGCTGCCGTCGCTTCGACGACATTTTATCATGCTGCCGTGCCCGACGTACTGACAATTCCACGGAACTGAGACGCATGGCCAAATCTTGGCGGCCGCGGAGCAAACCCCACATCCCGGCGAAGGATACTCCGTCCACCCCATCGGGTCGGCGGGGATGGCGGCTCCTGGGAGCAATCTTGCTGCTCGCGGCGCTAGTGTGGTTGGCCGTGCCGTTCGGGGCCCTCGCCCAGGCGCGACACGCGTTGATGCAGCGCCGGTTCCAGTCGGCCCGTGATTGGGTGGCTTGGGCCGAAGGGTGGTCGGGGCCCACGGCCGAGACCGCCTTCCTGCGCGCCAGCGCGTATCGGCGGGAAGGGAACCTGGCGAAGTGTCGCGAATGGCTGGTCAAGGCGCGCGATGCGGGGAGCCCGATCGAGCGGCTGGAACGCGAGCAGACGCTGCTGCTGGCGCAAATCGGCGAGTTGCAGGGGATCGAGCCGACCATCGCCCGATTGTTGCAGTCCGCGGACGAGGATCATCCCGAGGTCTGCGAGGCCTTCGTGTCCGGGTTGCTGCTTCATTTTCGGCATTCCGAGGCCCTGCTCATCCTCGAGAACTGGTCGCGCGATTATCCGCATGACCCGTGGCCTCACGTGCTTCAGGGACGAATCTACCGCGGCGTGGGCCGACTGGCGGAAGCGGAGGCGGCCTATCTTAGGGCGAGTAAGTTGGAACCGGCGTCCCTCGATCATCGCCAGACACTCGCCGATGTGATGCTGGATGCCCGCCGGGCGGATGCCGCAATGCTCATCTACCGCGAACTGACCGCCCACCAGGCGACGGCCGACTATGCATGGCTGAAATTGGCGCAGTGCCACCGATTGTTGGGACAACAAGCCGAAGCCGCCGCAGCGCTCGATCAGGTCCAACAGCCCACGCGGTTACCCCCCGGAGAATTCGACTTGCAACGTGGGTTATGTGCCGTGGATCGCGGGGATTACGCCGCCGCGTTGCGCTTTTTGGAATCCGCGCGGCAGGCCCAGCCACGTTCCTTGGAAGTCCGAAACGGCTTGGTGCAAGCCTTGCGGGGTAGCGGTCGAAGCGAAGCCGCGGCCGCGGAAGCGGTCGGGCTGGCTCGGGCGGAAGCCGAACTTGCGCGCTCAAACAGTTTGCACGATGAGGTGGTCACGAATCCGATGGATCCCGAACCGCGCGTGGCGATCGGCAAGATTCTCTTGGAATTCGGCGACGTCTCACGCGGCGTCGCTTGGCTCCGATCGGCATTGAGCCTCGCGCCACGCCATCAGGAAGCCAATCTGGCCTTGGCCGAGTACTATGAGCGGCAGGCAATCGCGACACCCGATGCGCGGGAGCTCGCCGCTCACTATCGCCGCCAGATCGCGTTGGCCCCGGAACCATGACGACGGTTGCTGGCCCAATACCGCCTGGGAATGATCTTCCAACCGGGTTCAGTCGGTCAAATCGATGGTGAAGGAGTTCTGTTCGCCCTTGACCACCGTCCGCTTGAGCCCGGATTGGGTTGGATTGCCATATTTGGCGGGGATCGACTTGTCATTCGTCGCTTTCCCGGGCGGCTTGGTGTTCCTGGGACCCTGCTGTTCCATCAATTTGGTGTAATCTTCCGGCGAATTGATTTGGGGCGTGCCCGCCGCGCCGGGTTCCGGCATCTTGGCGACGGTGATCATGTGCTCGCCCGCCACCGCTCCATCGTTGGAGTTGATCGTGGTGAGCTTGAACTCACCCTGTGCGTCGGTCGTGCCGACCGCGGTCCGCGGGGAGGCTTCGGTCGTGAATGTGACGATGGCCTTCTCGACAGGCTGTCCCTTGTACGTGATCTTCCCGGAGACGGGCACGACCTCCAGCGGTTTGCCTCCGCCGCCACAACCGACGGCCGCGGACACCGCCAAGGTTCCCACTAGCGCGCGCCATGACATAGATGCGAATCCTTCAACGGCTTGGTTACGTGTGACGCGTGGACTGCTCGCGCCGCGGTTCGGTTCAGGATGGGAAATGAAAAAATCACCGCGCGGAGTCACCGAGTACTCCGCGCGATGATCATCACGGCCTCAAGTTCATGAGTCGCGAAACTTAGTAGCTGACGGTTCGATTGTCGCGACGATCACCCAGACGCTGGAAGGTTCCGTAGTCCAAGTTCTCGCTGAGGAACGTCACTGCCCCGTCCGACATCAGGAAGTGGGCGCCACCGGTATGCTCCGACTTGAACCCTTGAGAGGTGTTCCACGTATCGGCCCGGTGACAGCTATCCGGCCGCGGGGGGGAGTTCGGGCAGGTCGGGAAGTTGATCGGAGCGGTGGTCGGCACCCACAGCGAGTTGTTGTGGAACCAGCCGTTGTTGATGTGGTCGGCACATTCCGGGCGAACTTCACCCATCAGGATCGTGTTCGAGGTCCCGTCGCTGATGTCGCGAATTTTGGCCGCCCAGATCGCCCGGCTGAAAATTCCCGACGTCGACGAGGCGTCCATGCTGTTGCCGTGACCGGCCGCACCGGTCCCGAAATAGCCGTTATCGTTATCGTTCGGCGAGGTCGTGGCGTATTGCGGATCGATCAGCGGCCCATACGGCGGATAGAGTCCCGGGCAACCCGTTCCGGTGTTCACATCCATCCGCTGTGATCCCATCGACGGGGCATAGTTGGTCTTAGCCCGCAGGTCTCCCGGACGGCGTTCCGGCGAAGTCGAGGTCGGGCACATGAAGGCCGGGATCACGATCTGATAGATCGGCGTCCCCGCGACCGTCACCGCCTCGGCGTTCGTCAGCCGGAAATCGATCGCGTTGTAAAGGGGCGCTTGATCGATGTACGGCAGCAGCATGGTCAACTGCGTGCCGTGCTGCGTGCCGGTCCATTCCGGCGTGTTCGCCGGATTGCCCCATTGCAGGCTGTTGATCGGGAACTGCCCGAACGTGTCGTGATAGTTGTGCATCGCAATGCCGAGTTGCTTCAGATGGTTTCGGCATTGGGTGCGTCGGGCCGCTTCACGGGCCTGTTGGACCGCCGGCAGCAAGAGGGCGATTAGGATGGCGATGATCGCAATCACCACCAGCAACTCGATGAGGGTGAACCCTCGACTGCGCCACGAACGTAGCATGTGAGACCTCCACAAGAACGACATGAATTCGGTCGGACGACGACCGTAACGGGAATTTCGACTGGCCAGGACGGATCAACCAACACAGACGTGATATAGCAATGCTAACCGCCAGTCGGCGAATTGCAATCGTACTCTTCAGGATTTTCGTGTTTTGCTAGAATCCCGAATGCTTCTGGCAAACTTGAACGAATCGCTCCAAGGTGCCCCCCGGATGGTCAATCGCATTCCTCTGATGCCGCTCTTCGCCGTCATCATCGTCGGATGCGGTGAACGTAAGGTCACTTTGCCGCCTCGCCCATCGACGTCGGAGCAGGCGACCTTGAACGTCACGGAATCCAGACCGGCGACCCGGATACGCTTCGCGTCCCGTTCGGGACCAGCCGTCGATTTCTCTTATCGCAACGGCGAAGACAGCGATTATTACGCCATTTTGGAAGCCCTAGGCGGTGGGGCCGCCACAGCCGATTTTGACCAGGATGGCTGGTGGGACGTTTGTCTTCCCGGCGGCGGCGACATGCTTCCCGAGAACGAATTGAGCCCTCGGTCGACCCGCTTGTGGCGTAACCGGGGGGGCTGGCGCTTCGCGGAAAGCGCCGTACCACTCCCTGACACCCCATTCTTCTCCCACGGAGCCTTCGCCGCCGATTACAACGACGACGGCTTTCCCGATCTGCTGATCACCGGTTACGGGGGTGTGCAACTTCTCGAAAATCTCGGGGATGGATCCTTCCTCGATGTGACCAAACGCAGCGGCCTCGAGAATCCTCACTGGGCGACCGCCGCGGCTTGGGGCGACCTTGACGGTGACGGATGCTTGGATTTGTACGTTGGCAACTACGTCGACTGGTCCTTCGAGAACAACCCGATCTGCCTGACCCGGCCGGAGCTCCAGCGCGACACCTGTCCCCCCCGAAATTTCCAAGGGCTGACCGACGCCGTCTTCCGCTCACGGGGTGACGGGACATTCGAGAATGTGCATCAAAGTTGGGGTTTCAGTACCGAAGGGAAGGCGCTCGGCGTCCTCTTGGCCGATCTCGACCTCGATCATGACCTGGATGTCTACGTCGCCAACGACGGCGTGCCGAACTTCATTTACCGCAACGAGGGCGGTCGCTTCACCGACATCTCGGTGATCAGCGGCGCCGATCGCAACGAGCGCGGGTTGCCGGACGGGAGCATGGGTTTGGAGGCCGGCGACTTCAACGGCGACCTGTTGCCCGATCTCTGGGTCTCCAACTACGAACAAGAGTCGATGGCCCTGTACCGCGCGCATCCCGGCGGCTTCTTCCAACATGTGAGCCAGCCGATGGGAGTCGCCGGAATCGGCCC